>JAFRLN010000124.1 GCA_017431175.1 Mogibacterium sp.
ATAATTATAGGATAGTATTTTTCTCTGTATACAGGCGTTCCGGCCAATAGCAGCTTTATACTTCGTCTTAGGATTGACCTTTAGTTCAGTACGGATTCAGCGGAATATACATGTTCACTGAAGCTGCATCCATTCATCATACAGGCTTGTAATCTCGTTTTCGTATTCAGCCATTCTGGCCGACTGTTCATGCATCCATGCGAAATCCGACGCCTTATCAGGGTCATTCATACTCTCTTCAATGTCTGCGATCTTCCCCTCGAGCTCGTGAATCTTCTCTTCTATTTCGTCGCCTCTCCTCGCTCTGCGGCGTTCTTCTGCCTCTTTCTGCTTGCGCGCCTGTCTGTCTGCTTCAGCAGAGCCCATTGTATCCGCAGGGCGTACTATATCCTGACGCTGTCTGCCTGTTACTGCTTCTTCCTGACTTGTTTCCTGCTGAGGTGACGTTTTTTCGAGATAGTATTCAAAGTTACCCTTATACTCGACGATCCCGGATTCTGTCAGTTCAAGGATCCTGTCAGGTATCCTGGTAAGAAGATATCTGTCATGGGATACTATGATCAGCGTTCCTCCGAACTCCTCAAGAGCATCCTCGACCACCTCTTTTGAATCGATGTCAAGGTGGTTGGTAGGCTCATCGAGAACAAGAGTATTCGCACCGGAGAGCATCAGCTTGAGAAGAGACAGTTTCGCTTTCTCTCCGCCGGAGAGGTCTCCGACCTTTTTGAAAACATCATCGCCCCTGAAAAGGAATCTTCCCAGAAGAGACCGCATCTCTGTATCGCTATACAAGTGATACGCATTCTTCATCTCTCCGAGAACTGTCTCGTTGTCATCGAGCAGCAGCTGTCCCTGATCATAGTAACCGAAGTCAACATTATATCCTGTTCTGAGGTATCCGCAGTCCGGCTCTTCTTCTCCTATCAGGATACGCAAAAGTGTTGTCTTTCCTATGCCGTTGTCTCCGATGATACAGATTTTCTCTCCCTTTCTGACATCCAGGGCAACTCCTTCAAAGAGCCTTTTGCTGCCGAAACTCTTAGCCAGATCTTCGCATACAAGGACTTCTCCTCCGCTCTTGAAATTCTGCTCAAATCCCAGCTTCATGCGGCTTTGAACCTCTGAAGGTCTGTCCATGAGTTCGATATGCGCAAGTCTTTTCTCTCTGGATCTCGCGCGTTTTGCCAGATGTTCTGTTCCGTGCTGGCGGAATCTTCGTATCATCTCTTCCTGCCTGGCTATCTCCGCCTGCTGCTTTTCGTACTCGCGCATGAGCGCTTCCATTCTTTCTTCCTTTTTGATCAGGAATTCGGAGTAGTTTCCGGTGTACGCGTTAAGAGTACCGCCGCTCATATCAAATATCCTGCTTACAATGCGGTCAAGGAAGTATCTGTCATGAGAAACTACAAGCAGTGTGCCCTGATACCCTTTGAGAAAGTTCTCGAGCCAGGAAAGCATCCTCAGGTCAAGGTGATTGGTAGGCTCATCGAGTATGAGAATGTCAGGTCTCCTGAGCAGCATGCATGCCAGAGCCAGTCTGGTGCGTTCTCCTCCAGAGAGGACATCGATCTTTTTCTGCTGATCTTCCTCTGAAAATCCCATGGCCCTCAGAACTGCAGAGAGTTCGCTTTTGTAAGTGTATCCTCCCTGCTTCTCATATTCTTCTATCAGAGCCGTATATGAAGCAAGGCACTGGTCAAAGTCAGCTCTCGTATGGTCAGAGATCTTCTCCTGAAGGTCTTCAATATCCTTCTCCATGCGGTACAGATGCTCAAATGACTTCCGCGCCTCTGAGGTCACGGTGCCGCCGCTGAAGAAGTGATTCTTCTGTTTCAGGTATCCCAGCGACATATCACTGCGGATATAAATATTGCCTGATGATGGTTCAAGCTCTCCTGCGATGATGGAAAGCAGGGTAGTCTTACCGGACCCGTTAGGCCCGACAATTCCTATGCGGTCACCTTTTTCCACGCCAAAACTGACATCTTCTGTTATGATGTCAGTTCCATAGGATTTGCTAATGTCTTTGGCTGATAAAACGATCATCAGAACTCCAGTGCAGGCACGGCATCAAGATCATACCCGGATCTCTCTCCTGCCTGATAAGCGTAATATGCTGCAGACGCGATCATAGCGCCGTTGTCTGTACACAGGACCGGACTCGGTCTGAGTACTTCTATCCCGCGGGCAGACGCTTTCTCTGAGATCAGCTCTCTGAGCCTTGAATTGGATGCAACGCCCCCGGCCATTACGATTCTCTTCTGACCGAACTCTTCTGCCGCGCAGACAGCCTTCTCAGCAATGACTTCAACAACTGCTTCCTGAAAGCTCGCCGCGACATCATTGACATTGATCTCTCTTCCCGCCTGCCTCTCTGTATTGAGATAATTGAGAGCCTGTGTCTTGAGACCCGAGAAGCTGAAATCGTAGCTTCCCGGCTCCAGCCATACTCTCTTGAACGCGATCGCATCGCGGTTGCCCTCACGGGCAGCCTTGTCGACTTTAGGTCCGCCGGGATAGCCGAGGCCTATTACTCTGGCAACCTTGTCAAATGCTTCTCCGGCAGCATCATCCCGGGTCCCGCCGATCTTCTCGCACCTGTTGTATTCCGGTACATTGACGATATTGGTATGTCCTCCCGAAACGACAAGCGACATGAAAGGCGGCTCGAGGTCATGATGCTCGAGATAATTGGCCGCAATATGACCATGCATATGGTTGACTCCTATCAGCGGGATATCGCACGCGTACGCGATACTCTTAGCTGCAGCCACACCGATCAGCAGAGCTCCTACGAGCCCCGGCCCATAAGTCACTCCGACCAGGTCTATATCGTCTGTACAGACTCCGGCTTCTTCCAGAGCACGGTCAACACAGTCGTTGATCTTCTCAAGATGCCTGCGTGAAGCGATCTCAGGAACGACTCCTCCGAATTGTGTATGTATGCCTATCTGAGTACTTATAATATTGCTGAGTATCCCGCGTCCGTCGGCAACAACACTTACCGCTGTCTCATCGCAGCTGGTCTCTATTCCAAGTGTAAGAAACTTTCCGTCTTTCATACGGTCTCGATGTCTACCTCCAGATCACCGGTGCCTTCAATGGCTTCATCAGGTGAAATCTCTCTGTCCATGAGGACTGCGTCTTCTTTATTGTCAGCGTAGTAGCCTTTTCTGATCCCCGAGTCTCTGAACCCGCCTTTGCGGTACATAGAGATCGCCGGCTCGTTGCTGCGTCTTACTTCAAGGGTCATGGTCCTGCAGCCCGCCCGTGCGGCTGTCTTGGCCATATATTTCATAAGGATGCTGCCTATGCCTGCTCCTCTGTATTCCGGCGCTACAGCTATGTTATAAAGCTGCGCCTCTCCGGCGACTATCCACATATCAGCATAGCCGACCGGTTCGCCATCCAGAACAGCAACAGCAACGAAGGCTCTGTCATTTGCGACGATATCACGTGTGATCTGTTCAGCGCTCCATGGATGAGCGAAAGATTCCCTCTCTATTCTTGCGAGAGCCGGTACATCGTAGATCTTTGCGGGTCTGATCGAAAGTGTTTTCATATCTGTCCAGCCTTTCTTATCTTGTCACTAAGAGTGCCTTCTCTGAGCCTCTGCTCTGCTTCAGACAGTCTCATGTATTCAGGCAGCAGGTCATTGTAGCTGACTGTCTGTCCGGCAGCAGCATTTCTGAATGCGATACGCGCCGCAGAAACAGCGTTCTGATATCTGATCTCTTCATCCGCGAAGACAAGCTGATCAGATACTCCGCCCGATACAAATGCTTCAGTAATTATATCCTGATATGCGTCGATACCGTCACCGGTGAACAGTACCTTGCCGCCGCAAGGCGCAGCATCACTGATGATCAGTTCAAGCAGATCCTCTATCATGTACTGCTTCTCCCCGAACACAGGAATGACAGTCCCCTCATCCGGTCCGTATGTAAAGCATGCTTTCCATACACCTGCATACGTCTGGTGTCTTCTCGCGTTGATAACAGGCGCGATATACAGAGCGCTCTCCCTCGAAGCTCTTTCCAGCGCCTGGTTCGCAAGCGATTCGAGAGATGATACTCCTATGCACGGAATACCCAGCATCTGTCCGAGTGTCCTTGCTGTTGTAACACCTATCCTGATGCCGGTGAACGATCCGGGGCCCCGGGATGCCGCTATATGAGTCAGTTCTCTCTTATCGATGCGTGCCTCCTTCAGAGCCTCATCACTGATCGTAATGATATCTCTGAGATGGTTCATCTCAGTCTCTGAAGATGCACAGAAAACACGGCCATCCTCCGTGATGACCGCCGCGGAACCGTATTTACCTGTAGTCTCTAGAGCAAGTATATTGATCATTATAATACCGTTATGCTTCTTCTGCCTTCATCTGCGTACTGAATATGTATGAGGAGCGCATCCTCCGGAAGCGCGTCCGCGACTATGTCAGCCCACTCTATCACAGAAAGGCCGCTGTCTTCAATATAATCCTCTGCCCCGGCGCTGTAGAATTCTTCAGGCCCCGACAACCTGTACACGTCAAAATGATATAATGGGAGTCTCCCGCTTCTGTATTCTTTGACGATCGTGAATGTCGGGCTGATGACTTCTTCAGTGACGCCAAGTCCCTCTGCTATGTATTTCGTCAATGCTGTTTTTCCGGTTCCGAGATCGCCTACAAGGGCTACGATATCTCCCGGTTCCGCAGCATCAGCAATACTGAGGCCGAGCGCGCGCGTGTCAGCCTCAGTATCCGCTATGAAATTGCCTTTTCTTATTTCTCTCATGTATTGTCCGTATCTATGCGGCCGCTTTTACATTAGCTTCGCTGTGAAGGAAACCGCTGACCCTCTTGTAGAGGATGAATGTAAGTACAGCATTGAGTCCTGCCTTGAGCAGATTGAATGGGATAATAGCAGTCGGAAGCATCGCGATAACAGCCTCCCTCGGAGCTCCCATGTACAGCGGTGTCACTATGAGATTCATAACACACATTACTGCTGTAGCTACCACAACCGCGACTGCGAGCGAAGCGATCGCTCTCTTTTTGGTCTTGCATTTGCTGTACATAAGACCGATGACAACAGCTACGATACCGGTCGCTACAAAGTGCATCAGGAATCCGTACAGTCCGTCTCCTCCGAGCATGAATGCCTGTATCAGGCAGACGATCAGTGTGACGATGAGTCCCGCTGCCGGTCCGAATGCAAAGGCAGTGATATAAATAGGCACATCTGCCGGATCATACACCAGGAAAGGTGCCGGCGGGAATGGCAGCCTTATGATCAGAAGCAGTACTACAGATACTGCTGTCATCATAGCGAGTTTTGCGATAGCGGCTGCACCGAATTTGTTTTCTTTGTTCATAACATATTCCTCCTGTAATAAAAATTCGGATGGAATCTGTCAGGCATTAATAATGACCTTGATTGTGATCAAGGCCATTCATTACACGCAGTTCTTATAGAGTAGATGTAATGTAATGTTTCTTTCATCCGGACTATACCGTCGGTACTGGATTCTCACCAGTTCAGCCTTTCGGCTCGTGGACTTGCGCTGTATGCGGTCACCACCGGTGTGGACTTTCACCACGCCCTGAAACAGATTATTTAATTTATTCGCAGCAGAGGGAGTAGATCGCCCTTGCGTAGATGCGCGCCATCTTCATGAATGAATCCACGCTCAGTCTCTCGTCCGCCTGATGCATAGTATCCTCTTCGCCCGGGAACATGCCTCCGTAGCAGAGGATATTGTTGACCATTTTGGCATATGTGCCTCCGGCCTGAACGATTGCCGGAGTCTCATAGTCACCTGTCTCTTCTCTGTAAGCAGCCAGAAGCTTGCTCACCATGTCGCTCGAAAGCTCCATGTATATAGGCTCCTGGACCATTCTGGTAATGATACCTACAGACGAATCATCCAGGCATTTCTCCATACCGGTCGCAAGCTCTATATCTGTAAATGTGACAGGATATCTGATATTGACAGATACAGACGCCAGCTCCTCATTAATATTAGCTACTCCGACGTTCAAAATCAATGGCCCTGACTGATTATCTTCGAATTTGATCCCAAATCTCTCACCGTGCAGATCAAATCCCAGGTGTTCGTTGTAGAAAGCGATGTAATCATTCAGTTCCTCATTGGCGAACTTCACCCTTCCCAGGAAGTCCATCATGATGCTGATCGCGTTGATCCCGAGTTCAGGATGTGCGCCGTGTGCAGCCTTGCCTTTTACTTCAACCACAAGGGAATTTCCCTGCTTTTTGGTGCTGACATTGTACCCGGTCTCTGCAGCATACAGTTTTGCTTTTTCCGCTATCGCATCGAAGTACTTTCTGTCTCCCGCGATCACAGCCTTGGCATCCGCAGGAACAGCGTTATGAGCAAGTCCTCCTGTCATCTTCGTCAATCTGAGATCATCCTTGGCCGGATTCGCTGAAAACTTCTGCGCAAGGTCGAATACCATGATGCCCATCTCGCCGTTGACGATAGGAAAATCTCCGTCCGGAGTAAATCCCATGTCCGGGTGACCGTATCTGTCAGTATAGTATTTGATACTTATATCTCCGGTCTCCTCATCAAGCCCGAGTATGATCCTGAGATTGTTTTTGAACGGGATACCCTCATCCTTGATAGCCTTCAGAGCATAGAGAACCGCAACCGCAGGTCCCTTATCATCTGCTGTCCCTCTTCCGTACAGGCATCCGTCTTTCTCGAACATCTCAAAAGGATCCCCTGTCCAGCCTGTGCCTACAGGAACAACATCAAGGTGACCTACAACGGCAACATTCTTAGCCTCAGAAGCATATTCCTCAGATGCTTTGTAATCTACATATCCTGCATAGTTGTCAACGTTATGAGCCTCAAAACCCATAGCCGCAGCAACTCCGAGGAAATGCATCAATGAGTCATGGACACCTCTTCCGAATGGCAGAAGCTCACCGTCCGAAGTCTTTACCGCTTCGGATTTCACGCTTGGTATGGCAACAGAATCACGAAGCGTTCTGATCATATCGTCTTTGTATCCTTCAAGTCTTTCAATATATCCCATTACTGCTCCTCCGTTGTCTCTGCCTGTGTTTCTTCTACATCCTCAAGCCTGCTGGCTTCCGACTCACTTCTTGTTACATATTCTGAAACTATAAGTCCGTCTTTTATTGTCGACAGATTAACAGTTCTTACCACATTGCCTCTGTTATCGAATGAGAAAACTCCGGTTGCTCCTCTGAGTTCACTGAGATCCATCATCGCAGCTCTGATATCCTTGCCTTCTGTTGATTTTGCATTGTGGATAGCGTTGATCAGAATAAGATAGGAGTCGTATCCCAGAGCGGCATCCTCTGTCGGGACATCATCTGATCCGTATCTGGATTCGTACTCCAGCTGGAATCTTTCCGCTTCTTCAGTCAGAGCGTCAGAGGCCTCGCTCGTTCCGGATATGACTGACATATACGGAAATACGACTTTGATATCAGGATGCTTTTTCATCATCTCTGTGAACGCGCTCTCGCCCCAGCTCCTAGGTCCGATGTAGGTTATGTCCGTGAGATTCTTTTCCTCAGCCAAGGTGAAGAATGAATCCATCATTTCGGTTCCGAGAGACGCGAAGCATACGGTACATCCCTGAGACGATATCGTCCTGACCGCGTCCTTCAGCTCTTCCTCATCCTGCGAGATCTCGATTTTAGCCTGGATCGGATCTGTGTATTCATATCTGGTATACCTGTCTATCTTGTTGGTAAAACCATCGATGAGAGCTGCTGTGCTGCTGTCATTCTTCAGACTGACGATCCCGATCCTGTCTGACTCGAGGTGCCTGTAAGCATATTCAGCCAGGCCCTCTCCCATCTGGGATTCGGTGATGCAGGCTCTGAAATAGTAGCCGTTGAACTGTGTGATAAGAGGATTGGTCGCAGACGGTGTAATGGTCGGGATCTTGGCCTGCTGTATATATTCTGAAGCAGCAAGTGAAGACGCCTCTCCCGCGCATCCGATGATAGCGACCGGTTTCATATCGATCAGGCCCTGTACAGCAGTCCTTGTTGTACTGACTTTTGACTGGGTGTCTACCTTGTTCAGCACGATCTTGTATCCGTCTACGCTGTTGTATATGCTGTGAGCAAGCTCTATTCCCTTGAGCTCATTCTTCCCTCTTTCAGAGTTTCGACCTGTCTGGGGTTCAAATACGCCTATCGTGATAACAGGCATCTGATCCTCATCAGTCTCCTCAAAAAAAGCATGCCTGAAACTGTCGAATGTAGTACATCCGCTCAGCAGTCCGGCCAGCAAAACCATTACTATCAGGCATACAAGTGATGCTGTTTTTCTACCAGTTCTCACTTTCAATTATCTCTATCATCCTTTCAGCAGTGTCAGCATAATTCACTTCTCTTCTGATTCTGGCGGCGCCCCTCATACCTCTGGTATAGTACACCACGAATTTGCGGAATTCTCTGACTCCCGTATCTTCGCCCTTGAGTTCAGCAAGCATCATAAGATGCCTCTTCATCATGGCAGTCTTCTCTGATCCTGTCGGCTGCGGCAGCGGCTCCTCGCCTGCCAGTGCTCTTCTGAGGTCCCTGAAGATCCAGGGATTGCCCATCGCTCCTCTGCCGACCATAACAAAATCGCAGCCGGTCTCCTCGAGCATCCTGAGCCCTGATTCTGCGTCAGAAACATCCCCGTTTCCGATCACAGGTATACTGACTGCTTTTTTTACCTCTCTGATAATGTCCCAGTCTGCTTTTCCGCTGTAATACTGAGGTCTCGTCCTGCCGTGCACCGCAACCGCGGCAGCTCCTCCTGCCTCGGCAGCACGGGCAGCTTCAGGCGCGTTGACACAGTCGTCAGAAAAGCCCTTTCTTATCTTGACCGTCACAGGCTTGGATGAGCCTCTGACTGCTGCTCTTACTATATCACATATCAGATCCGGATCCTGCATTAACGCGGAACCATCACCGTTCTTAACTACTTTCGGCACCGGGCAGCCCATGTTGATATCGAGTATCACATTAGACAGGCTGTCAAGGCGCGCAGCAGCAAATTCTATTACATCCGGTTCGCTTCCGAAGATCTGTATTGCCGTCGGCCCTGCGTCCCGGGGTATATATGTCAGAAGCGAGGTCTTGCGGTCACCGTAGTAGAGACCTTTTGCGCTGACCATCTCTGTATATGTCAGCGAGGCTCCCTGTTCTTCGCACAGCGTCCTCATAACGGCATCTGTAATACCTGCCAGCGGAGCGAGTATGAACGGGGAATCAAGTTCTGTATTTCCTATCCTGTAACTCATCGGATCTGGAGAACTCTCTTCTTATGGAGGCCTTTATTCTTCTCATAGAGTATCTGCAGACCGTTAAGAGTGAGTCTTCTGTCGATGATATCGATACAGTCTACTCCGCTCTCGACCATAGTTGCCATTCCTCCTGTAGCAATGACCTTGATGTCCTCAGGCTTACAGCCCAGTTCTGATGACATCTCCTGCTTCATGCCTTTGATCATATGCTCAATGAATCCCATATGACCGTAGATCAGTCCTGCCTGCATTGCTTCTGATGTATTCTTGCAGATAAACCTGCCCGGCAGTTCCAGGTCGACATTAGGGAGTTTGGCCGTGTGCTCGAACAGAGCGGCAGCCTGGGTCTTGATTCCCGGCGCGATCGCGCCGCCGAGGAAGCACGCGTCATGTGAAACGCAGCAGAATGTAGTTGCAGTACCAAAGTCCACGACGATCAGATCGCCGCCGTATTTCGTATGCGCGGCAACAGAATTGACGATTCTGTCAGAACCGACCTGGCGCGGATCATCGTATTTTATCTTCAGCCCGGTCTTGATGCCGGTCTCGATCACGATCGGATTCCGCTCGTAAAACTTAAGGCACATGTGCTCAAGTGTGAACAGCAGTGACGGAACTACAGAAGATATGATGATATCATCAATGATGCCGGGATCGATCCCGTCATGCTTCAGCATCATATCTATTATCGTACCGTACTCATCGGCAGACCTCTTGTTATCAGTCGCAAGTCTCCAGCTCTCGACCAGTTCATCACCGTTGAAGACACCGATAACGACATTGGTATTTCCTACATCTATTGCAAGCAGCATACTAGATTTCCTCCAGTCTCTTGATAGCCAGCGCCATAGTCAGTCCGGGAATGATCCTGTTGGCCGTCATCTCAGCGCCGAGAATATCGTTGGCTTTTTTGAGTCTGTATTGAACAGTATTGTTGTGGATGTTCATGAACTCAGCGGTTTTGTTGCTGTTCATTCCGGCATCCAGAACGAATGTCGAGAGAGTCTCGAGCAGCATTTTACCCTTATTGGCAGACAGTTCTCTTTCGAATGGCTCAAGCAGATCAAGATACATCTTCTTGAGAGATGCAGTTCCTGTGTGCATGTAGATGCAGTCACACACCATGGTGATCTCATACTTTGAGAACACTCTCTTGTAAGGGAACACCTTCTCAATCATCTTGGAAGTCCTGTTGATCAGTTTGAAGCCTTCCACAATTGCCTCGAGCGTCTCGATCCCGGTGATATGGAATATCCTTGAGTCTTTACGTCCTCCCTTGAGGTTGTCATACATCCTGAGGCAGGCATTCTTGACTGTTATTCCCCTCTCCTGTCCTTCCTCGGCATAGATGATTCCGTATGTCTCGTTGCCTTCTGAAATCGTCAGAGTACTGAAGCCGTAGCGGGTCTTGTATTCTCCGAGTATGTCGAAGAGAGCATCCTGAGCGATATCCTTCACAAGGAATGCGCTGGAGAACTGCATGCCGCGAAGTCCGGATTCATCCAGGAGGGTATGGCAGAATGAGAGATCTCCCCGCACAGCGGATTTGATGAATTCAGATCTTGAGTCTCTCTCAGGAGTGTATTTCCACATTCCTATCGCAAGCTGGATCGTCTCGGCCAGCTTAGTCATCTCAGCAGCAGAATAGTAATCGTCATTATCCACTATCATGAGTATGTACTTGGTGCCTTTGATATCAATCGTTCCCCAGTAAGATACAACTCCCTGGATCTCAACTCTTGTGAATGTATTCTGATGGAAAACATCCTGTTTGCGGGCATTCTGTACAGCGTCCTCAATGCTGACGATGTGTCTGGTCTCAACTGTGAGTATAGGATTGAATTCCTCAGTCATCAGTACGACCTGATAATTATTCATTACTGCGGCTTCCCGCAGAGCGAAAGGAAAACTGCTGTGCTTCTCGAAATTGAGAAGGTGGTAGATCGTATTATTGAGGATATTATCGCTGTAATTGTCTCCATACAGGATCTTGTCCATCACCTGTTCGATGAGCATCGAATACGTGACGTTACCCTCATCTCTGATAGTGATAAGCGGAAGCGCTGCTTTCTCAGCAGCCTCGATCACTTTGCTATCGACGGTCTTTAATCCTTTGTCGCTCAGATATATGACCAATGCGCTGACTTCCCTGTCTCCGAGTCCCTTGACTGCCCTTGCCTGGGCATCAACATCGCTGCTGCTGCTCCAGAAATGCGTGATCACCATCTGCTCTTTGATGCCGTTTCTCTCGACCCCCATCGAGAGATCTGTCTCGTCAAGTACTGATACGCTTCTTACGCGTCTTTCTAGATCAGTATGGCAAGCCAGCACCTGGCATCCGTCAAAAGCGTCAAGCTTTAAACAATCATTTACGGTTATTTTCATGATACTGTTCCTTTTCGTCAGGGGTTATAGCTTATTTGTCTGCCTTATTGTCATCCTCAGAATCATTCTGCTCTGAACTGTCAGGCGCTGACTCTTCTTCTCTGTCTGTCAGTTTCTTAGGTCTGACATTGTTTCTGCGTCTCTCAGTCGCCCGCTTGTATTCTTCATAACCGAACTTGTCTTCAACATCTTCAGACCAGTCCATCTCCCCGCGGGGGATCCCGAGATCCATGGAAGCATTTTCAAGCTGCTTCATCATTTCTTCTTCCTGTCTCTTCTTCTCGGCCTTTATGATCTCCTCGCTCTCACGGGCTTCTGCTTTGTTCTTCTCTGCGATCTCTCTGTTCTCGTTATCGATCTCTGCCTTGAGCTCCTCAGGAGTGATCTCACCGGTGAACAGTCTCTCGAACTGACTGCCGTCTATCGTCTCAACGAGCAGCAGGGCCTGAGCGACCCTCTCGAACGCAGCGTCATTTTCAGTGAGGATCCTGCGTGTATCCTCATAGCACTCTTCAAGCAGGCGTCTGATCTCGGTGTCTACCTCTGCAGCGACATGCTCTGAATAGTTCTGTCTGGTGGAGAAATCTCTTCCGAGGAAGACCTCGTCGCTTGAGCTGAATGATACAGGACCGAGCTTTTCACTGAAACCGTACTTGGTTATCATCTGTCTCGCGATGCCGGTAGCTCTCTCAAGGTCATTGCTGGCGCCTGTCGAAATATCATCCAGCTTGAGTTCTTCTGCAACTCTTCCTCCGAGGAGATGCCTGATCGTATCGATCATGTGGCCTTTTGTCTCGAAGAACCTGTCTTATTCCGGAAGCCACATTGTAAAGCCTCCGGCCATTCCCCTCGGGATGATCGTGATCTGGTGTACCGGGTCAGCTCCCGGAGTGGCTCTCATAACAATAGCGTGTCCGGCTTCGTGATAAGCAGTAAGCTTTCTCTCAGCCTCTGAAATAACTCTGGACTTCTTCTGAGGACCTGCCATGACTTTGGTGGTAGCCTCTTCAATCTCATCCATTCTTATCTTCGTGCCGTTACGTCTCGCTGTAAGAAGCGCTGCCTCATTGATCAGGTTCTCGATATCCGCCGGCGAGAATCCAGGTGTCCTCTTGGCAAGGATCTCAGGCGATACATCATCTGCAAGAGGCTTATTCTTAGTATACAGTCTGAACAGCTCTTCTCTTCCCCTGATGTCCGGCATGCCTATGACGATCTGTCTGTCAAACCTGCCCGGTCTCAGCAGAGCAGGGTCGAGTACGTCAGGCCTGTTGGTAGCCGCAAGGATAATGATGCCTATGTTGCCGTCAAAGCCGTCCATCTCAACGAGGAGCTGATTGAGAGTCTGCTCTCTTTCATCATTTCCTCCGCCGAGACCTGCGCCTCTTCTGCGGCCGACCGCGTCGATCTCATCGATGAAGATGATGCAAGGAGCGTTCTTCTTGGCTTCGTTAAAGAGATCTCTTACTCTGGAGGCACCAACGCCTACGAACATCTCGACGAAGTCAGATCCGGAGATCGTGAAGAAAGGCACGCCTGCTTCACCCGCCGTGGCTTTTGAAATATAAGTCTTACCTGTACCAGGCTGTCCTACGAGCAGCACGCCCTTAGGTATTCTGGCGCCCAGTTTGTCGTATTTTACAGGATTGGTAAGGAAATCAACGATCTCCGCGAGTTCGACTTTTTCTTCCTCAAGTCCGGCAACATCCTTGAATGTTATGGATTTGCCGTCGCTCTTATAGAGCTTGGCCCTGTTCTTTCCGAACTGGAACGCCTGCCGGTTCCCTCCCTGACTCATCATGAAGTAGAACAGGAATCCCATCGCCAGCACCATGAGTATAGTCGGCAGCAAGTTGAACAGATTGTATTCGCTTTCAGGCGGATCACTCTCAAGCTCTATCTTGTTTTCCTGGATCATAGGATAGAGAGTGGACTCCTCCAGCCAGTTGATCTCGAGTGCCGAAGGAGCGTATGTGACCTCCTTGTCCCCATTCTTCTTGGTCCCTGTAAGCTGACGGTCTGTTATATTGATCTTCTCATAGTCACCTTTCTCAAGATGATTGGCAAACTGTGAGAATTTGATTTCTTTATAGTCAGATCCAGTTCCGAGATTACGGAAGAACATCGATATAGACAGTACTACCAGGAAGACTATGATATATACGCCAATATTGCGTCCAAAATTCTTCAAAATCTATATCCTTTCTATTTTTTAAAAATTAGGGAATTTTTGTCCAAAAATTGTGTCCTGAGCACAAATTTTATCATATATTCTCTGCTATTTCAATCAACAGTACACGCTCTGTACTGTCTGAAACAGAATACTTAGGCGAAAACCTGCCTTTTTCCTTCTCCTGCCTCCCGGAGAAATATTTGCTCGGCAGTATCCACAGCACCTCGCTGTCAATCGCGACCATCAGGATACTGTCTCTGGCCCGCTTCATCACTTTGGAGTCGACCAGGAGATCCTGTATTTTCTTGCTGCCTTTTTTCATCGGCAGATAGTCGCCTTCCTGCCTTGTGCGCAGCCTGAGCTCTCCGACCCGTCCCGGATGTTCCTTATTGAACAGATCAAAGTCGAATACCGCATACATATAATCTTCATCCGGATGGTAGTCCTTGATCATCATGACCTGCGGTATCATCCTGAGGCTTTGATCCGGCTGAATAATGTAGTTCTCATCAGCATCCGTGAAAATAACGGTGTCATATTCCCTGTACGCTCTCGCACCCATCGGCAGATCGATCGATCCGGAAGGATTGTCTGAGTACATCAGTGTAGTCAGCTGGGTGATAAGCTCGAACGTAGCATATTTCTCGAGCCTCATTGTCTGAAGTATGAATCCGACGATCCTCGTATTGATCGGTACAGGGTTGTTTCTTATTTCACTTATGTCAAGCAGTATCCTCTCAGGATTCTGTTCAAAATTGATGTGGCCTTCCATCGAAGACACCGCGATCTCGTTAAGAAGTGTGTCATCAAGATCAGCGAGCTCCGCATATCTCCTCAGCGACTGGCGGACGGAAGGATTGAACTCCTTCTCGAGGTACGGGATGAGTTCATTGCGTATCTTGTTCCTCGTATAGTCACTGGTCATATTGGACGCGTCGATATTAGGATGGAGTTTGTTGTCTTTGATGTACTGCTCTATCTCACTGCGCTGTATATCTATGACCGGTCTTATGATCAGATAGCCTGCTTCGGAGTTTCTGATCACCGGCATTCCCGCCAGCCCGTGTATACCTGTACCCCTCAGAAGTCTGAAAAGGACTGTCTCTGCCTGATCATCCGCGTTGTGGGCAACTGCGATAAGGATATTGTTCCTCGGAACATGTTCCGCTTCTATCTGCGCGGCGACCTCATCGAATATCTCATACCTTATCTGGCGGCCTGCTTCCTCTGTGGATATTTTCAGTTCATCCGCAAGCATCTTACAGTCCGCTTCGAAAGTGTAGCAGTCCAGTCCGAGTCTGTCGCATATCCTTACGACATTATCCTCTTCATCATCAGCTTCAGGTCTCAGCTTATGGTTGATGTGAACAGGTACGATCGTCAGATCCATGGAATCTGCTATCTGTGAAAGAGCATGCAGCATGCACAGAGAGTCAGGTCCGCCCGAAACTCCCGCGACAATATACGCGCCTTCTGTGATAAGGCCGCTGTCTATTATTGAGTCGATAACGTGGTTTCTCTTCATTGCTCTCTCCTGTTCGGCGCAGGTGTCATACGATACCGAAAAAGCGCTTTCCATTCTCCGTGAGTACGCGGGAGGCTTCTTCGTATGATATTCCTTTGATCATCGCCATGCGGCGCACAACATGTTCTACATAATGAGGCTTGTTGGGTCTCCCTCTGAGCGGTTCAGGAGCCATGTAAGGCGCGTCCGTCTCCGAGAGGAGAAATTCTATCGGAATACGTCTCACGACCTCCGCGGCTTTTTTGCCGTTTTTGAATGTTACAGGACCGCCGAGTGATATCGTTGCTCCGAGCTTTACATATTCTTCGGCCATTTCAGGCGAACCGGAATAGCAGTGCATCTGGACTCTCGCGTCAGGCACCAGACGGAGCCCGCCTTCGGAATACTCATCCGCCATCTTCATATCGTTTCTGAACGCTCCGGGTGACATCGATCCCGGTGCCGGCCTGCCGGCGAACCAGGTCTTTCTCTCAGGACTGAAAGCGCCTTCCTCAGTGAGAATATCCATTGTTAGCTGGTTGGCATCTCTCGAGTGGATCATGATCGGCATCCTGAGTTCGTTGGCGAGTCTGATCTGTTTACGGAACAGATCCTGCTGCTCATCTCTGTCATCAGTACCGTAATAGTAATCGAGTCCGATCTCACCGATCGCTACCGCTTTGGGATGTGCAGCGAGACGGCGGATCTCTTCGATGTCGGCGTCTGTGAACACAGACGCGTGATCCGGATGGATCCCGACTGCGGCATAGCACCATTCATAGTCCTCAGCATCTCTGAGTGCCTGCTCAGCTGAGCTGACGCAGTCGGCGACATCGATGATGTACCCCAGTTCAGATGACTCTATCTCTGCCGCAAGCGCCTGACGTTCCCCGTCTGTATATTTTTCAAAATTCAGATGTGTATGTGCGTCGAATATCATTTCCTGTTATCAGCATCCATACTGCTGCTGTGAATAGAATGAGACAGTGTACATTGATCGTCATTCTCTTGATGATATGTACACTGTCTCCAATAACCCCTGAATAAACGGAAATACTATCAGCTCTTATTTCCTGAGTGATTCGCTGATCGCGTACAGAGCCTCGAGTTCTTTGTCGATATCGAGTCTCGGGAAGAGCTGATCTCCCTTGTGCGCTTCGCATCCATCCATCTTATAGAACTCGAATGCGTCTTCCCATACCGCAGGAACATCCGCAAGTCCGAGCTGATCTCTCATTCTGTCTGATGTTGTGTGCATAAAAGGTACGATAAGGATCGATACTATTCTCAGGCACTCAGCAAGATTCCTCATCACGGTATCCAGCTCAGCTTTTCTGCTCTCATCCTTGGCAAGGACCCAAGGTGTTTTCTCGTCAATGTACTTATTTGCTCTTCTGATCAGGACCCAGATCTCTTCAAGCGCAAGATTGAACTGGAACTCGTCCATCTTCGCGCTGACCTTGTCAGCAACGCCTGTCGCAAGCGCGATCAGTTCCTCATCAATTTCATCCTTAGTCCCTGCTTCAGGGATCCTGCCGCCACAGTATTTCTGGATCATGGATACGGTTCTCGAAAGAAGGTTGCCAAGGTCGTTAGCCAGATCAAAATTCATCCTTCTCAGCATTACCTCGTTAGTGAACATACCGTCCTGACCGAAAGTATATTCTCTCAGCAGGAAGTATTTCAGAGCGTCGATACCGTATCTGTCGATAAGGATCACCGGATCGATGACGTCCTGTCCCTTAGCTGCCTTGGATTTGGAGACTTTCTCTCCTCCGAGGAGCAGCCATCCGTGTCCGCGTACCTGTTTCGGAATAGGCAGACCCGCACTCATGAGCATCGCCGGCCATATGAGAGAGTGGAATCTAACGATCTCTTTGCCTACAAGATGGCAGTCGCAAGGCCAGTATTTTTTGAATTTCTCTGTTTCATCCGGTCCGCCGAGAGCTGTAACATAGTTGGACAGCGCGTCGACCCATACGTACATAACGTGCTTCGGATCGTTCGGCACAGGAATACCCCAGTCAAAAGTGCATCTGGAAACGCACAGATCTTCCATTCCCTGCTCTACAAAAGCGACCATCTCATTACGTCTGGATTCCGGAACCAGAAAGTCCGGATTCGTTCTGAAGAGCTCGAGCAGTCTGTCAGCATACTTACTCATTCTGAAGAAGTAAGCTTCTTCGCTGGCTTTCTCCACAGGTCTTCCGCAGTCAGGGCAGCAGCCGTTCACAAGCTGTGATTCTGTCCAGAAAGCTTCGCACTCCTTGCAGTAAAGGCCTTCATATTCTCCTTTATAAATATCGCCGTTATCATACATCCTCTGCCAGATCTTCTGGACTCTTTCCATATGTCTCGGCTCTGTAGTTCTGATAAAATCGTCGTATGAGATCTCCATTGTAGCCCACAGATCCTTGATGCCCGCAACGATCTCATCAACATATTCCTGAGGTGTCACACCCTTCTCGATCGCCTTGGTCTGGATCTTCTGCCCGTGCTCGTCTGTACCTGTCAGGAACATGACATCGTAACCCTGCAGTCTCTTGAATCTCGCCATCGCGTCAGCCATGACTGTACAGTATGTGTGTCCGATGTGCAGATTAGAGCTCGGATAGTAAATTGGAGTTGAAATGTAGTATGTGCCCTTTTCGTTCATTTTCTGACCTTTCCGCTCAAATGAGAGCTTTCTTTGATAGTCTTTTCTGAGTTATAGATTACAGTGCGCAATTGAAACACGCATTAACTTGTTTATTATACCAAAAAGATGTCCGCATTTCATCCGGTAATATGTAATATGCAGACACATTCATCATTACTCACTTGTAAAACTAAGTTCTACCCCAATGGTGTGTGTGGGCAGAAGTTAATTGTACTGAATGAATATGTAGAAGTTAATCTTACAGTCGATCTGATGTATGCTCTACTTACAAATGATG
The DNA here is from genome assembly GCA_017431175.1 of Mogibacterium sp. Taxonomy (GTDB): domain Bacteria; phylum Bacillota; class Clostridia; order Peptostreptococcales; family Anaerovoracaceae; genus Crickella. The sequence continues at coordinate 18,288 of JAFRLN010000124.1, forward strand.
GCATGACCTCCTCC
>JAFRLN010000125.1 GCA_017431175.1 Mogibacterium sp.
CATTTTTACCCATCGTTTTTTACCTCCTTTGCTCTGAGATGCGGTTGGTAGCCACTCTCATGTTAGCATTGGAGGTATTTTTCTTGAAGCTAAAGCTTTTTACCCTCACCGGCATAGCCGGTGGTTAACATCAAGCTAAAGCGCACAATAAAAGCGGGAGGCCGTTACAGCCTCCCGCCGCATATTCAGATAATTGTCTGTCAGATCATCGGGATCAGTTCCAGCAGTCTGTCTTGTCTTCGCTGAGACCTATTGAGCTTGCGTGGAACACCGGTGACTTTCCTGCAGCCTTCTGATCTGTGTAATCCTTGAGAGCCTTGACAGCAACTCCGCCAATGATAGCGATGGTAGGAATGTTGCATACTACCATGAGTCCCTGGAACATATCAGCTGTATCCCATACGAGTCCTGCGCTTGAGATCGCTCCGAGGAATACGAGTACGATAGCGATAGCTCTGAAGATCATGAGCTCTGTCTTGCTCATATCTCTCTTGAGGATAAATGCGAAACATCCTTCGCAGTATGAGTAGTTTCCGATCAGTGTGGTGAACGCGAACAGTGTCATCGAAACTGCGATGAAGATCGGGCCGAAGCCTCCGAGTGAAGTGTGCAGACATGTCTGTACATATCCGGCTGCATTGGCTCCGCCGTCCTCAAGCACGTAGTCAGCTGGGTTTACATCCATGGTGGACAGGCACATGAACGCTGTGGCCGAGCAGATCAGCAGTGTGTCGATGAATACGGACAGTGTCTGTACCAGACCCTGTTTTACCGGGTGAGCAACATCAGCTTTGGCAGCGGCGTTAGGTGCAGAACCCATACCAGCCTCATTGGAGTAGAGACCTCTCTTGAGTCCCCACATGATTACCGATCCTGTGAAACCTCCGAAGATCGCCTGGAAGTCAAATGCTGTTCTGAAGATCAGTCCGAACATCGCTCCGAAATTCTTTGCATTCAGTACAAGAACGATCAGAGAGATTGCTACGTAAAGGACGCCCATTACAGGAACGAGGAATCCTGTTACATCTGTCAGCTTCTTAGCTCCGCCGAGAATAGTAGCGGCAAAGAATACTGCCAGAATAGCTCCGATAACCATCGGTGTCGACTTCTCGTTATAGAATGAGAATGTCGCGAATGTCGACTGCAGATTGAATGCAGCGAGCATATTGTATCCAACTGCGTATGTGAAGATGATGAGCACGGAGAAGATGACACCAAGCCATCTTGCGCCAAGGGCGTTCTGCATATAGTAGGAAGGTCCGCCGTAGTAAGTGCCGTCATCAGCTTTCTTCTTATAGATCTGAGCCAGTGTCGACTCTATGAAAGCGTTGGCCCCGCCGAAGATCGCAGTGATCCACATCCAGAAGATAGCTCCCGGGCCTCCGAGGATGATAGCAGTACATACACCGATGATGTTTCCTGTACCAACTCTGGATGCCGTGGATACCATCAGGGCTCCGAATGACGAGATGGACTTCTCGTCCGAAGGCTTTTCGGAAACTACCCTGAACATCTCAGGGAATAGTCTGATCTGTACAGCGCCTGTTCTGATGGTGAAGTAGATACCTACCGCTATCAGGAACAGAGGAACGATAAAAGGCTGATACAGAATGTTGTTCATGAAACCTACAAATGAACTCATATCAATTCTCCTTACTTTCCATATAAAATTAATACCTGACTGCTTATCTGCGTGCATGTCAAAGCACGCAAAAAGCTCCTGTTTGTTAAAATATTTTAGCAAATCAGGAGCTGTTTTGTCTATAACAACAAGGAAATATGTATAAATGTATACATTTAGCCCGCAAACAGCGGTGTCGACAGATATCTGTCTCCGGAGTCAGGAAGAATCACGACTATTGTTTTACCGGCATTCTCAGGTCTTGAAGCCAGAACGGACGCTGCCTTGAGAGCGGCTCCTGCAGAAATACCGACCAGTATACCTTCCGCACCGGCGAATCTCTTTCCTTCTGCGAAAGCATCCTCATTCTCAACCGCTATGACTTCGTCATAGACAGATGTGTCGAGCGTTTCAGGAACGAATCCGGCGCCTATACCCTGGATCTTGTGCGGACCGGCTTTGCCTCCGGACAGAACCGGACTTCCCGCAGGCTCTACTGCCACTACTTTAATATCAGGATCCTGTTCCTTCAGGAATTTTCCGGTGCCTGTCAGTGTACCGCCGGTCCCGACACTGCTTACAAGGATGTCGATCCGGCCGTCTGTCTGGTCCCAGATCTCAGGACCTGTGGTTTTGTAGTGAGCGTCCGGATTGGCAGGATTGACGAACTGTCCGAGTATGACCGCTCCTTCGATAGAGTCTCTGAGTTCTTCTGCCTTGGCAATCGCTCCGGCCATGCCTTTTGCTCCCTCGGTCAGCACGATCTCCGCTCCGTAAGCCGCCAGCATCGTCCTGCGTTCAACACTCATGGTATCCGGGAGTGTCAGAATAGCTCTGTACCCTCTGGCAGTTGCGACCGCGGCAAGCCCGATGCCCGTATTTCCGCTCGTAGGCTCAATTATCGTCGCTCCCTTTCGGATGATTCCCTTTGCTTCGGCGTCTTCGATCATATTCAGCGCGACCCTGTCCTTCACAGAACCTGCCGGGTTGAGGTACTCCAGCTTGGCGAGTATATCCGCCCCTGTGAGCCCTGCTTCTTCTGAGTATCTGTTCAATCTGAGTATCGGTGTTCCGCCGATGAGTTCTGTCATGCTCTGCTTAATATCTGCCATTTTAATACCTTCCTTGAATAATATGTTAAAGAAAAGAAGCACCCCGCGGGTGCTTCTGTGTTTTAGGGAGATTGTGATCGAGTAAGGATATCTGCTCAGCTGCCGATAATCATCGTACAGCTATCCGCGGCGGAAAAGCACCCGGTACGCCACACGTGAACAGATACCCTGGGTACACCCCATCATGCAGGTACAGTATCTGTACAGGCCGTTACTTTTACGCATCTTTGCCTCCGCCGTCTTAATTCCTATCACTTTAGTAGGAATATACACCTCTTTTACTGCTATGTCAACACATTTCTTTTATTTTCCGCTGTCTCTTGCCAGGGAGAAAAACAGACCGATAACGCTGAGGACAGCGAATACCATAAACGAAGTATGCATCATGGCGAGGATATCTGCGTGTGATGAAGTCTCCAGGCTTCCGCTGCCAAGCATTGCCGCAGTGATCACGCTGAGAATCGCCATACCCGAAGACTGACCATATGTCCTCATGGTCGCTATTATAGAATTGGCAACACCATAGTCTTCTCTGTCCACACAGCTGAGTATTGCGTTGGTATTAGGTGAGGAAAACATCGCGAATCCAAAACCTGTCAGACACAGAGTCATGATGATGTAAACCATCCGCGTTCCTTCTCCAAGCCGTGAAAACAGGAGCAGTGTGCACATGCAGATACCCATTCCGATACTTGCGAGCAAGCCCGGTCTGACGCGGTCGGACATGCTCCCGGTCAGCGGAGAGAACAAAGCCTGTACAGCGGGCATGGTTATCAGGATGAGTCCTGCCCGCGCGGATGATATACCGATAATCACCTGCAGATATATGCTGACCGTGTAGCTTATCGCAAAAGTTGCCCCGTAATTGAGGAGCGCGGCGAGACAGGAAAATGTAAAAGTCCTGCTTCTGCGGAACATACTTACCTTCATCAAAGGGTCATCCCGTCTGCTCTCATAGACGAAGAATACCGCCAGCGCAATAAGGCCGGCAGCCAGGATCACGCCCGCGCCCGGAGCAGCGCCGAGTCTGCTCATCCCGTACAGGCTCGCGATTATCGAGAATATGTACAGCAGGGCTCCGGCGATATCAGGATGGCCTGCCGGATGGCTTGTTTCAGCATCCCGGTATCCGGATCTCAGCGCAGCTGTCAGAGCGGCTGCAGAAACCAATACGGACACCACGAATATCGACCTCCATCCGAAAGCGCTGTTGAGAAAACCTCCCGCGACAGGTCCCGTTGTCAGGCCGATATAGGTCGCGGCAGTTGAATACCCGAGCACTTTGCCTCTCATGCCCGGCGGATATGAGCTGATCAGAATGGCGTTATTGGTCGCGAATATCATCCCCGAGCATGCGCCCATCAGTGCTCTCAATGCTATGAGCAGCCCGATATTCGAAACGAAGATACACATTACCGAGATCAGGGCGAATCCTATGATCCCCGTGATGAAGACTTTCCTCCTTCCTGTCATGTCCGCGACTTTTCCCATAGGAAGACTCAGCGCCGCGACAGAGATCGTATACGAGCTGACTATCCAGCCGATCGCCGCGGCACTTACGCCAAAAAAGCTCTCAAGAGCCGGTATCGACAGATTGAGAGCGCTGGACATGAATGTCGTCATGAATGCGGTTATCATCGCGGAAGCGAGAACTTTCCTGTCACCCATTTTTTACATTTTCACAAAGTGGATCTCGTTGCCGTGCGCTTTGAGCAGTTTCACAACATCACGAGTGTTGATGAAAACTGTTGCGGTGTTATCGCACGGATGTATTCCCATGATCGTGTTTTCGTAATCCTTGTCAAAGAACACGATGACATCCTTCTCATCGTTATTGAGGATACCGAAAGGTGTCACTGCTCCGCGGTACAGACCCATCTTTTCCATCAGATCCTCTTCTGACGCGAATGTAAGAGGACGCGTATCATGCTCTTTACGGAATCCCTTGAGATTGATCTTTTTGTCCTCAAGGCAGGTGATCAGATAGTATTTCCTCTTCTTGTCATCGCGTACGAAGAGATTCTTGGCTATCAGATCCGGATATGGCATATCACACTCGAGCATTTCATCAATAGTGAATACCGGCTTATGCTCTACGATTTCATATTTTATCTTCTTTGAATCCAGCAGTGCTGTTATGTCTTCTTTGGAAAGCGGCATATGATCCCTCCTTATCTCTTACTGAGTGTACCGAACAGATTGCGGCCGATGGCGGATCCTATATTTCCTCCTATGGTTCTGCCCTTCTTGCCGAGTACCGCCTCTCCCAGAGTTTTACCGATCTCCCTTCCGATGGTTCCTCCTGTAGATCTCATCACCTGACGGGTACCGCTTTTGCCGAGGAAGTTGTCGGCAAGGTCGCCTATGGAGCGGCCTGCTTCCTGTGTCACCTCTTCTTCAGCGGCAGCGGTTTTCCTTGAGGACTTCGCCGGAGCCTGCTGCTCTGTCTGAGGCATTCTGGCTCTGAGGGCTTCCTGCTGCATTGCCACATCGGTCTCATAGTCGATGGTGATATCGCCATGATCCGGTTCCTGCACTGACTGTGACTGAACAGGGGTGTTGAAATCCGCGCTGTAGGTATACCCTCCGCCTGCCTCTGCAGGCGGTGTGATCTTGCCCGTGATCACCTCGTAGGCGGAAACATTATCGACCATGAACTCATATTTGCTGTTCAGTATGGAATTCCTGATCTGTTCCGCGCGTTCATCGTCTCCGAGCGGTCCCATCCGGCTCTCAGGCGGCAGCACATAAGCATGCTCTGCCATCGAAGGCGCGCCTTTTTCATCGAGCATGGACACTACGGCCTCGCCTGTTCCAAGGCTGAGAAGGAGCTCCTCTGTGTTGAACTCCGGATTGACTCTGAAGGAGTCCGCCGCTGCCCTGACGACTCTCTGCTCTGCAGGTGTATAGGCGTGGAGTCCGTGTTCTATCTTATTGCCGAGCTGCGACATGACGCCGTTCGGTATGTCTCCCGGGCTCTGTGTTATGAAGAATATAGACACTCCTTTGGATCTGATCAGCTTGACGACCTGCTCTATCTTCTCGAGCAGGCTCTTGCTGGCATTTTTGAACAGCAGATGTGCTTCATCGAAGAAGAACACCATCTTAGGCTTTTCAGGGTCTCCTACCTCAGGAAGCACCTCGAAGAGCTCTGACAGAAGATACAGCATGAACGCAGAATACAGCCTTGGCTTATTGATCAGCGTCTCAGCGTCAAGGATGTTGATTATGCCGCGCCCGTCCGGAGCAGTCAGGAAGAAATCCCTGATATCTATCGCAGGCTCTCCGAAAAACTTATCTGCTCCCTCCGACTCAAGCGCTACTATCGAGCGGATTATCGTTGACGCGGATTGCTGCGGGATATTACCGTAATCCATTTTGAACTCTGCGGCGTGGTCGGCAGCGTACTGGAGCATGGCCTTCATGTCCTTGGTGTCCGTGAGGATAAGTCCGAGATCATCAGCGATCTTGAAAATGACCTGCATCAGCTCGCTCTGTGTATCATTAAGATCGAGCACCTGCGCAAACAGCTGCGGTCCCATCTCCGATACTGACGTGCGCAGAGGGGTGCCCTTTTGGCCGTATATATCATAAATCGAGACCGGGTAGCCCTGATAACAGAATTCATTACGGATACCGAATCTGTCAATTCTCTTCTGCATGCCTTCGCTGTCATCGCCCGGCACCGCGATTCCTGCCATGTCGCCTTTAACATCTGACATGAACACCGGAACTCCGAGGTCTGAAAAACTCTCAGCGAGCACCTTGAGTGTGACTGACTTACCCGTCCCTGTGGCGCCTCCAATGAACCCATGCCTGTTGGCCTTGTCCGGACGCATGTATATCCTGTCGCCCAGACCGTCTGTGCTGCCTTTCCTTGCAAAATATATCAAACCGTTGTCTGTCATGCTGAACGCTCCTTTCGCGCTGCCCACTTAAGATCCATCCGATTAATTTCCTGTTGTGGATGTAATTATATCACAAGAATACCAAGGAACACTTTAGTATTATGCTATAATATTCTCGTTGATTTTCACGCAGCTATGCTGCAAGGAGGATACTGGATGTCACTTAACATAAATGATAAACTGCACGGTTTCACAGTAAACCGTATAACTGATATAAGCGAGTTTGAAGGACGGCTTGTCGAGATGACGCACGACAGGACCGGTGCCGGTCTCATATGGGCGGAAAGCAGTGAAGAGAACAAGCTTTTCTCTGTAGGATTCAGGACACTTCCGGAGGATAATACCGGTGTGTTCCATATACTGGAGCATTCCGTCCTCTGCGGATCTGACAAGTTCCCGGTACGCGAGCCTTTTGTGGAACTGCTCAAAACCTCCATGAACACCTTCCTCAACGCTATGACTTACACAGACAAGACTCTCTACCCGGTTTCAAGCCGTATGGAGCAGGATTATCTCAATCTGACAGAGGTGTATCTTGACGCGGTATTCCGGCCGAATATCCTGAACAATCCTGCTATTTTCATGCAGGAAGGATGGCACATAGATACCGGCGGAGATGTCCCTGTGTACAAAGGAGTTGTCTTCAATGAGATGAAAGGCGCTATGTCTGACGTGGACCAGATCGCAGAGAGGACGCTGTGCAAACTCCTCTTCCCGGATACGAGCTACGGGTTCAATTCAGGCGGAGACCCGGACGCTATTCCGGATCTCACTTATGACAGCTTTATTGAGAGATACCGGCGATTCTATCACCCATCCAACGCATATTTCTATCTGGACGGCGCTGTTCCTCTGGATAAAACGCTCAGCATGATCGATTCTTATCTCGAGGGATACGACAGGCTTGATGATGTACCGGATATCACAATGCAGGAGCCTGTCGTCAGAGATGAGAGCTGCGTGTTTGAGGCAAGCGACGAAGACGCCAGGGCTATGATCGTATACGGCAGGATAGCAGGCACATGGGAGGACAGGGACAAGCTGCTCGCCCTCAGTGTGCTGATCGAGCAGCTTGCCGACTCGAACGAGTCACCGCTCAAAAGAGCGGTCCTGTCCTCGGGATTAGCCGAAGATATGGAGATATATGTTTCAGACGGAATCGCTCAGCCATATCTTATGATCATATTCAGAGGAATTGATCCATCTGTCTGCTCTGAAGCCGCAGATACTGAAGATCCTGAAGAACAGGTACGCATCGCCGGAGACAAGCTCCTTGAGATCGTATCCGGTGTTGCCGGGAAAACGATCGCTGAAGGAATTCCTTCCAGAGATCTCGAAGCGTCTGTCAACCAGCTTGACTTCAGATTCAGACAGTATCCTGAGCCTCAGGGGCTTTACCGTGCCAACGCAGTGTTCAGCACTTGGCTTTACGGCGGTGATCCTTCGCTGTATCTCAGGACCGGCGAGGCTGTTTCCGCTCTGCGCAGATCCATATCCGAAAATGTGATGACAGATCTTCTCAGAGAATTCTTTACCGATACAGCTTCTCTCACCAGACTCATTCTTCTGCCGTCAATGACAGCCGGCGAAGAGAGTGCCGCTGCGGAGGCAGAACGATTAGCCGCCGCACTTGACAGTCTGGACGCCGCGGGCAGAGCATGCCTTGAAGCGAAGCAGCGGGAGCTCAGGGAATGGCAGGATACCCCTGACAGCGAGGAGGCTCTGTCATCGATACCGCAGCTGGATCTCAGCGATATCAAAAGGGAGCCTGAACTCATCGGCACACATATAAGTGAGCAAGACGGAGTGACACTGCTCTATCATCCTCTGGCGACCAACGGTATAGTGTATCTCAACGCTTATTTCCCTGTCGCTGATCTCACCATGGAAGAGCTGCCTGCGGCTGCACTTCTGACGGAATTCTATAAGGATCTTCCTACTGAGCACTACAGCGTGACCGAGCTGCAGAATGAGATAAGGATGTATGTCGGATCCATGTCATTCGGTCTCGACATACTCGCGAGAGATGATGACCGCAGTGTATGCACGCCTTGTCTCAGAGGCCGCGCAGCAGTACTCAGAGAAAACCTCAGCCACGCGGAAGATCTGCTCATCGAGATCATGACAAGGACCAGATTCAACGATAAAGAGCTGATGAGAGAACTGATCACGCAGATAGATGATGAAGGCCGGCGATATGCTGTATCTTCCGGGCACCGGCTTGCAATATATGCCGCAAGATCACATTACTCATCCCGCGACGCAGTATCGGAGGCAGTGAACGGGTACACATTCCTCAGGTATATACACGAAATGAATTCGGGATTTGATGAGAGGATCGATGGTTTTGTCAGCTTTGCCGGGGATCTGATCACGCGCTCCTGTGTCAGAACCGGAGCGTATATCAGTGTTACGGATTCGGCTCCTGCCGATATGAGCAGGTTCATATCCATGCTGCCTGAGGGAACGGAGCGGCAGAAGACTGCGGAATACAGATCTTCCCTTCCTGCTTCTCTCGGCATCCAGGTACCTGCTTCCGTTTCACACTCAGTCATGGCATATGATCTCGGCGAGGCAGGCATCTCTGCAGAAGGCAGCATGTCAGTCGCGGCCAATATCCTTTCACTCGGATATCTCTGGAATGAGGTAAGGGTCAAGGGAGGGGCTTACGGCGCTTCAGTGAATGCAAACAGGACAGGAAGTTTCTTCTGCTATTCCTACAGAGATCCGAGTCCGGAGAGATCCATTGAGATATACAGGGGCTGCCCTGCCTTTCTGGATCTGTTTGCCGGCAGCGGCGAGACAGATCTGAGCGGATTCATCATCTCTACGATCGCCTCGACAGAACCTCTCGTATCACCTGCTTCCAAAGGCAGATCCGCTGATGATTTCTGGTTCTCAGGTTTTACTGATGAGGACCGCATACGTGTCAGGAGAGAGATCCTTGAGACGACCCATGAAGACCTGCTCCGGTGGAAAGACGCTTTTGAGGCAATGGCCGGATCAGGTTCTGTATGCGTGATCGGACCGGCAGGCGCACTCGATGCCTGTGAAGGACTGCAGACAGTAAGTATATGAACCTTGTGATCAATAAAAGCGCGCCTGCTCTGAAAAGAACAGGCGCGTTTTCTGTTGTCTTCGCTTCCTACAGGCCTTCAGCCTGATAGATCTGTGTATAGCTTCCGTCTTCATTGCATATGACCATCTTCTCCATTTCATCATGGTCGGGATCATACAAAGGCTCCGGCGCTGTGTATTTAACACATGTGCCGCAGCTGGAACTGAGATTGCGGGGTACAGGCATCGTTCTCGCCTGATACCCTTTTGACTTGCAGAGCCTTTCGAACCTGATCGACCCGAAATGCATGAAGAAAGTTGCTATATATGTATTCATCTCTACCCCCGTTGACAGGTGGGTCTATTATAACACAAAACACCCGGCAGCATATGATTTTTGCAGCCGGGTGTTTCTTACACTATCTGGAGATCTTCAGAAGATATTCTCCGCCTTTGTCCTCTACTTCAACCTTGTATCCCTGACTCTGGGCAAAACGTGTAACGTTCTCGCAAGGTGTCTTGCTGTCTACCATTACTTCATAGTAGTCTTCGTTACTCTTCATTGCCTTTTTGGTCATGATGACAGGTATCGGGCAGGACTGTCCTCTAGCGTCTACCATGTTGTACCTCCGCTACTATGCAGCTTCTGCCGCTGCCTTCTCTGCCTTGACATAAGTGTTTACAACACCGATCAGAGCAACTACTACGATTCCGATGATAACAGCGATCTTTCCTGCAGGTGTAGGACCATCCGCGCTTGAAGCAAGTCCGAAGTTGTGGCAGAACGCAGCGCCGACCATGAGACCGAGTACTGTGACTGCGCTGTCAGCGTTTCCTTCGCCTGACATAACGAGCTGTCTGAGCGGGCATCCGCCGAGCAGTACACAGGCAAAACCTACGAGGAGCATGCCGAGGCAGTTCCAGAGTCCGTCTGTGTGTGCAACAGGCTGATCAGTCATTCCGAGCTTGAATCCGCCGAGAACGAGGTTCGTTACAAGAGCAGCAACGAGGATCGCGATAAATCCCCAGAGGAGTCTTGTCTCTTTGAAGAGAACGAGATCCCTTACTCCGCCGACCATGCACAGTCTTGTTCTCTGAGCGAGAACGCCTACTACGAGACCTGCGCAAAGTGCCAGGATGACAGCTGCATGCATTGAGCCAGGACCTTCTTCAGAGAATGCGATGAATGTCGGCTTTGCGAGGAGCAGTACGAAGATAACGACCTCGATGATCGGCATCCAGTAGCCCTCTCCCTGTGTGAGCGCGTAAGTTCTCTTGAGTGAGTATCCATTCTTCAGGAAGAAGATGCCGCAGACGATTCCGATCACGAATCCTACGAGTCCGAATACAGCATTCAGGTCGCCGCCGGCAAGTCTCAGGATCATTCTGAACGGGCATCCGAGGAACATAAGACATCCTACCATTGCGAAGAATCCGAGAACGAATCTTGTCATAGGAGCACTGCCGCCCTTAGAGCTGAACTCTTTCTTGGCAAATGCGGCACAGAAGGCACCGATCACGATCCCTACGATCTCAGGTCTGATGTACTGTACCGGTGGAGCCTTGTGAAGTCCGAGACCGCCTGCTGTGTCACGCAGGAAGCAAGCGATACAGAACCCCATGTTCTTAGGGTTGCCTGCAAAAGCAAGCGCAGCCGCGATCACGCCGATCACAAGACCGGCAATGATGATAAGCAGCTTATCATTCTTCTTTTCAGCCATAACTAATACCTCCAAAATCCATAATACCATTAACGGTCCATATAAAAATGTTGAGACGCACAATATACGTCTCAACAAATTGTATTTCCTTTATTAATTGATAACAAATAGGCGTGTTCTATGCAACGCTGTTATGGTATAGAATAAAGCTATACTACATGCGTCCCGGCCATTATACCTGCTATGATCTGCGTCTTGGTTTTCCGTTCTTGTAGTCTCTGAAAAACAGAACACCCGTAACGAGAACGACTGCTGCGACGATCATTGTCAGGATCCTGACATCGAGACTCTTCACAAGGAAGTATGCCACCAGAACACCGGCAGTTCCGCCTATGACCTGAGTCAGCACAGCGACCATATCGAACTTGCCTGCTCTGATGAACTGCGGGCCGTTGCCGTATGCCATCAGAAGCGCGGAAGCGCCCATTACGACAGCAAGAGTAGCCGTAACGCTCATTCCGAGACCGCAGCACAGAGCCATACACGGAGCATAGAGACCTACGCCGATATTCATAAGAATTCCGAGGATGAACATGACAACTGCCGCAATCACAAGCCTGCCGCCTCTGAGACTGAGTCCTTCTCCTACAAGACCGAACGGTCCGACAGCAAAAACTCTGAGAGCCATCATGACGCCGAGGATCATCATACCGATGCCCATCATCAGTCTGACGCCCTGGATATTCAGCTTGGTGACCAGTGAGGAGCCTACAAGAGCTCCCGCAACCGCTGTAACGATAAGCACTCCGAGAGTGAGTCCGTCTACTCCCGCGAGCCCTGCAAACAGTATGGCTTCTATACATACAGGAATCGTGTCACCTACCGTCATAGTTCCGGGTATGTCACCGTCCCTTACAGACTTGCCCAGCTTGAAAGCAGCAGAGGTAGTGGCAAATGTTCCGATGCCGAATACATCAAAAAAGTTGGCAACTGCGCCGACCAGAGTATTATACGCAGCGTGTTTCTTTCCCTCTGCCCACTTCTCAGCACCATCTTCAGTTGCCCTGATCGCCTTGGTCTTTCTGAACACCAGTACAGCATTCAGCAGTATACCGAGGCCTGCCAATATTCTTAATACATTAGTCATTCCAAAGACCTCCGTTATAGATATTATCCTGTTTTCTGATATTACGACCTCTGTCCGGTACAGCATTTTGATCCCGTAACAGCGATCAATAAAATAACTGAAGTATTATACCACATATCTGTGCCGCATTCAAAACTGCTGCCGAAGTATGTCCCCAAGACCGCTTCATTACTCACTTGTAAAACTAAGTTCTACCCCAATGGTGTGTGTGGGCAGAAGTTAATTGTACTGAATGAATATGTAGAAGTTAATCTTACAGTCGATCTGATGTATGCTCTACTTACAAATGATGGCATGACCTCCTCC
>JAFRLN010000126.1 GCA_017431175.1 Mogibacterium sp.
ACGAATCTTGCCAGCGGGCCGGCATATTCTCTTGCCCGGAGGCCTATGCCGAGCGTGCGGTATGCTTCCGGTTCAAGCATTCTGGTATCATAATTTCCCGGAAACTCATTGATAGTGAGCTCCGGCAGTATGGCCAGCCCCAGCCCGCGCTGGACCATCGACAGGATCGCGAAATCATCCTTCGAATAATACCTTACCTGAGGATAGAAGCCGGCTTCCTCGAAAACTTTGTGCGGATCCTTGTCATAACTCTTATAAGTCATGATAAAAGGATAGTCCTGCAGTTTGTCGACAGGCACATAATCATATTTGCTCAGCTCGTGACCGGGCGGGAAAGTGACCATCATCGGATCCTCCAGGATCGGGATAAAGTCTATACTGGTCCTGCTGCCGGGATCACTCATAAGAGCGATATCCAGAGATCCTTCTATGAGACCGTCGATCATCTCGTCGTGACCGAGTTCTTCGATCTGAAATACAACTTCGGGATAATTGTTCTGAAAATACTCGAGAATCTGAGGTACCCAGTACACTGAGGTGCTGACATATGTTCCGATCCTGATCGTTCCCCTGACGAGGCCCTGCAGCTCTGCTTTCTCCTGCTCCAGCTGCTCCTCGCATTCCAGGAGCCTTCTCATTGTGGGGAGGAGCATCTGCGCCTCCATCGTAGGTTCAACGCCGCGGTTGGTCTTGCGTAGAAGCGGAAATCCGACTTCCTCCTCATAGGCCTGCATTGTCTGCGTCAGATAAGACTGTGTGTATCCGAGAGCCTGACCGGCTCTGGTCAGACTGCCTTTGTCTATGGCAGTCAGTAAGATCCTGATTCTCTGTGTGTTCAATTCCTTATTCTCCAATCTGATGTTATACCATTCAGGATTGTAACAAAGAGTTGCCGGTAAAACAAATCATAATTTTATTTTTTCGTCACTCTTCCGTGGTATACTCTCCTATAAGGCGTGCTGATAAGAGCGCATTCAGCGGCAGTCTCAGCGTTTGATGCAGAAACGGACAATTTTGCAGGAAGGAGAAGGATTGAAAACGATCGATACAGGCGGGATCACATATATCGAACTGGTCCCGTATGGTACGGATGAATGGTATTACGGGATCAGCCATGAGCACGGAGATCTGTATGAGGCAGAGGACGTGTTCCGGAGAGGATGCGATATAGAGGGCAGAGAGCTGTGCCTGATCCATTATCCTGACGGAGAGATTTACAGACCTGTGCCAAAGCAGCAGGGTATCTATCCGTCAGAGCCGGTCTGCTATGCAGGCGATATCTATATCCTGAACGTCGATTTCCCCGGAAACCTGATGCGGATCCTGAAATTTTCCTGCAGCAGTAAGGAAACCGAGGTGATCGAAGAATTGCCGCTCAATATTGTCAGGGACTGCTACAATCTGCGACTGAATACTGCTCCGCTGACTCTGACGCGGCAGTGCGTAGGAACCAATGAATTCGAGATCGTCTGGCCGGAGAGAGTGCAGCTTGAAATGGGAGATCATGACAGCTTTTTCCTGAGAGACGGGGACCGACTGTATTTCAGCAGATGGCACGAAGAAGGCGACGGAGCGGATTACAGATACTGGGAAGAAACAGTTGTGCGTGATCTTGAGGGAAATACGCTCGAAGTTCTGCCGGGGGACATTCAGGTCATGCCGGACGGAGAACTGTGGCATCTGAAATAATCCAAGTTAATTTGAGTTAAAAATAAAACTACACAAACTGCGGCGCGCAATGTGTTAAAATAGACATAGCTTTTGGTAGATGGTCCGGTTATGCGGGAGAAATGACATGGCTTTGAAGAGACTGATTATTGAATTCGGACAGGGTGTGGATATGCACGGCGGTGACCAGAACAACGCAGTTCTGAAGGCCACCAAGGATGCCATCCATCATTGCTGCATGGCAGGGATATCTGAGATATTTGAGATCACAGACCGTAAGACACAGGCGTATATTAAGGCGGACATCTATGTGCCGCATCCGGAAGAAGCCGACCCGTCGGTGGTAACGGAATATCTCAGTAAATGGAAAGTTGATGCGGAAGTGCATCATGGGGGAGCGAACCCGGAGGGCATTGCCCTTGACGGTAAGCCTAAGACAGAGATCACGATCGCGATCGTGGCACTGACAGTATACGTTGAGGTATAAGTAATGAAGGATATGTTTGATAGTACAACGGATTTTGATTATACGTTAATTATGAATCAGAATGAGGTAGAACCGAAGGGCGGGGAAAATACCGAGGTTTCCCGGCAGCAGGCACCTGAGGCGCCTGAAGTGCCGGACGAGAAGGAAGTCGCGGACCGCATTTACTATGAATATGAGAAGATGTGTCTGAAAGAGCCGACTGTGCTTGATAAGGATGACATCTATCCGCATACCTATCAGTGGCGCGCAGGCGACAGATATGATCCCGCTAAGGTGGAAGTGGTCGAAGCGGCGCTCCGTCAGGGCGTGAGGATCGCAGACACAGAGGAATATCTCAAATACGCGGAAGCAATCAGGAACCGCAGATTTACGCCTGATTCATGGGACTGATCATAAACACTGATTGATAAGTGTAATAACATGATATAACTAAAAATTTTTTATCACTTAAGTCAACCTAAGGGAGGGATCTATGAAAATCGTAGTACTGGACGGCTATACTGAAAACCCTGGAGATCTCAGCTGGGACGGCCTCAAGGCTTTTGGCGAGGTTACTGTACATGACCGTGTTTCCTATGAGGAATCCCCGGTCATCGCGGATGCCATCGGAGATGCAGATGTAGCGATCACAAACAAGACACCTATTTCAAAAGAAACAATGGATAAGTGTCCGAACCTGAAGTTTATAGCAGTACTCGCGACCGGATATAATGTTGTTAACATAGCTTACGCCAGAGAAAAGGGCATTCCTGTATCCAACGTGCCTGTCTACGGCACCCGCTCTGTCAGCCAGTTCGCGATAGCGCTTCTGCTCGAGGCATGCCATCACATCGGTCATCACAGCGACAGTGTTTACCGCGGAGAGTGGGAGAACAATATTGACTGGTGCTACTGGGATTATCCGCTGGTCGAGCTCGCGGGCATGACCTATGGTCTGCTGGGCTGCGGCAACATCGGAATCCATACAGCAGAGATCGCCAAGGCTCTCGGAATGAATGTCATCACGTATGACGGCAGACAGACTGAGGCTGCGCTGGCGCTGGGTGTTGAGTATGTCAGCCTTGACGAATTATTCGCACGCTCTGACGTTCTCGGACTCCAGATGCCTCTCTTCCCGTTCAACACAGGTATCATCAACAAGGAGAACATCGCCAAGATGAAGGATGGTGTCATCATCATCAATAACAGCCGCGGACAGATGGTAGTTGAGCAGGATCTGGCAGACGCGCTGAACAGCGGCAAGGTTGCCTGCGCCGCGCTTGACGTAGTTTCGACAGAGCCGATCCGCGGAGACAACCCGCTTCTCAAGGCCAAGAACTGCATAATCACACCGCACATTTCATGGGCGTCCAAGGGCAGCCGCCAGCGTATCATGGATACGACTGTAGATAATGTGAAGGCTTTCGCGGACGGAGCTCCGATCAACGTAGTCAATGCCTGACCAGACAGCTGCGGACAATGACTGAAAACTCAGATAACTGCCGGAATCCGGCAGTTATTTTTTCGTACCGATCTGTGCTATTATTATGATGGCGGTCTAGTACGCTGCCTATGAAATCAACCATAAACAAGGAGGGACGATATGGCTTCGGGAAGAATGGAATTTCACGCAAGAACGATCATGCAGCATGCAAATTTCTGCTTTGTTTTGCCGAATGATGTCGAGATGGAAGAGGTCTTTGACAAGAGGCATTATGAGCGTGAACCTATGAACATAATTCTTCTTCACGGTTTGACAGGAACAGATTCGGACTGGCTGTACGGGGGCAATGCGCAGGAGATGGCAATACAGTACAATCTGAACGTGTTCATGCCGACAACGGGAAATTCTTTTTATCTGAATAAAGGCTATGCCGGCGCACAATACGCTTCATTCATAGCAGAGGAGCTCCCTGATTACATCCGGACTACATTCGGCATAGATATGAAGAGGGAGAATACGCTCATCGGAGGCCTGTCGATGGGAGGATACGGAACGCTCCATACAGCGCTCGCTTATCCGGACCGGTTCAAAGCCTGCATCGCGCTGTCTTCCGCGATC
>JAFRLN010000127.1 GCA_017431175.1 Mogibacterium sp.
ACTGCAGGATGAGGAACCTGCCACCGCTCTGCAACAATCGTGCAGAGAGCAATCGAGGCTGTAGGAATCCCTACAGTTATCATCGCAGCACTTCCGCCGGTAGTAAGACAGGCTGGTACACCAAGAGCTGCAGCTCCTATGGTACCTATGGGCGCTAACGCCGGTGCTCCACATGACGTAGAGATGCAGACTGCTATCGTTAAGGCATCACTCGAACTCCTCGAAGAGATCGAGACACCGGGCAAGATCGTTCCGCTGCCATTCGAATATCACGCAGTTATCTAGTTTCAGACTAGTATCTTAACTGAATAGGACATCGGGTAACAACCGAAGATGGGGCTGACCAGTCAGCCCCATTTTTTTCAACTTAGCAAAGCTATAAGCGGTAGTTGAATCAGACTGAGATTTGAACTATTATATGAGTGTAATTATTCCTTATTAGTCAGTGTGAGAGGATAAAGCAATGGCTGCAAATGATATCGAACTCAGAAGATTAGTAATCAAAGCCTACCATATGAATGAAGTCACTATGGGAGACACGAACAAAATCACCACGGGCGGCGTTATGACCCTTACCAAAGACGGTCTTGATGAGCTGGCCGCAAAATACAGTGAAGTAATAGAGAAGATCGATATTGAGATCATCGCGCCTGGTGATCATGACAGATATACGAATACCATCATGGACATTATTCCGATCTCCGTCAAGGTGCTGGGAAAGTGCGGTGAAGGTATTACCCATACCATCACAGGCGTCTATGTAATGCCTACCGGTGTGGATACAGAAGGAAAGCAGGCACATGAATTCGGTTCCTCAGAGGGGAACCTCAAGGATATGCTCTACCTGAACAGGGCCGGCACACCTGCAGATGACGACTATATCATCTCCTTCAACATCACATTCAAGAAAGGAATGGGGCAGGAGAGATACGCGATCATCAATGCATACAGGATGATCGAAGAGTGGATGAACGAGTTCAGAGCACAGCTCAAGAAATTCGAAGGTACGAAGTGCACTGAGAGGCATGAGTATTATGACAAGATCAGACCGGGACAGAAGAAAGTCCTGGTCATCAAGGAGATGATCGCTCACGGCGCCATGCTTGACACCTGGATCTTCCCGGATCAGCCGAGCGGCGTTGAAGGCGGCAAGTCACTGATCGATTACGGATGCACACCTATCATGCTGACTCCTAACGAGTTCAGAGATGGTGCGATCAAGGCGATGAATTAGGAGGTGCAGATATGGGAGTTGGTCCTTCGACAAAAGAAACTAGTCTTCATCATTTCAGAGACCCGTTGATCCAGCTTCTCGGAGAGGATGAAGGAATCGATCTGATGGGAGTTCTCGTATTCGGTTCTCCTGAGGGCAATGAAGAGAAGATCAGGGTATCCAGAACGGCCGCAGTAATCGCGGAATGCGCGAGACCGGACGGTGTTATCGTAGAGACAGACGGATGGGGCAATCTGGATGTTGACTATGTCAACTGCGTCAACGAGATCGGTGAGAGAGGCATTCCTGTGGCCGGACTCAACTGGAGCGGCACAGCAGGAACATTCGTCGTTGAAAGCCCTCATCTTGCTAATGTAGTCGATTTCAATAAAAATCCTGAGGGAATCGAGTCAAACATCGTAGGGGAGAACAACTACACAGAAGACGATGTAAAAGAATGCATCAAGAAGCTCAAGATCGCCATGCTCAAGAAAGAGCGCGGCATCAAGTAGCTTATAGATGCAGAGATACTGAAATATGGAAGAGCCGTGTGTTGTACGCGGCTCTTTTCGCTTGCCGCATTGATCAGACTCTGTGTCAGATCACGCGCTGCATCAATGCATAGTGCTCAAAAAGCCGGGCTCGTTTTGTGCAGACAACATATTCCGTCATGATCCATCCTCTCGGTATATTTTTAATAGGAGAAGATATCGGAACGATACCGGGTAAAGATATGATGCCATATGCCTGCCAGCGTCATGACTTCTACAATATGGGACACGATAAATTTGATTAGTCATTGCAGATGCTTTCTTACCAGTGAGAGAAATCCCGCGGCCATTCCCTGATGGCTGCGGGGTTTCTTGCTGTATATGATCACAGAATTTGTGCTATACTTTATTCATGTTTACGCATTTGCACGTTCATACTGAATACAGCCTGCTCGACGGAATGAGCAGGATCTCAGAGCTTCCGCAGTACGTTAAGGACCTCGGCATGGATTCCTGCGCGATCACTGACCACGGGGCTATGTTTGGCGTTGTCGATTTCTACAAGTCTTGCAAAAAAGCCGGCATTAAGCCGATCATCGGCTGCGAGGTATATACTGCAGCAAGATCTATGTATGACAAGGAGGCGGGAAAGGACAGATATTCCGGTCACCTTATACTCCTTGCCGAGACACAGGAAGGCTACAGCAATCTGGTCAGGATAGTATCCAGGAGTTATGTTGACGGCTTCTATTTCAGACCGAGAGTAGACAAAAATCTCCTGAGGCAGTACAGTGCCGGTCTGATCTGTCTGTCAGGCTGCCTGGCCGGAAACACACAGCGCCTGCTCCTCAACAACGACTATGAGGGAGCGAAGAAAGAAGCTCTCGAGCTGCAGACGATTTTTGGGGAAAACAATTTCTTCCTTGAGATACAGAATCATCATCTTGAGGAAGACAAGAAAGTCATAGAGGGCCTGAAGAGACTTTCCGCGGATACTGGGATCCCTCTTGTCGCCACCAATGACGCTCACTATATCAGGCGTGAGGACGCGACAGCTCAGGATATCCTGATGTGCATCCAGACCCAGACCAATATCAACGATGAGAACCGCATGAAATTTGAGAATGACGAGTTCTACATCAAGAGTGAAGAGGAGATGCGGGTTCTCTTCCCGGATCTCGGGGATGCTGTTGACAGAACGCATGAGATCGCGGAACGCTGCAATGTGGAGTTCACTTTTGGCGATTATCATCTGCCTGAATATGTACCGCCTGAGGGTATGACCTGTGACGGATACCTTCGGAAACTGTGCTATGAAGGGCTTGAACGCCGCTACGGCGCAGAAGCGATGGATATAGATTCCGGCTACAGAAAGCGTCTGGAGATGGAGCTTTCTGTAATCGAGAATATGGGCTATGTAGAGTACTTTCTCATAGTCTGGGACTTTATCCACTACGCGAAGTCGCATAATATTGCTGTCGGGCCGGGCAGAGGTTCTGCGGCGGGCAGCATAGTCGCATACAGCCTGGATATCACTGAGATCGATCCGATCAGGTACAGCCTGATCTTCGAGCGCTTTCTCAATCCGGAACGTGTGAGCATGCCTGATATCGATGTGGATTTCTGCATCGAGAGGCGGCAGGAAGTCATAGACTATGTCACGCGCAAATACGGCAGAGACAAGGTATCACAGATCATTACTTTCGGTACTCTCAAGGCCAAAGCTGCCGTCCGGGATATCGCCCGCGCGCTCGACGCGACGTATGCTGAGGGAGACGAGATTGCGAAAGCTATCCCGAACGAGCTCGGCATCACTATAGCCAAAGCTCTCGAAGTCAACCCGGATCTGCGCAGACGTTATGAGACCGAGCCTCTGGTAAAACAGGTCCTCGATCTCTCAATGGCGCTCGAAGGACTTCCGAGACACGCTTCCACACATGCCGCGGGAATCGTCATCTCCAAGCTGCCTCTTGATGAATACGTTCCCCTGTATTCATCGGACAAAGGCATCTCAACTCAGTTCAATATGACGACGATCGAGGAACTCGGACTTCTCAAGATGGACTTCCTCGGACTCAGGAACCTGACGGTCATAAGGGATGCTCTGAAGATGATCGAAGCCAACCACGGAGTAACTATAGACTGGGCCAGAATGGGTTACGACGATCCTGAAGTCTACCGCATGATCGCCGACGGCAACACTAAGGGGGTCTTCCAGCTCGAAAGCGGAGGCATGACTGATTTTATGAAGAACCTCCGGCCGACTTGCTTTGAAGATATCGTTGCGGGCATTGCTCTGTACAGACCGGGGCCGATGGACTCGATCCCAAAATACATAGAAAACAAAAAACATCCTGACAATATAAAATACGTAGACCCTCATCTCAAGCCTATTCTCGACGTCACTTACGGCTGCCTGATCTATCAGGAGCAGGTAATGCAGATCGTACGTGATCTCGGCGGATACTCTTTCGGGCGTTCCGACCTTGTCCGCCGGGCCATGAGCAAGAAAAAAATGTCGGTCATGCTGGAGGAAAAAGAGTATTTTATCAACGGCAAGACGGCTGATGACGGAACTGTAGAGATATCCGGCTGTGCCAGAAACGGTGTGCCTGCCGCCGCAGCGGAAACGATCTTCGAAGATATGGTCAGTTTTGCGTCATACGCTTTCAACAAGTCGCACGCCGCTGCATATGCAGTACTGTCCTATGAGACGGCATATCTCAAATGCCATTACCCTACAGAATTCATGGCGGCGCTGATGAGCAGTATGGCGGGAGACGCGAAACATACCGCTGATTATGTGAGGAACTGCCGCGAGATGGGGATAGAACTGCTGCCGCCGTCCGTTATGAAGAGCGGCAGGAATTTTACCGCCGGGGACGGAAAGATCAGGTTCGGCCTGCTCAGCGTCAAGAACGTCGGCACCGGAATTATCGATGCGATCATAAGAGGAAGAGAAGAAGTTCCTGATACTCACGATATATATGAATTCATAAGCGCGATCGACGCAGGTGAACTCAACCGCAAAGCGATAGAGTCTCTGATACAGGCAGGAGCGTTTGATGATATCAACCCTAACAGAGCGGTTCTGATGGCCGTCTGCGACGATGCTGTGCAGAGAGCGCAGAAAAAAGCCAGGACCGGCGGCCATGCGCAGATCAGCCTGTTCCAGCTCGATGATTTCGCAGATGAGGTAATAGCGAGCCCTCCGCTGCCGAGAGTCGCGGATTTTCCGGGAGATACCAAGCTTGCTATGGAGAAAGATATGCTCGGGGTATATCTCTCCGGACATCCGCTCGATGAATATGAGAAACTGATCAGCGAGAACACGACCGCGAGCACATCAGATCTCACTTCCGGGGGAGAAGAGTTTACTTCCGGACGTGATGACGGCGACAGTATGGTGATCAATACGTCGAAGTTCAGAGACGGGGACTTCGTCATCCTCGCAGGGATGCTCAGCGGTGTCAGGACTATGGTCACACGCAAATCCCAGGAAATGGCGAGGGTCAGCCTTGAAGATTTCAACGGCATCATAAGCGCGATCGCTTTCCCTAAGGTATATGAGAAGAAGAGAAATCTTATCCGCAACGATCAGATCGTCGGATTATCCGGCAGGGTCAGTTTCAAAGATGAGACTGACGCCGAGATACTGATAGAGGATATCGTACCTATAGAAGATATCGCAGTTTTGTCCAGGAGCCGTAGAGGCGGGCGGTATGATGACAGCGGATATTCCGGCCGAGGATATGACGACCGCGGTTACGCAGGCGGCCGGGACAGGCAGGATCAGGCTTTCAGGAAACAGACTGAGGAAACAACGCAGAAATCCGCACTGAATGATCCGGTCAAACTCCGGGTTACCGGATCCGTACTGTCGCAGCACAGAGATGTCAGAAGCATGCTCTATCACCTGACAGACGCGATGAGTCTGTTCCCGGGAGAGCGGGACGTGCTTGTATATCTGCCGGGTCAGAAACCGATACGATGCAGCAAGGGAAGCCGAGTCACATTCACTGAAGAATTAAGAGCAAGACTGATAAGGATCCTGGGAGAAGAAAACGTAAAAGGATAATGTGATAGCTGGGACGTTTCGTTTTGTCACACCTCCGGCCTTGGTGTAACAAAACGAAACGTCCAGGCTGTCACGGGGTAACTGGATATGGGCAAAGCAATAGTTATATATACTTCAAAAAGAGGAAGCACGAAGCAGTATGCTGAGTGGATCGCTGAGGATCTTGGCTGTGAGGCGCTGCCTCTTGCCGATCCGCGAGTGAAGGATCTCAATCTGTATGAGTACAGCTGTATTATCTACGGCGGCTGGATCAGAGGCAGCGGTATCGTTGACTTTGACAAGTTCGGGAGAATGCTTGACAGTGAGCTCATGCAGAAACTGATCGTTTTCGGTGTCGGCATGGCTGATGAGACGGCTGAGAACTATGCCCAGGTATGGGGCTATAGTATCGGTAAGCTGGATCCTAAGAATGAGAACAAGTCCATCCTGTATATTCTCGGAGGGAAATATGACCCTGCGAGTGTTACGGGTATGGATCGGTTCCTGATGAAAATCATGCGCACAGTTCTTATCTCCGGAAGCACTCCGGAGGCAAAGGGCCGCGCGAACTTCATGAAAGAGCGGATAGACAACGGTGTTGACATGGTGCGCAGGGACAACATAACATCTCTGGTCAGAGATGCCCGCCGCAAGATGTGACAACGGGGATGACACAGGGCCGGTTCTCCTGTCACCTCATATCACCACATAAGAAAACAGCGCTCAGCACAGGCCGGGCGCTGTCATTGATTTGCTTTTATTTGAGAGGTGACAGGAGAACCGATCCCCGTGTCATCTCTACTTCATCCCCGTTGTTACATGCTGATGTAGAGGTAAACGAGGAAGAGAGCGAAGGAGATCCACATTACCGGCTTGATTTCCTTTGCGCCGCCCTCAAGAACCTTGAGGATTACATAGGAGAGAATGCCGAACATGATACCGTTAGCGATGGATGATGTGAATGGCATCATGATGATCGCGAAGAATGCGGATATGATGTCAGACATCGGAGCGTCTTCGAACTTGACGTTCTTGATCTGTGACATCATCAGGTATCCTACATATACAAGTGCCGGTGTAGTAGCGAATCCCGGAATCGAGATGAACAGCGGCGATAAGAACAGTGAGATGAAGAACAGGACCGCTGAAGTAGCAGAGGTAAGTCCTGTCTTGCCGCCCACAGCAGCACCGGCTGATGATTCTACGAACGATGTAACTGTAGATGTACCGAGGCAGGCACCGATGACAGTTCCGATCGCGTCAGAGAGCAGTGCCGGCTTGACTTGCGGAAGTTTGCCTTCTTCATCAAGAAGACCCGCGCTCTCAGCTACACCGATCAGAGTACCAACTGTATCGAACATATCCGCATACAGGAATGTGAATATGATGATGAAGAATTTGAGCATGTTCTGGCTGATCCAGTGGAAGTCGAATGAGAAGAAGTATTCCATCTTGACGCCACTGAGTGCGAGGTTAGGATATACGCTGTATACGCCGTTAGCAGGGTCAGGCACATACCAGCCTATCGCCTCAGCAATGACTCCAAGGAGCCATGTGATAAGAATGCCGTAGAAGATCGCTCCTTTCAGACCTCTGTGAGCAAGATAAGCAATAACGATAACTCCGAGCAGCGACAGTGCTACAGCAGCACTTCCGGGATTACCGAAAGCTATGCCGCTCTCTGTTGTGACTGTTACCGCGCCTGAATTCTTAAGTCCTACTATCGCTATGAAAAGTCCGATACCGACTGAGATCGCGGATTTCAGATTCAAAGTGATATCATTTACCACTGAT
>JAFRLN010000128.1 GCA_017431175.1 Mogibacterium sp.
GCTCTTGTACAGTTCGTAGAGATGTTCATGAAGAAGTACCTGCCTGCTCTCCAGAAGGCACTCGGTATCTTCCTTCCGCTGATCACTACTAACTGCGCTATCCTCGGAGCGACGATCAACGCAATCAGTTATGGCTATACATACATTCAGTCCATCGTGTATGCTTTCGGAGCCGGCGTCGGCTACATGGTAGCTATGGTGCTCTTCGCAGGCATCCGTGAGGAGAAGCTGGTCAGCATGGACGGCATTCCGACACCTTTCAAGGGCGTTGGCATCATCCTCGTAGCAGCTTCCATCATGGCACTTTCATTCATGGGCTTTACAGGAATGTTCCAGTAGGGAGGTGGAGATATGAGTAATGTTATGACACCTGTACTGTTAGTAGCAGTAATCGGTTTTGTCTGTTCAGGACTTCTGGTCTTCGCTTCCAAAGTATTCCATGTCGCAGTAGACGAGAGAGTAACTAAGGTAAGAGAGGTCCTTCCCGGCGCTAACTGCGGCGGATGCGGATTCGCCGGATGCGATGACTATGCTTCCAATCTGGTAGCTGATGAGGGCCTTCCATGCACAAAGTGCTCACCTGGCGGCGCGTCAGTTGCCGCTCAGATCGCTGAGATCCTCGGCAGATCCGCGGGCGCGGCAGAGCCTCAGGTAGCACAGGTAATGTGCAACGGCACATGCGGCGCAAGACGCACAGTGCTCGAGTGGCAGGGACTCCAGTCCTGCAAGGGCGCTAAGGGATGGTTCTCATCTCCGAATGCCTGCATGTTCGGATGTATCGGTCTCGGCGACTGCGTCAATGCATGTTAGTTCGATGCTATCGGAATCGTTGACGGTATTGCCAGAGTCAACAGAGAAAACTGCGTGGCATGTGGCGCTTGCGCAGGCGTCTGCCCGCAGAAGATCATCAATCTTGTACCGGAGAAGAACATGGTCCATGTTCTGTGCTCATCCACAGACAAGGGCGCGGTTGCACGCAAGAACTGTGACAACGCATGCATCGGATGCATGTAGTGCACAACAGTCTGCAATTTCGACGCGATCCATGTTGAGAACAATCTCGCCAAGATCGATCCAGCTAAGTGCAAGTCCTGCGGACTCTGCGCTGCTGTATGCCCGACCGGAGCGATCAACAGCTTCAAGAAGCTTCCTTCAAAGGAACAGGCTGAGAAGGTAGCTGCAGCCAAGAAGGCAAAGGCCGCAAAGCCTGCAGCTCCTAAGCTGACACCTGAGCAGATCGAAGCTCTCAAGGCTAAGAAAGCAGCTGAGAAGGCTGCTGCTGAAGCAAAGGCATAGAATAATGAAACACGCAAAGGAAGCCGCTGTACGCTGTACGCGGCTTCCTTTTTTTATTTCCTGATCATGCTTTGTACACAGCAATATCACTTTACTTTTTCATTACTGGTTATTGACTTAGTGTATAATTGGGACTAACATACAGAAATCAAATCTGAAATACACATGGAGGACATTTCTCTATGATCGATGAATATATCAGGGCCCGCAAAGCGGGTGAGAAAGAATACAAAGCGAGACTTTCCGCGGGTGAATACCCTTATCTGCCGGCTCTTGACGGCATACTGCCCGGCAATGACGCGATGCCGAGGCATGCGCTTGGAATTATCGAGATACCGGTCGAACAGATTGTCGGGACCAAGACACAGGCAAGGCAGAATTCTTTTGCTCCGGACTTTATGCCTCTGCTCGATGCGGATACGGAATTTGCGGCGAAGTGGAGCAATCTGTATCAGGCGCAGCTCGAGGAAGGGTTCAACACCCCGATCAAAGTGTATGAATATCTTCACAGGTTCTATGTTCAGGAGGGCAACAAAAGAGTATCTGTCAGCAGATTCCTCGGAATGCCTTCGATCTCAGCTGATGTGATCCGTATCATGCCGGATACTGAGGTTCTTGAGGAGAATCCGGTATATGCAGAATTCCTGGATTTCTACAGGGTGGCACCGATCTATGACATTGTGTGCACTCAGCCGGGGTCATATACAGATATCGCTGAGCTTCTCGGCATGCGGACGGGAAGGGACGCGGAGATATGGCCTGAAGACCTCGTCAAGTCACTCAGATCGACATACTGGCATTTTACTGAGACTGTACACGCGCTGCATGATGTGGATCCTGGTATTCCTCTCGGGGACGCGTTTGTCATATACCTGAGGATATATGTAAGGGATGCGCTTAACGTGCAGCCGGGCAAGGAGCTCGAGAAGAGGCTGCGCAGCATCAGAAAAGAGCTGCTTACGGCGGTCAACACTGAAAAAGTCTCTCTTGTGGAATCTCCTGATGACGCGGTCAATGCCGGCGGACTGATCACGAAGACCGGCGGTCTCATCACAAGACCGGGATCGATACTGGGCAAGGTGATCCCGCAGATCTCATATTCTGAGAAGCACCCGCTCAGGGCAGCATTCATTTATGACTGGATGCCGGAGGATTCGGACTGGGTGTATAATCATGAGTCCGGGAGACAGAGACTGGAAAAGTCATACGGAGGGCTCGTACAGACCAGGGCTTTTGCGGGATGCAAGGGAAGCAGATACGGAGAGGAAAGCAGACAGAGTGCGGACCCTGTCTGCGCAGAATACGGAGACACAGAGACTGCGATCGACGCAGCGGCTGACTGGGGAGCGGATGTCATTTTCACTACTTCACCGAGGCAGATGGATGAAGCGCTCCGCGCTGCGATCAGATTTAAGGATATACATTTCCTGAACTGTTCTGTCAACGTGGCTCATCAGGCGGTGCGGACTTACTACGCAAAACTGTACGAGGCAAAATTCCTCGCGGGAGTGATCGCGGGCGTATACTCGGCGGGTGACGGGAGCCACATCATCGGATACTGCTCAGATTATCCGATCTATGGGACAATAGCCGGCATCAATGCTTTTGCGATAGGAGCGGCCATGACTGACCCGAAGGCGAAGATCTTCCTCGACTGGTCGACACGGCAGAATGCCAACTGGTGGTGGGATATGCAGGACCGCGGGATCCATGTGGTGTCTGCGATCGATTCGACGCACAACCGGGACGGGAGCAACGCTTATGGCCTGTGCTATGTTGAAAAGGCGGTGCCGGGAGAAGGAACAGATCTGTCGAAATCTTTCAATGTGCGTAATCTGGCAACGCCTATATGGAAATGGGGAAAGCTGTACGAGATCATTGTAAGAACGATCCTTGAAGGAAAATACAATGCGAGCAGGGTCGACAAGAAGGATCAGGCTACGAACTACTGGTGGGGCATGATCTCCGGCGCGGTCGATATCACGCTCAATGATGCTCTTCCGGCAGGTACGCGGCAGATGATAGAGGTGCTCAGACAGAGCATCATCTCAGGGGACTTCAATCCGTTCGATGGTGAGCTGAGGAGTCAGAACGGTCTCATCAGGCGTGCCGGAGACAAGCCGCTATCGAGCATGGATGTGATTACTATGAACTGGCTGAATGAAAATATAATAGGAGAGATCCCGGCGGCGGATGTCCTTAATGATGAAGCGCGCGCAACGGTCAGCGTCAGCGGAGTGAAATGAAGATCCTGTGTGTAGCGGATACTGAAACAAGAGAATTATGGGATCACTGGGATACGGCAGGGCGAAGTCTGACCGAAGGGGTGCAGCTGATCCTGTCAGCGGGTGATATCAGACCGGAGTATCTGGAATTTCTGGTCACTATGCTTTCTGTGCCTTGCCTGTATATAAGAGGCAATCATGACGGCAGATATGATACTGAGCCGCCGGAAGGATGTATATGCATCGAGGATGAGGCAGTGTATATCACAGAGGATAGCCGTACGGGTTTCATCACAGTCGAAGAGGACAATGCTGTGTCCAGGTTGAGGAGACTTTTCATGCCGGGGAAGTGCTTCGCAAGGGTCGCGGGGCTGGGCGGTTCGATGCGGTACCGCGAGGGACCGGACATGTATACAGAAGATGAGATGGCGAAGCGTGTACGCAGATTGAGACGTCTCTTGAGACGCATGCCGAGATCCGGGACCTCGGCCTCTGACGGGAAGCGGGGCGTGGATGGGACCGGCGGCGACGAGACCTCTGCGGATGCGCCTGTCAGGATCCTGCTGACACACGCGCCGAGTTTCGGCTGCGGGGACCTGCAGGATCTGCCGCACAGAGGCTTTGCCTGTTTCAATGACCTGATAGAACAGTGGCATCCGGACTATCATCTGTATGGGCACGTGCACATGGAGTACGGACATTTTGAGCGCGGGATGGTTCATCCTGCGGGCACAATGGCCATTAATATAAGCGGCATGTATATTCTGGATATCTGATGGTTCGGATTTAAAGTTCATTTAAAACATGCTGTGCTATAGTATATGTGAACTAATAATTACAGGGTGAGGAGAAGCGTATATGAGAATCCTGCTTGCTGAGGATGAAAGGGCTCTGTCAAGAGTAATTGTCAAGATATTCGAGCGGAATAATTATTCAATAGATGCGGTGTATGATGGCGAGGAGGCGCTGGATTATCTCGAAGCCGGCAATTATGACTGTGCTGTACTGGATATCATGATGCCTAAGATGGACGGCATCACGGTGCTGAGAAAGCTCCGCGCGGGCGGGAGCAGTCTGCCTGTGCTGATGCTCACCGCCAAGGCCGAGATTGACGATAAAGTGCTCGGCCTTGACAGCGGCGCGAACTATTATCTGACCAAGCCTTTTGACGCGAAAGAACTGCTCGCCGCTGTCCGCGCGATAACCCGCAAGTCCACTGAGGTCGACACCAAGATCTCATATGGCAATATCACCCTGGACAGATCCTCATTCGAGCTCGAATCACCGTCCGGAAGCATGAAGCTGGCGAACAAAGAATTCCAGATGCTTGAGATGCTCATGTCATCGCCTAAGAACATCATCTCCGTGGATTCATTCATGGATCACATATGGGGATATGATACAGATACGGAGAGCAATGTGGTATGGGTGTACATCTCATACTTACGCAAGAAACTGACTGCGCTGGACGCGAACGTCAGGATCAAGGCTACACGCAACGCGGGATATTCTCTGGAAATAGCGGAAGAATAGACTCCGCCTTACCGACGTGCTTATGATTAACAGACTGAAACGAAGATTCATAATACTCGCCATGGTATCACTGACACTGCTGCTGTCAGTGATTGTCGCGGGCATGAATATCATCAATTACAATACTGTGGTAAGCAACGCAGACAGAACGCTTGAGATCATCTCAGACAATCAGGGGCGTCTGCCGATGCTGTTTGACGACGGTCTTGATGACATATACAGCGATTTTGAAGACGAGATCGAAGACATATACCGCAGAATGGATGAGTACGATGATATCGATTCCGAGACAGGTGACTATTCCTGGCGTTACGGCTCCGGCCCGGATACAGGAGGCAGGAGAGGAAGCGCGCCGGGAGGGATGTCAAGAGATGAAGCCGAGGAGACCCGGTTTTTTACAGTGCTTGTGAACTATAACGGGGAAGCGGCCTGGATCGATACAGGAAGGATCTTCGCGGTCGACAGTGATCAGGCTGCCGAATACGCGGAGAAGGTAGCTGCTTCCGGAACAGAAAAAGGCTTTGTCGGTGAATACAGGTACAGTGTAACTGAAGAGGGCATGTTTACAAGGGTCACCTTCCTTGACTGCGGCAGGACGCTCAGCGCTTTCAGAGATTTTCTCAGGACGAGTGTGCTGATGTCTGTTGTGGGACTTCTTGCCGTATTCGCGGTGATCTGCTATTTCGCAGGCCGGATCGTCAGGCCTGTTGCGGAGAGCTATGAGAAACAGAAGAGATTCATAACCGACGCCGGACATGAGATCAAGACTCCGCTTGCCATAGTCAAAGCGAACATCGATGTAATGCGGATGGATCTTGAGGATATCAGAATCGCAGAGGCAGGATCTGATGCCGGACCGGAGGGCGGCGCAGACAGTGACTCATTCAGCGGCAATACCGCGCTGAATGCTGTTGAGAGTCTGAACGAAAGCCTTTCAGACATCAGCGGACAGGTTGACAGACTTACCTCGCTTACCAATGATCTGGTATACCTGTCAAGAATGGAAGAGGGCGGCAACAATCTCACGATGGCAGAGATACCTGTTTCGGATATCGTTGCTGAAACAGTAGATTCTTTTGATGCTCTCGCAAGAGAGAGGAAGAAAACTATTTCTTCCGATATCACGCCGATGCTCTCGATGAACGGCAGCAGCAAAGAGATCGAAAAGCTCGTTTCTGTCCTTGTCGAAAACGCTCTGAAGTATTCACCTGAGGATGATACGGTAGGAGTCAGCCTGAGCAGAGAAGGAAAGAATATCATCCTCGAAGTCAGCAACAGAACAGCGGAACCGGTGAGCGATGAGGATCTGGAACACATCTTTGAGAGATTTTACAGAACTGACAAGTCGAGGAACTCAGCAGCCGGCGGGCATGGCATCGGCCTGTCCGTCGCGAGCGCGATCGTAACAGCACATGGAGGCAGGATCCGCGCCCGCAGCAGTGACGGCAGCGAATTCATCGTCACCGCATCCATGCCCGCGTAAAAAGCCTCACGGTAATGCGGAGCTGTTTGCAGACCTTATTTCATACTCTTAGAGACAGCATGTGAGAGCATGCTGTTTTTTGTTCCCGGATAAAACCGCGCATAATTCTCTCTCTCGCTGTCTATGACGTGCGGGCACGCAGTGAGCTGCGGCCGGTATTTAATAGTTTCTGCTTCGGGACGATTTAAGTATCATTTTAAGTTCAGCGGTTATCATGACCACATAAAATGACACAGTATTCTGAAGGGGGGTATGAAATGGCATACCAGACAGTGTTCAAGAGATATGAACTGAAATATATCGTTACCAGAGAGCAGAAGGCCAGGATCCTCGCTGCCATGGACCCATATATGATGAGCGATCAGTACGGAAGATCGACAATAAGAAATATTTATTTTGACACCGATGACTATATTCTTGCCAGACATTCGATCGCGAAACCGGATTTCAAAGAAAAGCTCCGCATAAGGAGTTACGCGAAGGCTGACTCGGATTCTACCGTATTCGTCGAACTCAAGCGCAAGTACGACCATGTTGTATACAAGAGAAGGGTCGCTATGAGTGAATCAGATTCTATGGCATGGACTGCGGGGCATAAGGAAACGGAAGAGACCGGCCAGATGAGCGATGAGATCAATTATTTTCTGTCCTACTACAGAGAACTGCATCCTGCGGTATTCCTGTCTTATGAGCGAGAAGCATATAAAATGAAGCCTACTGAGGCTTCAGGAACAGATGCTGATTTCCGTGTGACTTTCGATGAAAACATTCTCTTCCGTGATCACGATATCGCGCTTTCAGCGGATGTATACGGGACTCCTCTGATGGAGGACGGCAAAATACTGATGGAACTTAAATGTTCGGGCGGAATTCCACTGTGGATGGTGCATGTCCTCTCGAGCGAGCATATTTACAAGACATCATTTTCAAAATACGGCACCGCGTATACCCGGTATATCAGTAAAGGTCCGAAACTCCCGGCCTGAAGTGTGCTATAATACCTCCTGTAACATTTTTACTGATCAAGGAGGAGAGTATTCAATGAAGAAAGATCTTGGTATCCAGCAGGCTGTATTCCCGATGCCTGTTCTGATCGTGGCAGCATACGACGCAGACGGCAAAGTCAACGCTATGAATGTTGCCTGGGGACAGATTGCAGGCTCGGACAAAATCTATCTGTGCATCGGCAGGGGCAAGAAGACACTTGCCAATATCAGGGAGAGCAAAGCGTTCACTGTCAGTCTTGCGGACAGCGCTCACATGAAAGAAGCGGATTTTCTCGGCATCGCGTCCGGTAACAATATGGACGATAAATTCGAGAGGACTGGTCTGACAACGGTCAGAAGCGATAAGGTCAACGCGCCGGTCATCTCTGAATTCCCTGTAGTCATGGAATGTGAATTCCTTGAGGAACTCGACACAGAGAATATCCATGGTGTCGTAGGAAAGATCGTCAATGTCAAGGCGGAAGAGTCTGTCCTCGCTGAGGATGGAAACGTCGATGTGACGAAGCTGAATGTCCTGATGTTCGATAACTTCAGACACGGCTACTATTCAGTCGGTGAGAAGGCAGGCCAGGCGTGGGATGCCGGCATGTGCCTCATGAAATAACTGAAAACAGCATGCATTTTTCGGCAGGACCAACCCGGGAGGGAAGGTCCTGTTTTTCTTTTCTGTTTTATTTTCGTTTAAGTTTGGGCGTTTATTATGTGGCAGAACAAGAAAAGGAGGAATGAAAAATGGAAGCTTTACTTACAGGAATTCTCGATTCACAGGCAGCATCGACGATAAGCATGACACAGTTCTTACTGGCAGGGGGCGCAGCTCTCCTGCTCGGACTGGTCATCGCGTTCACATATATGTACAACACAAGATATACCAAAAGCTATGTTGTCACGCTGGCTATGCTCCCGGCAATCATATGCGTGATCATAATGATGGTCAACGGCAGCATAGGAACAGGTATCGCTGTGGCAGGAACATTCAGCCTCGTAAGATTCCGGTCTGTACCGGGCACTGCCAAGGAGATCTGCGCGCTGTTCCTGGCTATGGCCTCAGGGCTGATCACAGGCACCGGATACCTCGGGATCGCGGCAGTATTCACAGCGGTCATGTGCATGGCGTTCGTAATACTTAACAGACTTGATCTCGGAGCGAAAAGGAATTCCGGCAGGTATAAAACATTCCGTGTCATGGTTCCGGAAGATCTCGATTATACAGGAGTTTTCGAGGATGTGTTCAGAGAGTACACAAGCTCATGCGAACTCGTTCAGGTCAGAACGACCAATATGGGCAGCATGTTCAGACTCACTTATGACATAGTGCTCAAAGACCCCGCAAAGGAAAAAGAGCTGATCGACAAGATCCGCTGCCGCAACGGCAACCTCGAGATCAACGTCTCAAGACAGGAAACCGCAGCAACAGAACTGTGACACCTGGGACGTTTCGTTCTGTCACATCAAGCACAGTATGATAGCAGCTGTGACACCTGGGACGTTTCGCTCTGTCACATTCATCGCAAAGCGATGTGTCTCCGGAACGCTCTTTACCCGAACACCCAATATTGAGAAAAGAAAGGCAATTATTATGAAATATACACAGGAACTCATCGGAACAGATAATAACGGAAGCAATAAGAAAAACAAAAGCAGCTGGAGGATCGTGAAAAGGCTGTCCGCGGCGGCGATCGCAATAATGCTGATGTTTACAGGCTGTGCAGGTGGAAGCGTGGCGGCTGCAGATACATCGGATACCACTTCTGCCAAAACAGCAGCAGTCAGCGATGCTGCTTCCAAGGCTGACCAGTTCACAGACCGGGATCTGTCAGGCGACTATGATGAAAGCGCTGCTCTGAAGATCGCGCTCAATGGCAGTTCAGCCTCTGTAGAGGCAGAAGGCACTGAGACAAAATCCTCAGGTGTCAGTATCGACGGCAGTACGGTCACGATCAGTGCGGAAGGGACATATATTTTCAGCGGTACACTGTCAGACGGAATGATCATCGTTGACGCGGATGATGCAGCAAAGGTGCAGATCGTTTTAGACGGGGCCAGTATTATGAGTGAGACTTCGGCAGCGATCTACGTCAGATCAGCTGATAAGGTCTTCGTGACGACTGCATCGGGGACAGAGAATACACTTTCCAACAGCGGCACTTTCACCGCGATAGATGACAGCAATATAGACGGAGCCGTATTCGCCAAGGATGACATAACATTCAACGGCAGCGGAAGCCTGACCATCACATCGCCTGCAGGCCATGGCATAGTAGGTAAGGACGATGTCAAGATCGCGGGCGGAACGCTTACGATAACTGCGGCAAAGCATGGTGTGCAAGCTAATGACAGCGCGAGGTTCGCTGCGGCGGATGTGAAGATCACAGCCGGGACTGACGGGATCCATGTTTCGGACGACGCGGATGCAGAAGAAGGAACGGAGTCGGACAGCTACTTCTATATAGCTGACGCCGCGCTGACGATCGAGGCCGGAGATGACGGGATACATGCCGACGCTCAGGCTCTGATCGAAGGTGGAAGTATTACAGTCAGCGAGTCATACGAAGGAATCGAAGCTCTGGATATAGAGATCACCGGCGGAGAGATCGATGTTACGGCTTCTGATGACGGTCTCAATGCGGCAGGCGGCAATTCATCCACCTCAGGCGGCAGCACATTCGGTGAAGATGACTGGATGGGCGGACAAGGAGGAATGCGCGACGGCGGAGACTTCAGCGATGGAGGAAACGCAGGAACGATCTCTGTCAGCGGCGGCAGCACTCATATCCGCGCAGGCGGAGACGGAGTCGATTCCAATGGTTCGGTTGCGATCAGCGGTGGCACGACTATTGTAGAAGGGCCGTCCCAGGGAGATACTTCAGTCCTGGACTTCAACGCGTCAGGAACAGTCAGCGGAGGAACGTTCATCGGAACAGGCGGATCTGGGATGGCACAGAATTTCACCGGTGCTGAGAACCAGGGCCTGATCGCGGTCAGCGTCGGCAGCCAGTCTGCCGGAACAACAGTTACACTTACTGATGCAGATGGAAAAGTGATCGCCGAAGTCACGCCTGAACTGGACTATGCAGTCGTATATATCAGCACACCGGAGATAGACAGTAACGGTTCATACACACTCACAGCCGGCTCTTACAGCGAGACTGTCCAGCTGACGGACGGAATGTACAGCGGACTGTCCGGCGGCATGGGCGGAATGCACGGCAGCAATGGTGCTGAAGGCATGGCAGACGGAAGCAGCCCGCGTGGAATGGAGCATGGCGGAATGCGCGGCGGCAACGAGGGGGCACCTCAGGAAATGATGGAGAACTAAAATTGCTGCAGGAGCTTTCGCTCACTTAAGGACACGGAGAACCATCTGAGATATTATTCCGACAAGTATGCCGGCGGCGATACCGCTGAACAGGAGCACAGGAAAATAGAAGAATATGCGAAGATCTTCGATGAGGGCAGCTGCGACGAGCAGCTGCCCTGTGTTATGCAGTACGCCGGCAGCCATGCTGACCCCGGTGACAGAAAACAGTCCTGTCTTTTTAAGCAGAAGCATTCCGATGAGGCTCAGAACGGCGCCCGCAAGTGAATAGAGCATGCCGAAAACTCCGTTGAAAAGAAGCCCGGCAATGATGATCCTTATGATGCTGACGCATACTGCTTCCTTAGGACCGAACTTGTACAGAGCGATGACTGTCACAACATTGGCTATGCCAAGTTTGATCCCCGGTATGCCGGGGTTATATGGTATAATAGCCTCAACATATGAGAAGATCAGGGCAAGGGATGCCATCAGCGCGACCCTTGCTATGAACTGGGCAGACGAGTTACGAGGTGACTGAGTCATAGCCGCCTCCTTCCTCAGAACCGCCCGCATCGATACGGACTACCATGCGGTTGGGCAGACAGACGATGCTCTCGCCGCTGCGGGAGATCTCTCCGTGATGAACACAGACCTGGTTTTTGCAGGAAGCTTCCGTGACTGAGACTTTGCCTCCCGAAATGGTGACTGTATTATATGCTCCCTTATCTGACGCTTGCACTACAACAGTACGGTCCTCGTAGAGAGAGTATGATGCATACGGTTCTCCTCCGGACTCGATAATGACCTTGGCGTCTGCCCCTGCTGCTGTGCGGGAAAAACTCAGCGCCGCAGAAGCTGCAAGGCCGATGATGACCAGGACTATGAGTAGGATGATATCTGCTTTGCGGATGTACTGCTTCATACAGGATACGTGAAATTGCGATATAAATAATTCAGGAAATCGATGGGGAAAAGAGCATTATCAGCACACAATTATAATTGCGCGGCGCGCCTGCTGACAAAAGCAGTCTGCTTTACTGCTCTGATCCTGCTAATTATAACACAGACCGGATGCAGCAGCGACAGCGCGGAGCCCGTAACAGGTGAAAACTACCTGCTTGATACGATCTGCACTATCAGCATATATGAGATGAAGGATGACTCCGGAGAGGCTGTACCTGCTGCGAAGGACCGGGATGCCGCCGAGACGGCGATCGACGGCGCTTTCGACCTGTGTGCCGCACTCGACAAAACTCTCAGCAGGACGCAGGAAGTGTCAGACGTGAGCCGGATCAACAGCGCGGGCGGCGAGTGGACGGAAGTCTCTGAAGACACACTGCGGCTGGTCAGCGAGGGTGTGCGTTATTCAGAACTGTCCGGAGGAGATTTTGACATCACCATCGGCGGGGTCACCTCAATGTGGGACTTTCACGCGGAAGGTGACGAGGCAAAACTCCCTGACGCTGACGCACTGTCAGAAGCTGTATCACACGTTGGCTATGATAAAATAGAGACGGACGGAAAAAAAGTGCGGATCACAGATCCGAAGACCCGTCTGGACCTCGGCGGGATCGCCAAGGGCTACATCGGCGACAGAATGACTGATTACCTGGCGGAACAAGGCGTGACTTCAGGTATCGTCAACCTCGGCGGAAATGTCATCTGCATCGGCGGCAAGACGGATGAAGAAGACTTCGTGATAGGTGTCGAGGCGCCTTTCTCAGACCGCACACAGATCGTAGGGACGATAAAAGCGCGCGATCTGACGCTTGTCACGTCGGGCGTATACGAGAGAAAGATAGAAGTCGGAGGCACGATGTATCACCACATTCTGGACACGAAGACAGGATGGCCGGTGGATACAGATCTCAATGCTGTGACGCTGACAGCGGCCAGAGGCCGCTCGATGGACATCGACGCACTTAGCACGATATGCCTGATAAAGGGTCATGAAGCAGCCAAAGAGCTCATCGAGAATACTGATGGAATAGAGGCTGTGTTCATACTGAAAGACGGCAGTACAGATCAGACGTCCGGAATGGAATTCGAACCGGAGAAGTAAAACAGCAATGATCGGACAGATGGCAAGGAGACGGTCCTCCCGTCATATTCAGAAAGAGCGGATGACAGGAGGACTATCCCCTTGTCACCCCGGATCGGCGAAACACGGAAACAGGGTACAGATATGAAGAGAGTTCTTGTAACAAATGATGACGGGATCAATGCGGCCGGCCTGCTTGCGCTGGTGGCAGCCCTGGGTAAGAAATGCGAAGTGTATGCGGTAGCGCCTGCGCATGAGCAGAGCGCCAAAAGCATGTCGATCACTTTTCTGAGAGAAGTAGGGATCGAAAAGACGGAAGTACCTGGTGCGAAGGAGGCATATATCATCGACGGAACTCCGGTGGACTGCGTCCGCTGGGCGCTGGAGTGGTTCGAAGAGAGAGGCATCACTTTTGACTACCTGTTCAGCGGTATCAATCTGGGCACGAATGTCGGGATCGCGGCTTACTATTCGGGTACGATCGGAGCGACAAGAGAAGGCGCCGTCTGCGGGGTACGTTCTATTGCTTTATCCGTGGGAACGCATAAGTCTACTAATTTCAAATATATATGCAGCCTCGTTCCGCGCCTTATGGAGATGTCTGACAGCCTGAGTCCGCGGACAATGCTGAATGTAAACGCTCCGGATCTGCCTCCTTGGGAAGTCAGGGGTGTCCGCATCGCAGAAGTCGCACCTTACGGATATGTAGAGAAGTATTCTTTCTCGCCTGCGGGAGTTAACGCCGGCAAGAAAGCTGATGATATCACATGGGAAGAAGCTGTGAACTTCCAGCTCGCGCCGGTCGCTGTCGATGGCATTGGATTTGCCGGCGAAGCACGCCTGCTGGGGCCGGGCATGACGAGTGTCAGAAGCGGAATGCTTACAGATGATGATCTCAGATATGACCTTGACTGTATAAGATATGGTTTTGCGGCGATCACACCGCTGGCATCCTCAGTGGGAGACCCAGTGGCGCTGCGCAAGCTGCAGGGCAGATATTCTTCAGACAGAGTGATCGCGGTCTTCGTCGACCCGCAGGAGAATAATGCTTCCGGTGTTGAGATGAGAAACAGATATACAGGCTGTCTCGCGAGATACGCCGCGTGTATCAGGAGACTCGGTATACCGGCGGCAGTTACCGAACTTGCAGGAAGCGGCAAAGTGATCAGTGAACTGACAGAAGGACTCAAAGGAGGAAGGACGGAACACATAATAAGGCGTGAGATATCCGCTTGGGGATCAGCTGGTTTTGACAGCATTATGAATGCGACATCCGCGCGCGAAGTTCTGATCGCGGGGCTGGAGACACATGCAGCCGTACTGCAGACGGCACTGGACTTCCGGCGCAAGGGATACGACGTTACGATCGTCGAGGACTGCTGCGCGTCCAGAGAAGGCCACGATCACAAAATCGCGATCGAGAGGCTCAGAGACTCCGGGTGCACGATCTCTACGAGCAGATCCGCGATCATGGAACTCGTCAGCGTACTCAACCATCCGGCGGCAGACGCGGTGAAAAAGATACTCGGATAAGTCCGAAACAGGCAGAAAACAGAAATCGTCCCCGGTTCTGAACGCGGAGCCGGGGCGTGTTTTGTCAGGCCAGAAGAGAGGAACTGCATTAACAGAGAAACATGCTGAATCCTTGACACGTTATGGGGTTTAGGGTATTATTGTTAATGCTATGCGCTGTTGTAGCTCAGGTGGTAGAGCGCATCCTTGGTAAGGATGAGGTTCGGCAGTTCGAGTCTGCTCAACAGCTCCAGCGATTATACGCATAGGGACAGGGACGCTTGTCCCTAAATTTTTTCAAAGAATAACGTTATTTGTTGAAGGAGGAAGAAGTTAATGGCAAAGCAGAAATACGAGAGAACCAAACCGCATATCAACATTGGTACAATCGGCCACGTTGACCACGGTAAGACAACTCTTACAGCAGCTATCACATCCGTACTTAACAGAAAGTATGGACTGGGCGGAGACGTAGCATTCGACCAGATCGACAAGGCGCCTGAAGAAAAGGCAAGAGGAATCACGATCTCGACAGCACACGTAGAGTATGAGACACCGAACAGACACTATGCTCACGTAGACTGCCCGGGACACGCAGACTATGTAAAGAACATGATCACAGGAGCAGCTCAGATGGACGGAGCGATCCTGGTAGTAGCAGCAACAGACGGCCCAATGCCAC
>JAFRLN010000129.1 GCA_017431175.1 Mogibacterium sp.
TCCGCGGGAAAAGCAGAAAGCCCGTGGATGAATGCTCCGTACGCCCTGCCGGCCTCGCGGATGATTTCAGGCCCGGGCGCGGACTCACAGGTACAGGAATTCTCGACATAAGTCATCATACGCCAGAATCCTCCGGAGGATCTGTGCCACAGCCTGCCGTCACAGGCAGGGATGACCTTAAGAGGTCCTCCTGTGAACTCCGTAACTGCAGCAATATTCTCCATGACCTCTTCCGGGCAGCTGAATACGTGGTCGTTGACTCTCTGAAGCACATATCTCTTGTTTTCAGTCTTCACAAGATATGTGTCATTAATATGACCATTGCCAAAAGCGGCTGCCGAAACAGCCGCTCCTTCGATATTGAATTTTTCAGTGATCGCAATTATCTCTTCATTCATAATGTATATCTATACGCGGGAGCGGAAGATGGCCTTCATGATCTCACGGTATGCGGCGAAGAGTACTCCGGCGATAGGCCATACGATCCATGTGATATCCCATCTCATATTGACAAAGCTCCATCCGAGATAGATGACCAGGACGATCGTCCAGTAGATGCCGTCGAACTGTCCCGCTTTCTTGTTGAGACGCGTATAGTCGCCCTCTTCAAGCAGCTTGTCATATCCGTCATGCCTGATACATGTAAGAACGATCATCTTGACGCCTATGGCGACTGTAACCAGCAGAAGCGCTACCCCTATGATCGGGAGCAGATCTGTATTGTTACTGTATTTGATCAGTGACAGGACGCACAGCGGGATCGCGGAGATGATGCACAGCATGATCCCGACGACCAGAAGTCTGTTGTGCGTCGGAGCGTATTCCGCGCGGCGTTCCTTGGCCATGCCGCTGACACCGTAAGCGGTATCGATGTTCACGCTTTCCAGAAATTCATACTGCTTGCCGTTCAGTCCGGTCATGATGAACATTCCGACCGCTATCGCTATCATTATGAGCAGAACGATGAGACCCGCAAAGCTGGCCGCATCTTCGCTGATGCTGATCTTTTCGGCTTCCGCCAGTCCTGCCATAACGATCATCAGTACCGGTGAAAGAATGCAGATCATCACACCTGTCGATACCGTTACTGCCGCCTTTTCATTATACTCCAGAAAAGCGCTCGCTTCCTCAAGAGCGACAGCTCTTACTGAATCTTCAAGGCCTGAGTCTACAGGAGCGGTTTCAGGAGCTGCCGCGACCTCGATCTCATCTCTGAGCAGGTAGTCTGTACTGACTCCGAAAACCTCTGACATCTGCAGGATCTTCTTCATATCAGGAACCGCCTGAGCGCTTTCCCACTTGGATACTGACTGTCTGGATACGCCGAGCTTTTCAGCAAGCTCTTCCTGTGACCATCCGTTCTTCTTTCTGTTTTCGATTATCTTATCTGCTAAAATCATTTTGTTTCCTCCCTGTTTGGTCAGTGCCTGTCTGCTTGTGTTTTGCACCTATAATCTACCTTTCAGAGCAGTTGCACTCTACCAATCAGGCTTTTCAATCTGTCAACCGGCGGTTGCAAATGTTGTATTTCCGCGGTTTGCGGCTGCTTATTTCCTGTTACTTTTGATTTTCAGTGTACGCAGATAGTTTTTCTGCTCATCTGTGATACGGTAACTCTCTATTGCCTTCTGTATGGTCTTGTTATGCGTCCA
>JAFRLN010000130.1 GCA_017431175.1 Mogibacterium sp.
TAAGACCGGTGGGAATGTTGCGTACCACGCTTACCAGAGCTTCCGCGAGGGAGAAGTCACTCCTGATGAAGCTCATGCTATAGGAGTGCAGCTTGCGAAGGAATTGTGGGGCGACCGCTTTCAGATGGTGGTCGCCACCCACGTTAACACCAAGTGCACTCATAACCACATAGTGATCAACTCAGTGTCCTTCAGGGACGGACTGAAATTCCATGACTGCAATGACACTTACAGGCAGCTCAGGGAAGCTTCCGACCGCATATGTCTGGAGCGTGGTCTGTCTATAGTTGAGAACCCCAAAGGCAGAGGTGTAAACCAGTATGTATATAAGATGGAGAAAGCAGGAATGCCTACGAGGTACAACGTGGCACGCCAGGCGATAGACGAGGCGGTCTCGCTCAGCCTGAACATAGAAGAGTTCAATTATGAACTCAGGAAGCGCGGCTACAACTACCGTTTTGATCCGCAGAGGAAGTACTGGACGATCACACCGCCCGGAGGCAAAAAAACTATCCGCATCCATAAACTCGGTGAGGATTACACTCGGGAGAGCATAGAGCGGCAGATCGATGAAAATGACCCGTCAGTAAGGACGGAAAGGCTGCGGCAGCATTACCGCCAGCCAAACAATTATAATCTCCGCCGGCGTATCGACCGAATCATGGGACGAAGCGGACTTGAGAAGCTTTATCTCAGATACTGCTACGAGCTCGGCTACCTGCCGAAGTATCAGCAGAGCCCGACAAAGCTCCACATCCTTCTGAAGGAGGACCTTCTGAAATGCGACCAGTACTCAGAGCAGGCCAAGCTCCTGTCCAGGTACCATGTGGACACTGAAAAGGATCTCTCGGATCTTATGGATAATATCGAGGGTCGGGTGAAAGAGCTCAGCAGCGACAGGGATGAATTCAGGCGCATGACGCGCCGCGTACTTCCCGAAAGCGAGATAAGCGATGCGAAAAGCAAGGTGAAAGAACTCACTGCTGAGATCAGAGAGCTTCGCCACGAACTGAAGATCTGCAGAGATATACAAGAGCGTTCAGACCATGTACGGGAGAATCTTGCGGCCATTGACAAAGAAAGATCGCGCGAAAGAGCGCGTTAAGAGCTATTATCACGATTTCAAATCTCAAAATAAGGAGGTTCACATGAACAGAGAAACAGAAAACATAACAAAGAACATCATATTCAGATACAGATCAGTAAACCCCTGGTCGCTTGAATGACAGTAAAGACAAACGATACTATATATAATGATGATAATCCAGATATAAGTCAGGAAGGTTCGCTTGAAGAATCCGGAAGCTGGACAGATCAGCTCACCCTGAACAAGAATGGCAGAGCCTGCAATACACTCTGCAACATGAGACTTATTCTGGAAAATGATGAGGATTTCCAGGGGATCGTATTCAATCAGCTTGCTGACGATCTTGAGATCAGAGGCAGCGTTCCCTGGAACCATAATTCAAAGTACTGGCGCGATGTGGATGACGCCCATCTCATGTGTCTCATAGATGAGCGCTACGGCAGCTTCACCCAGAACAACTACCGCACAGCGCTGTCTAAAGTGACGGACGACAGGTCATACCACCCTATCAAGGATTACTTCGCATCGCTGCCTGAGTGGGATAATAAGCCAAGGGTCGATACTCTGCTCATTGATTATTTCGGTGCAGATGACAACCCATATGTAAGGGCGGTAACACGAAAAATCCTCTGCGCAGCTGTCAGGAGGATATATGAGCCGGGGATCAAGTTCGACCACATACTTGTTCTCAACGGTCCGCAGGGTATCGGCAAATCCACTTTCATCTCAAAACTCGGGATGGAATGGTACTCTGACAGCCTCAGCATTTCCGACATGAATGACAAGACGGCAGCGGAGAAACTGCAGGGTTACTGGATT
Organism: Mogibacterium sp.; assembly: GCA_017431175.1. GTDB lineage: Bacteria > Bacillota > Clostridia > Peptostreptococcales > Anaerovoracaceae > Crickella. The sequence goes on from JAFRLN010000130.1 coordinate 1,907, forward strand.
CAAGAGATCGGAGAGCTTGCCGGCATCAGAAAGGCTGACATAGATAAGGTCAAGGCTTTCATATCCCGGCAGGATGACAAATACAGAGCTTCATACGGCCGCAGAGTCAGCCCTCACCCACGTCAGTGCGTGTTCTTCGGAACTACTAATGCGGAGAACGGATTCCTGAGAGACGTCACGGGCAACCGCAGATTCTGGACAGTCCGGACTCCAGGAACAGGTATCATGAAACCATGGGATCTCACGCAGGACGATGTCGGTCAGATATGGGCTGAGGCTCTTCACATCGCCGGCAGTGGCGAGAAGCTGTTCCTCTCACACGAACTTGAAGAATGCGCCAAGATGGAGCAGGCTGCCGCTATGGAACATGACGACAGAGAGGGTCTTGTTACAGACTACCTTGACCTGCCTCTGCCAGCGAACTGGAGTGAACTGCCTCTTTATGACAGGCAGGATTATGTCAGAAGTCAGGGAATGCTTTATACCGGCGGCGACGTCAGAAGAAGAGATTGCGTATCCAACATAGAGATCTGGTGCGAATGCTTTGGCAAGGACAAATCTGACTTTCAGCATAAGAACAGCTTTGAGATCAGTGCCATCATGGCAGGTATTGACGGATGGGAAAAGACAGGCGGCACCATATGGCTCCCGATCTACGGAAAGCAGCGGGTCTACAGTCGAAAAAGGGATCATGCCCCTTTGGAACAAACTACGGAACGGTCTCTGGAACAAACATCATAACGTGAGCTATTCATGAACAAACAACCGGAACAGCTGTTGAAACGATCTATGATAAAGGTCGTTTTACAGACTGTTCCGGACTTTGTTACATAGATTGTTCCGCCCCAA
>JAFRLN010000131.1 GCA_017431175.1 Mogibacterium sp.
TCCGAAGGCCTGCAGGGGTATTCTGCGGAGAGCTTCCGAGCGTGGCAAAGAGCTGCCGGAAGTGCTGAAGAAGGCGCTGGAGAGGCAGGCACGATCTGCCTGAATGATCAGGGCGGTCAGAGGATGGATGTTACAGAGGATGTGACGAGCACCCTGCGTGCTGAGGCGCATCATCCGCCTGTGGTGGCTGCGGGCTTCTGTACGGAGCATTCAGCGAAGGCGCACGGCATAGGATATGAGGAAGAGAAATCTCCGACTCTCCGCACGGGAACAGTTCCGGCGGCGATAGCGCTCGACTACCATCCGGCGGATTCGAGGATCGGGGTGAGTGATGATGACAATATGCAGACACTGACGTCACGTATGGGAACCGGCGGCAACAACGTGCCGCTTGTCATGCAGTGTTTCGGGATCTGCTCGAAAGGCAGTAACGCTATGCTGTCTGAGAATCCGCACTCGGGATTCTATGAGGCGGATACAGCCAGGACGCTCGACACCAATGGCTGCAATCCGGCGGTGAATCAGGGAGGCATTGCAGTTGTCGAGGAAAACGGCTCAAGGCCGTCCCACCACGGCGTGGGCTACAGCGAGTCAGATATAATGTACACGCTGAATGCGACAGAGCAGCATGGAGTCGCACTCGCAGAGCTGAAGACACTGAAGATACGCTGCGGCAGGCCTGGAGGCGGCAAGGACCCGCTGGTTCAGGATAATATGTCGGCAACACTCGGGTGCAATAATGATCAGACTCTGTTTGAGCCGACATGGTCCACGAGCAAGGCTTCGTTCTTCACTGAGGCGGCAGAGGAGATGGCGAATACACTTGTCGCTACAGACTATAAAGACCCTCCGCTCATAAACGATACAGACGGCATCGAGTACATCGTAAGACGCCTCACTCCGACAGAGTGTGCGAGGCTGCAGGGGTTCCCTGACTGGTGGTGCAGTGATCTCGGTACAGATGATCCAACAGATGAGGAGATGGAGTTCTGGACTGATGTGTTCGAGACACACAGTAAGGTCGTGACTCATGCATCGAAACCGAAGACGGAGAAACAGATACGCAAGTGGCTGAAAGATCCGCATACCGACTCTGCAGCCTATAAAATGTGGGGAAATTGCATTTCTTTGCCCATAGGTGTATTCGTACTTGCCGGGATCGTATGGGCGGATGAGAAAATGCTTGTAAATGATGCTGAATGAGTATAAATTAGATGCAGGGAGAGAACCGCTAGCGGCGACCTCCGGGTTTTAGAGAAATAATATATTTCAATAATCGTCTAAGGTGCGACTTAGGCGGTTACTTCTTTATTCACAAACTGCTTGCAAAATGGCAAAAATGAGTATAAATTAAAGGCAAGGAGAGAACCGCTAGCGGTGACCTCCGGATTTAAACAAAAGAATTTGTTTTATAACCGTCTAAGGTCGCGACTTAGGCGGTTACTTTTTTGCTATGGCTATAACTAATCCTGCTACGGCCAGAATGGCCATAAACAACTCATAGTTGCTCATATAACCACCCCCTTTAACCGCTTTCGCGATACCGGAGGCTGGATTTCACCGCCCGGGTCCTTCCCTGCCAAGTGCAAGTATAGCATAAATCATGTGCAGCTTGTATCTGTTTATACACTTGCTATAGATGTGCATAAGAGCGAATATGTGCCTACCAAAGAAAAGGAGGTACAGCAGAAAATGAGAATCAAATACAGCGCGCCGGGCAAAGAAAGAAAACGCCTGGCAGAAACAATTGCAAAAGAGATAGGCGTGGATGCGATCTACAAGGGAGCACCGACATTCGCCTACGAGATGGATTACTTCACAGTAGACAGGGAAGGGACGCTCATCTTCAATGATGAAAATGCCGGAGACGAGTCAGAAAGAGTCCTTGATGCGATCGAGGCGGCGGGCTTTGAGGAAGCAGAATCAGAGGACAGACCTTGCATGGCGATCCAGATGCCGATGATGACAGGCGATGAGATATCGAGGCTTGAGAGTCTGATCGAGTCAAAGGAGAGCCTTCTCAGAAAGGCACTCGGTACAGAGAGCCTTGCAGTCGGCGAGAAGGACGGCAAGCTCGACTTCGCATGGTTCAAAGCTGATGCAGATCCGGATGAAGTGAAAGCATACATGGATCTTGTGACAGCACTCTGCAAAATGGCAAGGAATGCAAAGAGAGTGAATGCCAAAGATCATCCTGTAGATAATGAGAAGTACGCTGCCAGATGCTTCCTTCTAAGGCTCGGCTTTATCGGTGATGAGTTCAAAACATCCCGGAAGATCCTGCTCAGGAATTTCGAAGGATCGTCAGCATTCAAGGGAGGTGCTAAAGATGAGATTTCCGAGTAGAGAAGAAGTTGCCGCTGTAAGGGCAAAATACCCTGCAGGAGCGAAGGTCAGGCTTATTTCAATGCAGGATCCTCAGGCTCCGCCTGCCGGCACAACAGGTACAGTTATAAACACTGATGATATAGGGACTGTGCATATTGCCTGGAGCAACGGAAGCACTCTTGGGATAATAGACGGGGTGGATAGAGTTGTGAGGCTGTGCCCGATCTGCGGCGAGCCTTTGACAGGTCACCCTGCTCTTTCCAGAGCAGACAACACAACTCAGATCTGTGCGGAATGCGGCATAAGAGAAGCACTCTCTGCTGCCGGCATTACCGGATCAGATCAGGATGAGATCATCGAAGCAATAAGGAACCGGAGTGTATCTGATTAAAGACTACATATATCTCCTGTATCGCTTGCTATTACTGTGCATAAGAGCGAATATACACATACCAAAACGAAGGGAGATAACGACAATGACAAAGGCACAGGTAAACGATACGATCAGGACACTTGCGAAAAGACGTGGATTTGAAACAACTGACAGGCCGGGAGTTTGGGGATTTTCAGACATTAGAAGCGAAGAGCTGAACTTCACATACTGCATCAGGGAGACAGAAAACACAAACTGGGCAGAGAGGAGAGTCGAGTATACACTTTCAATCAATGCGAGCGTCAGGAAGATGGGCGGCGAGCCAACGGTCGAAGAACTTCTTGCGACTGCGGAGGAGATCAGAATAGGCGCCGGGCTTGTTGCAGAGCTTAACAACAGAAAGCTGACCTGGACAGAGACATTTTAAACAATAATAACAACAGGAAAGGGCTGCAGAGCTCTTTTTCCTGTACAGATTGTATCGATATAAAGTCTATAAATGTGCAGAATTGACTTGCTATATATCTCCTTTAGAGCGAATATGTACACAACAAAAGGAAAGCAAACAAGGAGGCAAAGACCATGAGATTCATCGACAAGACAGGCTGCAAAAGCGCATTCGAAAAGGGAACAGACAAAAACATCAGAAGCCTTGGAGAGCTGACAAAGGAAGCGACCAGAATTGCCGAAGAGAACGGACTCGGAGTTCTCAAAAACAGGCAGGGCGCTTACAGGATCATCAAGAAGAGCGGCCTTGGAGCATACGAAGACTTTTTCGCAAGCCTTACCGAAGTCGATGCATTCTTCAAGAGCCTTTAGGAAAGCAAGGGAGGACAGGAAAATGACAGTCAGCGAAGCGATAAAAACATACAAACTGCCGGCAAAGAGCACACCGGAAGACCTCGAATGTCACTGGAACAAAGTCGTGACGTACGGAGAAAAGATTCTGATCGCATGGTATTTCTACATGGGACCGGATAA
>JAFRLN010000012.1 GCA_017431175.1 Mogibacterium sp.
AAAAAATAAGATCAATATACAGGAGGATAACCCAAATGGCTAAGAACAAAATGAAGTCACACAGAGGCGCTATGAAGCGTCTGCACGTTACAGGCTCAGGCAAGGTCAAGAGAAACAAGGCATATAAGAGCCATATTCTTACCAAGAAGACAGCTAAGAGGAAGAGAGGCCTTCGCAAGGCTACAACTCTCACAAGTGCAGATCTGAAGCGTATGCTGAGATCAATGGCTAAGTAATTGAGGAGGTAAAGAACTATGGCAAGAGTTAAGAAGGGCGTTAACGCTCATAAAAGACATAAGAAAGTACTGAAGCAGGCTAAGGGATTCTACGGAAGAAGAAAGAATACATTCAGAGCAGCTAACCCTGCAGTTATGAGAAGCCTCAGATCTGCTTATGCAGGCCGCAAGAATAAGAAGAGAGAATACAGAAGACTTTGGATCGCAAGAATCAACGCAGCTTCCAGAGCTAACGGTATCTCCTACAGCAAGCTCATGAACGGCCTCAAGAAGGCAGGTATCGAGATCAACCGCAAGATGCTCTCCGAGATGGCTATCTATGATGCAGCAGGATTCGCTACACTTTGCGAGACAGCAAAGAAGTACTGCTAATCAGGCAAATACCGGGTGTGTCAAAGGGGATAATCCTTTTGACACACTTTTTTTCATAATCGTGTACAGGATATGGTTATGTCCTGATGCACCGGAAATCTGTTCTCGATACGGGGGTATAAATGGAGTATTTCATAAGTCATATAGGAGTTATATTCATAGCTGCATGTTTTGTTGCAGTCTGTGCCGTCGGATGGTGGTATCTGACAGATAAGAACGCAAAACTCAAGAGACAGCGTGCCGAGGCAAGAAAGGCAGCTGCCGCCGCAGCAGCGATTGCTGAGAGACAGGCAGCAGAGCAGAATAATACTGACCCGGATAAGCAATAAGTGTGACATCCGGGACGTTTCCGCTTTGTCACATCCGGCAATCGATGCACCACATGTTTCACAGCATGTCAAAAAAAGAAACGCCCCGTGAGCCGCATCACAAGCAGCCTTATGTCATATCTGATGATACGCCGGGATTCTTGAAAAACACTATATATTGTGATATTCTCTAAAAGGAATATCATTTTTTTGATTACCACACTATCCGGAAATACATCTGAAAGAGCTGACAGAACTGGAGGATTACTGCTATGAAATGCCCGTACTGCAATTTTGATGACACCAAAGTAGTAGATTCGAGACCGGTTGAAGATGGGCTTGCTACCAGGAGAAGGAGAGAATGCGCAAAGTGTCACAGGAGATTCACGACTTTTGAGAAGATCGAGAATTCTCTGCTGGTAGTTGTCAAGAAAGACGGAACTCGTGAGAGCTTTGACAAGAACAAGATCATCAACGGTATCATGAAGGCATGCCAGAAGACTAAGGTCTCTTATGATGACGTTCAGAAGATTGCCGATAATATCGAGAGAGGTCTCAGCAATACTATGGAGAAAGAGATCCAGTCAACGATGATCGGCAGGCTCATTATGGATGAGCTCAAGAGGATAGATCAGGTTGCATATGTACGTTTTGCATCTGTATACCAGGAATTCAAGAGTGTCGATACTTTCATCGACGAGATCAACAAACTCAGATAATGCCGGAGGCAGAGTGTTCTTACGGCAGGATAAAACAGGAGAGGATTTCCGAATATGCTTAGAGTAGCAATAGACGGTCCGGGAGGCACAGGCAAGAGCACGATTGCAAAAGCCATTGCCGACAGATTCGGACTTGAATATATAGACACCGGTGCGATGTACAGGTCGATGGGTCTCAAGGCGCTGCGTACCGGCATTTCGCCTGCTGACGAAGAGGCAGTCGCAGAAATGCTTAAGGACACGACACTCGACTTCAGAGATAACCACATGTATCTCGATGACGAGGATGTGAGCGGCCTCATACGGACCAACGAGATCTCAATGGCTGCTTCGGACATTTCCAAGCTCCCTTGTGTCAGAGCAAAGGCAGATGAGCTCAGCAAATATCTTGCCGCCACCAGAGATGTAGTAATGGAGGGCAGGGATATTACGACTGTCGTAATACCGGATGCTGAGGTCAAAATATTCATGACAGCGGCGGCGGAAATAAGGGCAGAGAGGAGATACAAACAGCTTCTTGATGCCGGCAAGGAGGCGGATTACGACCAGATCCTCGATGAGATCCAGAAGCGTGACTATCAGGACTCGCACAGATCTCTCAATCCGCTCAGGCAGGCCGAAGATGCTGAATATCTCGACACATCAGATCTCAGCCAGGAAGAAGTAATAGAAGCAGTATCTTCGATCATCACAGCCAGGACGGGCAGAGAGCCTTCAAAATGATGGGCGTTTGATTTCTGCATATATCAGTGAGTCTTCAGACAGACCGCATCAATATCACACACAAAGTTCAGGCCTCGCTTCAGTGAGCGGGGCCTGAAATATGATATGATGATCATGTGCGGTTCCCGGAAAGGGGAAGACAATGCAGATAAAATCAATGCCTACGTATGAAAGGCCTCAGGAAAAACTGCTTTTCGCAGGTCCCGGGACGCTCAGCAATCCAGAGCTGCTCGCTCTGATCATAAGGACGGGAACGGACAGAAAATCCGCTTTGCAGCTCGCGGAGGATGTTATATCTCTGACGGCCGCGGAATCAGGAAGCATCACCACTGCGGATGTACGGGAACTTATGAGTATACACGGGATAGGTTCTGCCAAAGCATGTTCCATAGTTGCTTCCATGGAACTCGGCCGGAGGCTGCTGACAGGCAATGTAGCAGAAAAAAGTTCCGGTCCGGTAACCGCGGATGATATCTATGATCTTCTCATGCGGGATATGATGCATGAGAAGAGAGAGCTGTTCATGTCCATCCATCTCAATACGAAGATGCAGATCGAGTCAAAACAATTGATCTCCATTGGTTGTCTCGATACAGCGCCTGTTCATCCGAGAGAGGTATTCAGACCTGCCGTAAGGAGCGGAGCGGCCGCAGTCATCGTTGCCCATAATCATCCGAGCGGCGATCCTGAGCCAAGCGCTGAAGACATCGCTGTTACGGAAAGGCTGCTCAAGGCGTCGAAAATCATGGGGATACGGATGCTCGATCATATCATTATAGGATCAGGCAGATATGTAAGCCTGAGAGAAGAAGGGATCATACCGGGATAACAGACGCCGGATGCCACTGCCTCAACGAAGCAGGCGGAAGGGTCCACCGGCTTCTGACAGGAGGTTGTGCCGGAGCATAGCTCCTGCCTGAGCTGCAGACCGGAATTAAGTATTGTGCATAAGACAGAGGTTAGATATGAGTATCAGAACAGAAAGCATTAAAGTGATCGACTTTATCGATGCCCTGGGACTTGCGGGCATTCTGACATCAGTGGACGGCGAGTCTGCTTGTTCATCAGTTATCTCCTATGTTTCTGATCCTGTGAAAGTCGCAAGAGCGGACAGGGAGGTGACCGGAGTAACGTATAATTCGCGTGAAGCCGGGGCGGGATCGCTCTTTGTGTGTAAAGGCGCGCACTTCAGAGAAAAGTATCTCGAAGACGCAGTCAGCGCGGGAGCTGTGTGCTATGTCAGAGAAGATCCGAAAGGCAAAGACGGACTTGCATGCAGTATACCGGGTTCAGAAGAGAATTCTTTTGAGATCAGACCGGGATGCATTGGTGTTACAGTCAGCGATATCAGAAAAGCTATGCCGGTGATCGCTGAGACCTTCTACGGGAAACTCTCAGACGAGCTGTGCATGATAGGTGTTACAGGTACCAAAGGCAAATCAACCACTGCGTATTTCGTTCGTTACATCCTGGATGACTACATGGCGGCAACAGGCGGAAAACGCACAGCGATCTGCTCCGGAATAGATAATTATGACGGAGTCATCGAAGAAGAGTCACATCTGACCACGCCTGAGATCATGGAGCTCTACCAGCACATGAACAACGCTCTTAACAGTGGCATCAGATATATGACAATGGAGGTCTCAAGCCAGGCACTCAAATACGACAGAGTTGATGGGATCACTTTTGATGTGGGAGCTTTTCTCAACATCGGATCGGACCATATAAGCGCTATAGAGCATCCGGATTTTGACGACTATCTTGAGTCAAAACTCAGATTGTTCTCACACTGCCGCAAGGCGTGTATCAATCTGGACTGCGAAGAGCAGGAGAGGATACTCAAAGCATCTGAGAGCTGTCCTTATGTCATCACTTTCAGCCAGAAGGACAGCAGCGCGAATGTCTTCGGATATGACATAGTATCCAGTGAGGGCAAGGTACGCCTGCGCATCCGCGTGACCGGAGTCGAAGGAACACCGGATTTTGACGAAGTGTTCACACTGGGTACTTTTGGCACTATCAACGTAGAAAACGCGCTCGCCGCTGTCGCGCTTACAGCGCTTGCGGGAATTCCTGCTGAGTACATGAGATCCGGTCTTGCCAAAGCGATCTCGCCGGGCAGGATGGAAGTATTCTACAGCGAAGACGGAAAGCGGATCGCTATCGTTGATTACGCTCATAATAAACTTAGCTATGAGAGATTCTTTGAGACCATCAAAGATGAGTTCCCGGACAAAAAGATGATGATCGTCTTCGGATGCCCGGGAGGAAAAGCTTTCGCAAGACGCGAAGAGCTTGGGACCATAGCAGGACGCAACTGCACATACACAATCGTTACTGAAGAAGATTACGGCGAGGAAGACGTCAATAAGATCTGCCGCGAGATCGGAGAATTCGTCTCAGCAGCGGGCGGCAAGTTCGAGATCATAACTGACAGAGTGGAAGCGATCAGGAAAGCGATCACTCTCATGGATGACGATACGATACTTTTCCAGCCGGGTAAAGGCCGTGAGACGCGAGAGAAGCGCGGTATTGAATACATAGATACGCCTTCCGACGCAGATGTCGTGATCGAATATATGAAATGATACGTTCCGGGAGGAGCATTTACATGAGTGGTTTTGTTTTTGAGGAAAACCTGAGCAGAGAAGAATTCGGTTCACTGAGAGGAAAGGAGGGAGTAAAGACCCATTTCCTCGGTTCGTATGCCTGGGGTGAAGTGTCAGGTTCAGGCAACTGGACACCATACTACACAGGAGTAAGAAAAGACGGTGAAATAGTCGCGACCGCGCTCATACTCCAGAAGAAACTCATAGCCGGTTATTCATATTGTTACATACCGAGAGGTTTCACGATGGACTGGAGCGATACAGAGCTCCTGAGATATATGACATCTGCGGTCAGAGATTTCTGCCGCAGACATAAAGCGATTTTCTTCAAGATCGATCCGGATATCAGATACCACATCATCGATGAGAACGGCATGCCTGTTGCCGGAGAGAACAACGAGTCTCTGGTACAGGAGCTGAAGAAGGAAGGATATGACCATCTGCCTCTTACGTATTTCTTTGACAGTGAGCAGCCGAGATTCACATTCAGGATCCGGACGGACAGAGACATCAAAGACATTCGCGCGGGATATGACAAAATAGTGAAGCGCAGGCTCAGGCAGGCGGCATCTGACGGAGTTGAGATCGTCGAAGGCACAAGAGAAGACATCGGTGAGTTTGTAAGGCTGATGACAATGACTGAGCAGAGACAGGGATTCTTCTCGCATTATTCGGACTATTATCAGAGATTCTACGACATTCTCAGCAAAGAGGATATGGCGGGCCTGTATTTCGCCAGAATAGATATTCCTGCTCTGGTCAGCAGACTTGAAACTGAACAGGAAGAACTTGAGCACGAAAAAGGATCACTGCAGTCAGCCGAGGCTCCCAAGAACAAAAAGACCGAAGGCAGGATCAGAAGCATCGACGAGAGGCTGGGCGCAGTTTCCCGCCAGCTTGAGACGCTTAAGGACAGACCTCAGGAAGTGGTTACAGCTTCGGCTCAGCTGCTTGTCATATACGGAGACAAGGTCTGGACACTATATGCCGGTAACGATATGGAATACGGCAAGTTCTACAGCAATTATGCAATGTTCGATCATTGCGTTGAGATTGCCAGCAGCATAGGCGCACAGTTCCTCGACGCGTTCGGAACTGTCGGCAAACCGGGCGTTGACAGCCAGCTCGACGGACTCCATGAATTCAAGAAGCGCTGGGGTGGAGAGTACACTGAATTCATAGGTGAATTCAACTATGTCACCAACAGACCTGTGTATTTCGCCTACAGCAAGCTGATACCGATCAGACGCGCTATCGTCAACAGGAAACTGAGAAAAGAAGTCGCGGCAGATAATAAATAATACACAAAAGTAATTATAATTGCTAAAAAACCACCCTCGTTTTTTGAAATGAGAGTGGTTTTTTGCTTTAGCACCCAAATAGCCTTAACTTAATGACATTGGGATCATTCCCCGTCTTTTTCCTTGTAGTATTTATGATAGTTGCGGATGCTTCTGGCATCAAGCTTCAGATCGTGGATCCTGCGCTTCGGATGCTTTTCACCGGCTTTTCTGAACGTCCCCCCGTATTTTCCTGATCGGATCAGCTGAAGCGCCCTGGTTCTCATCTCTTTGTCGCGGATGTACTTCCTGATAATACTGACCGGTACGTCCGTCCACAGCACTTCGTCATATGACCTTGCCGTACCATTGCCCGTGTGGAAAACAACATCCTCCGCAACACATTTTGCCAGATTGTGACCGGCAAGAGTGACATAGTAGCTGCTCCGTCCCATGCGAGGGTTGAAGTCGAACACTTTATATACACCGTCACGTCTGTCGTATTTCAGGTCAACATTGAAGTATCCGAAATAAGGTACAGAAGCAACGAGCTTCTCGATGGTGTCATATACTTCGTCATTGCCGGAGGCGAGAATAACGGTGTAGTTTCCTATAGCCATAGGGAAATAATCCTCGAGAAGCGGTCTGCCCATAGAGAGCAGAGCGGGAGTACCGTCAGTACGGATATACCCGTTGACGACTCTCATATTATCGTCACCTCCCGGAATGAATTCCTGAATGAGCATAGCTCCGGTATATCCGGCGTCATAAGTGCTTTTCGCAGCCGATTCCAGCTCGTCCCTTGTGTCTAGAATAAATGCTTTCTTCTGGCCTTCGAACGGATGAGCATTGTAATCATCTGCGTCATCAGGCTTCAGCACAAGAGGATAGCCGAACGGAAGCTCCGGTATGGAAGAATCGTGTATCACGACAGTCTTCGGGTAAGGGATCCCGGCCTTTTCACAGAAGCTGTAGAACCGCACCTTGGAATTGACAGAGTCAACAGCCTCATAGTCAGGGCATACAGGGATGTAAGCAGGATCGAGCCGGTCCTTGTTCAGGGAGAGCAGTCTTGTATAGCTGTCTCCGCAGGAGAGGAGGATGGCCTTCCTGCCGCCGAACATCGCAGCAGCTTCATTGAGGATCGAAACGAACTTGTCCGGATCAGTGAATTCCGGATCACAGCGGACTTCGACAAAAGCGGAATTCGCCGTGTCGCTCAGAGGATACCTGCCGAAAGCATAACTGCGGATACCGTATGCTTCATGGAAAGCTCTGGCCATATTGTAGGCATTCGTCTCTGTACCGAGAAGTACAGGCACAAATTGTGAGCCGGTATCAATGATCTCCGCTATCTTCTCTATATCCGGCATTTCCTGCTTTGTCGGAAGCAGTACGATCCCGCCTGAGACTGCGGCGGCAACAGAACAGGAAGCAGCTTCTTCGTATCTGAATACTTCCGGATCAGTCACTCCCGGGAAAAGCAGCGGGCGTCCCCAGGTACTGCTGTAATAGCCGCTTCTGTTGAGCATGTCTGTGAGTTTCTGAGCGGTCTCTGTACTTCCCGCGTTAACAGGGAACCACAGCAGAGGCTGATCAGTACTGAGCGCAAAACCGGGTACAGTAACACCGCTGTCTGAACTTCTGAAAAAACGCGAATAGTACTTCACGGCTTCTGATCTGACTGCTTCATTCTGATCGATATCTTCAAGTGCCCTGATCACACGCCTGACGGTTCCCGCGCCAGGTACAGAAGGGTCAAGGAGTATGCCTCCATCGAGCTCTTCCGGTGATATTCCCGGGATAAAACGTCTCCTGACAGTCCAGTGTTTCCGGACCGGTCTCCTGATCTTCATCGGCAGATGATTGAGTATACGGATCCTTGTACGGTAACTGGCAACAGACCGCTCTACACGCTGATCGACTGCAGGCAGGGAAGCCAGCCTGCTGACGATTGCTTCTCTGAGCTCTTTGTCAGCCATATCAGGATCCACCCATACTGCGCCACCGAAGTGGGAGTTGATCATTTTCTCAAGTCCGAATGAATGGACAGAAATATCAGCGGCAGGCTCACCGGAAGGCTTTCTTGCCATGCGGCAGACACACTGCGCGCAGTCTTCGAGCACGAGCGCGCCGGCTTTATGCGCTTTTTCAGCAGCTGCCTGTGCGGAGATGCTGTCTATCATTCCGAACGTGTGCTGGATCACGACAGCACGAGTGCTGCTGTCCGGTGACATCACATCCGGATCCAGTGACAGATTGTCAGCAGAGATGTCTGAATACTTTATGTCAAGACCGCCCGCCAGAACGGATTCAGGTACGGTCGAACAAGTAAATGGCTGAATGATGACATCCCCGGCGCCTGATCGCCTGCAGATCTCCTCGAATACTGTCTGCATCGATTCTCTCGCGCGGAAAGTAAGGAACCAGTCTTCGGGGCTAGTTCCGGTACGCCCGGCCAGCAGAGCCCTGAGTTCTCTGCATTCAGGTGTTTCATTGTGTCTTGATTCCTGCATAGGATGACCTCCGGATCAGTTTGATAAATGAAATTGTAACACAAGGAGTTGCTTATAACAATTGAGGGATGACATCGTAAAGACGGAGCCATTGACTAGACACATTGGTATCGGTATAATATTTGGGTAAATCTATGCAATTTGAATGCTGTTTGGTTCAGTTCCGGCTCTCAGAAGGGCTTATCAGATGCCGTTGAGAGCAATGATATATTTAACGGGACATTGCCGGCAGCCCGGAACTGTATATATATTACAAATCTTAACAACATAAGGAGGTGCTTATGACAGCATTGGGCATCGTGGTCAGCATCGTCCTCCTTATTGTCGGTATACTGATTGGTTATATCTATCGCAAGAACATCGGTGAGAAAGCAATCGGAAGCGCGGAGATGCAGGCGAAGAATATCGTGCTTGACGCGCAGAATACTGCAGAGAATCTGAAAAAAGAAAAGATTCTTGAGGCAAAGGAGGAAATCCACAGACTGAGAGAGGACTATGAGAAAGAGTTCAAGCAGAGAAGGAACGAAGTCCAGAAGTCCGAGAGAAGAATACTTCAGAAAGAAGAAAACATCGACCGCAAGCTCGAGAATATCGAGAAGCGCGAAAATGGTCTCACCAAAAGAGAACAGTCGAGGAATGAAAAACACAGAGAGATCGATGCTTACATCGCCAAGCAGGTCGCTGAGCTCGAGAGGATCTCAGGCTATACCAGAGATGAAGCCCGTGAGATTCTCCTCAAGGAGGTCGAAGGCGACATCCGCAAGGATGCTTCTGAGATGATCGTCAGAATTGAGAACGAAGCTAAGGAAGAAGGCGACAAGAGAGCGAGGGAGATCATCACTACCGCGATCCAGAGATACGCGGCAGATCAGGTCACCGAGAGTACTGTCAGTGTCGTCAGCCTGCCTAATGATGATATGAAGGGCAGGATCATCGGAAGAGAAGGCCGTAATATCAGAGCCATTGAGACTCTTACCGGTGTAGATCTTATCATCGATGATACCCCTGAGGCAGTTATCCTTTCAGGTTTCGATCCTGTCAGAAGAGAGATCGCAAGGATCGCTCTTGAGAAACTCATCGTTGACGGACGTATCCATCCGGCAAGGATCGAGGAGATGGTCCAGAAGGCTACCAAGGAAGTCAACAATATCATCAAGGAAGAGGGAGAGCGCGCATGCTTCGAGACAGGTGTGCACAATCTGCATCCTGAACTCGTAAAACTCCTCGGAAGACTGAAGTACAGAACGTCTTACGGACAGAACGTTCTTCAGCATTCTATCGAGGTCGCGACTCTCGCCGGAATGATGGCTGATGAGCTCGGACTCGATCCGAAGCTCGCCAGAAGAGGCGGACTCCTCCACGATATCGGCAAGTCTATAGACCATGAAGTCGAGGGAACACATGTCGAGATAGGAGTCAATATCTGCAAGAAGTACAAAGAATCATGGAAGGTCATCAACGCGGTTGAGGCACACCATGGTGATGCTGAGGCAACAACACTTGAATCTATGCTCGTAGCGGCGGCAGATGCTCTTTCAGCAGCCAGACCGGGAGCAAGAAGAGAGACCCTTGAGTCCTACATCAAGAGACTTGAGAACCTTGAGCAGATCGCCAACTCCACCAAGGGCGTTGACAAGTCATATGATATCCAGGCAGGACGTGAGATCAGAGTCGCAGTCAAGCCTACTATGGTCAAAGACGACGAAGTACCGATGCTCGCAAGAGAGATCGCCAAGAAAATCGAAGCGGAACTCGAGTATCCGGGACAGATCAAGGTCAACGTTATCAGAGAGACTAAGGCAACAGAATTCGCTAAGTAACCCGGATAAGCTCCTCTTTGAGGAGCTTTTTTAAGGAAAAGAACAACAATGATATATCTTGATAACAGCGCTACAACAAGACAATATGATGAAGTGACTGAGCTCATGTACAGAATGGCGAAGGAGAACTACGGCAATCCTTCGTCTCTGCATTCTCTCGGATTTGAAGCAGGCAACATTCTCTTTGACGCCAGACGTGATATAGAGGACCTGATGCATCCGGGCGGAGAGGTGATCTTCACTTCAGGCGGGACCGAGAGTGATAATATGGCTCTGGTCTCTACTGTCCGCAAGCTCAGGAGAAGGGGCAGCCGTATTCTCACGACAAGGATAGAACATCCTGCTGTACTTGAGACATGCCGGAGACTGTCGGATGATGGTTTTACCGTGGAGTATCTCAGCGTGGACAGGGAAGGATGCGTCGATCCGGAAACAGTCAGCGAGTTACTTACGGATGATACTATCCTGGTATCCATTATGGCGGTTAATAATGAGACCGGCACGATCCAGCCTGTCATACCGGCGGCAAGAGCTGTAAGAGAGTATAACAGGAAGAACGGAACGAAGATCGTTTTCCATACTGATGCTGTCCAGGCTTTTGGTAAGCTTCCTCTTGACGATGCCGCTTTTGATCTGGTATCAGTCAGCGGGCACAAATTCCACGGACCTAAAGGCACGGGTTTCCTGTATATGAATAAGGACCTTAAACTGCCTGCATTCATGACCGGAGGCGGACAGGAGAACGGATACAGATCTTCGACTGAGAATACTGCAGGAATCGCAGGACTCGGACTTGCGGCAAGGATGTCTTATGACAACCTTATCACTAAGATGGAACGCATGGGAGAACTGAATGACTATCTGCGCAGAGGCCTGATGACAGAGCTTCAGGATGTCGTACTCAACGGTCCGGAAGAACTCGGATATACGCTTCTTGATTATAGAAAGAGGTGTCCGGGCGTCCTCAATCTGACATTCAAAGGCACGCGCGGCGAGGTGCTTCTGCACACGCTCGAGCAGGACAGGATATACGTTTCTACCGGATCTGCGTGCTCGTCGCACAAGACAGGAGACAGTCATGTGCTGCAGGCGATGGGGCTTGACCACAAAGCCATAGAAGGCGCGATCAGATTCAGCTTTTCGGAATTCAACACGATAGAAGAGATGGATTATGTCATCGAGAAGACTAGAGCAGCTGTCACGAGATTCAGGAAACTCGGAAGCTTCAGATAGGAGATAATCAGCTTTCAGATGGAAAGAGCAAGATCTATTATCCGGACCAGCATAGCCGGAATAGCAGTAAATTTAATACTGGCGGTATTCAAATTCATAGTGGGAACAGCGTCCAACTCTGTTTCTATCAGAATGGACGCCGTGAACAATGTCAGTGACGCGCTTTCTTCACTCATCACGATAATCGGGACAATGCTTTCAACTAAGGCCCCGGACAGGAATCATCCATTCGGGTACGGACGCACGGAATATCTGTCTGCACTGCTGATAGGTATGCTCATCGTCTATGCCGGAGCTACATCTCTCTTTGAGTCGGCTCAGAGAATCGTTCATCCTCAGCCGATAGAATACTCAACAGCTACATTCATAGTTATGGCGGCGGCGATCATTTGCAAGATCGTGACCGGTACATACATTCAGAAGTGGGGAAAGGCACTTGATTCTGAAGCACTTATCGCTTCCGGCCATGATTCCGTTCATGACAGTATACTTACCTTGTCTGCGCTGATCGCGGCGCTGATCATGATATTCAGCGGTATCAATATTGAAGCCTATGTCGGAGCGCTGATCTCTGTTTTCATTATCAAGTCCGGAATAGATACTCTTCGGATCACTGTGAGCGATATTCTCGGGGAGCGTATATCCGCGGATCTTGCGCAGGCAGTGAAGCAGTCTATCCTTGAATTCCCTGAAGTTGAAGATGTGTTTGACCTGGCGATCCACAGCTACGGCAAGGACACTATGGTGGGATCTGCCCATATCGAGGTCGCTGATGCCTTAAAAGCTTCATGGATAGATAATCTGCAGAGAAATATCGCTGAAAAAGTCCTGAAGGATACCGGCGTGATGATGATGGGTGTCTCGATATACGCAGTCAATTCAAGGGATGAGACAGTAATAGAGATGCGTGACAAGATCCGCGAACTTGCAGGAAGGTATGAAGATATCATACAGGTCAACGGATTCTATGTAGACCAGGTTGACAAAGCTATAAAATTCGCTATATTAGTAAACTTTGGTAAAACAGACAAGACCGCTGTAAGAGATATGCTGAAGCGAGATGTAGAAAAATGCTATCCGGGATATGAGGTATATATCACGATAGACTATGATTTTGCATAGAATAATAACAATATACTGGAGTAATACATGGAAAAGAAATTATATATCGTGAGATGCGGTGAGGTCGCTCTCAAGGGAATGAACAAGCCGTATTTTGAGAAAGTACTTCTCGAGAGAGTCAGGAAAGCGATTGAATGCTTTGACGACGCGGAGGCAAGATGGATCGAAGGACTCATGTTCGTCAGAGTTCCGGCTTCGGTACCTGAGGACGATGTTATCGCAAAATGCGTCAGAGTTTTCGGCGTAGCGAGCGTAAGCCCTGCGGTCGAGGCTCCGAAGGATATAGACGAGATAGGCAGACTGGCTGCCGAGATGATGCAGCAGATCATCGCGGAAGAAGACGTTCACACATTCAAGGTCAAAGGCAAGAGAGCGGACAAGTCATTCGCTGTTGAGTCGCCTGAGATCGGCAGGATCGTCGGCGCCATCATTCTCAAGAGATGCAAGGTCCTGAATGTAAACGTCCACAACCCTGACGTTACGATCACTGTAGACGTCAGACGTGAGGCGGCTTATATATTCAGGGACAAGATCAAAGGTTTTGGCGGTCTTCCGCTCGGTACCAACGGAAAGGGACTTATCCTGATGTCCGGAGGCATCGACAGCCCGGTTGCAGCTTTCATGATGGCGAAGAGAGGAATGAATATCGAGGCGGTGCACTTCCATTCATATCCGTATACCAGCCAGAGAGCACAGAAGAAGGTAGAAGACCTCGTTAAAGTTCTTGCAGGATACATGGGAACTGTACGCATGCATGTGATCAACCTTCTTCCGATACAGGAGCAGATCGTACAGAACTGCCCGGAGGACGAGACCACACTTCTCGTACGCAGATTCATGATGAGGATAGCAGAGCAGATCGCGATTAAGAATCACGATATGATGCTGATCACAGGTGAGGACCTCGGCCAGGTCGCAAGCCAGACAGCAGAAGCTCTGGTCGTAACAGATTCAGTCGTCAGCATGCCGGTCATGAGACCGCTCATAGCGATGGACAAGGTGGATATCATGGACAAAGCCCGCGAGATCGGCACTTACGATATCTCGATCCAGCCTTATGAAGACTGCTGCACTGTGTTCCTGCCGAAACATCCTGTCACCAAGCCTAAGCTCGAGCGTATAGAGAGATCCGAGTCAGCTCTCGATGTCAAGGCACTCGTAGACGCCGCAGTCGCCTCAGAAGAAATCATCGACATCAGACCGTGACAACTGGGACGTTTCGTTTTGTCACAGTCTGTGGCGATGAGAGAGATACCGACCACCATCTCTTGACAATCGCCTGACAAGGTGGTAGCATTTGCGAGTAAAACGTTGACGAGGACAGTAGGTACGCCGGATGGTCTCAAGAGAGAGGGATGGCAGCTGGAATCATCCCAGACCTGGCGCGCTGAACACCACCTCCGAGTGGCACCAATCCTGCCCGCTTTGGCCGCGTTATAAGCCTTAATGAGTGCCGGTAAGAGATCTTGCCGGAAGATGGGTGGAACCACGGATACTTAGATAGTATGCGTCCCTTCTGACACACAGTCGGAGGGGACTCTTTTTTGTCCCTTCCCGGGAAATGTGACAGAACGAAACGTCCCGTTCGTCACACTGAAAATGTGACAGAACGAAACGTCCCAGTTGTCACGGAATAGAAGGAGGAAACACGAATTGATTATTACACTGAAAGACGGAAGCAAGAAGGACTACGCTGAGCCGATGTCGGCTTATGATATCGCGAGAGACATCAGTGACGGACTTGCCAGAGCTGCCTGCATCGCTGAGGTTGACGGCAAGACCTGCGATCTGCGTACAGTCATTGATCATGACTGCGAACTGAATATCCTGACTTTTGATTCGGACGCAGGTAAGAAAGCTTACAGACATACATGCTCTCACGTCCTTGCTGAGGCGGTAAAGAACCTCTATCCGGACGCGAAGCTTGCGATCGGACCATCGATCGATAACGGATTCTATTATGACTTCGACATGCCGCCTCTCACAAGAGAGGATCTCGACAAGATCGAGGCAGAGATGAAGAAGATCATCAAGAAAGGTGACAGACTGAATTATTTCACTATGCCTAGAGATGAGGCGATCCAGATGTACAAAGAGAAGGATGAGCCTTATAAAGTGCAGCTGATCGAAGACCTTCCGGAAGATGAGGAGATTTCTTTCTATCAGCAGGGAGACTTTGTTGAACTCTGCGCCGGTCCTCACATCATGAGCACCAGACCGATCAAAGCTTTCGCGCTTA
>JAFRLN010000132.1 GCA_017431175.1 Mogibacterium sp.
CAATAAAATACATGATATTATAGAAGTGAATAACTGAATAATGATATAATCAAAAAACTCAGATTAACGGAGGAATGCTTGATGGAAATATATAAGAGTTTGGAAATATTTGATTGTCCCAGATGCGGCGGCCCCGCTCTGCTTGAAGAAGAGAACGGATGGTGCTGGTATGTGATGTGCATGGAGTGCGGAGCTCAGACGATCCAGTTTGAATACAGAAGAGCAGAAGACAGGCTCAAAGCGGCTCAGGATGCTGTCAGGATATGGAACATGGGTAAGACTGTCAGTCCTTCACCGGGAGAATGATATGAAGAATTGCCTTATAATCGCTGATTTTCTGTCAGAGGACAATAAAAGGATGATGAAAGCCGCGGCGGAGGAACACGGTTACTCTGCACTGTTTTATAATGATACGGAGGCTGCGGCAGAAGATCTGCCCGGCGCGGAGATCTTATACACTGCTGATTACCGGGCTGTCCTGAAAGCAAGCGAAATAAAATGGTGCCACACTCCTTACGCAGGGGCAGACAAACTGATTTCGACCGGGATCTTTGACTCCGGAGATGTGATCCTCACCAACAGTTCGGGAGCATACGGAAGAGCGATCTCAGAATATATCATCATGGCATCTCTGATGCTCATGAAGCAGATGCCGGAATACAGGAAGATCACAGATGAGAGAGGCTGGGTGCAGGATATCCCTACGCGTTCGATCGCGGGAAGCAGAATAGCTGTCATCGGAACAGGAGACATCGGCTGCAATGCCGCAGTCAGATTCAAAGCCCTCGGCGCGGATACTGTTGCAGGATTCAACAGGAGCGGCAGGCCGGTCGATTGTTTTGACCGGACATACCCGTTGAATGATTTTGCTGATAATGCGGAGGACACAGATGTGCTGGTCATGTGCGTTCCGGGTACTCCCGAGACGGAAGGGCTTCTGAGTGCGGAGCTGATCAGCTGTCTCCCGAAGAAGGCGCTTATCATCAATGTCGGAAGGGGCACTGCTGTCGATCAGGATGCGTTGATATCCGCGCTTAACGAAGGCAGGATCGCGGGAGCAATGCTTGATGTTGTGATGCCGGAACCGCTTCCGGCGGATCATCCGCTGTGGACTGCGAAGAACTGTATCGTCACTCCTCATATAGCAGGGGATATGTCTTTGCCGTATACTGTCGACCTGACAGTAGAGTTCTTCTGTGAAAACCTGAAGCGGTATGCTGAAGGCGGCCCGATGCTCCACAGAGTGGATGTAAAGGCGGGATACTGATCAGCAGAAGAAAAAACATACTCTCGAGTTGATATTTGACCCTGCCGCAATTATAATTAATATGAGCGTAAGAGAGATTAAGTAATATAATCTATACCTATATAACAAGAAGGGGGTAAAAAATGCCACTGGTAACAACAACTGAAATGTTCAAAAAAGCATACGATGGCGGTTATGCGGTCGGTGCGTTCAATGTTAACAACATGGAGATCGTTCAGGGTATCACAGAAGCAGCAGGCGAGCTGAGAAGCCCGGTTATCCTGCAGGTATCCAAGGGCGCGCGCGCTTACGCTAACCACAATTACCTGATGAAGATGGTAGAGGCAGCAGTTCTCGAGAATCCTGAGATCCCTATCGCTCTTCACCTTGACCACGGTGACTCTTTCGAGCTCTGCAAGAGCTGCATCGACGGCGGATTCACATCGGTAATGATCGATATGTCCTCCAAGCCATTCGAAGAGAATATCGCGATCACACGTCAGGTAGTTGAATATGCTCACGCACACGGCGTAGTAGTTGAGGCTGAGCTCGGAACACTCGAAGGAGTTGAGGATGAAGTAGTAGTAGAGGCAGGGCAGGCAAGCTATACACGTCCTGAGGAAGTAGAAGAGTTCGTTACAAGAACAGGCTGCGACTCACTCGCTATTGCTATCGGCACATCCCACGGCGCTTACAAGTTCCGTCCTGAACAGTGCACAAGAAACGAGAAAGGTATCCTCGTTCCTCCTCCACTGAGATTCGATGTACTTGAAGAAGTCTCGAAGAGACTGCCTGGATTCCCGATCGTTCTCCACGGTTCATCATCTGTTCCACAGGAATTCGTCGCTATGGTCAACGAGTACGGCGGAAATATGCCGGATGCTATCGGTATTCCGGAAGAGCAGCTCCGTAAGGCTGCAACGCTCTCCGTATGCAAGATCAACATCGACTCCGACATCCGTCTTGCAATGACAGCTCATGTCCGTAAGCATCTTGCAGAGAACCCAAGTCACTTCGACCCGCGTCAGTACCTCAAGCCTGCAAGACAGGCTGTCAAGGACATGGTCGCACACAAGATGGTCCATGTTCTCGGAAGCAACGACAAGATCTGATGTGACATTCCGGACGTTTCTTTTTGACACATCAACTCATATATGTTATAACAAAGAGCCGCAGCAATGCGGCTCATTTTGTGTGACAAAGTGAGAGCAATCAAGCAACGCGTTACAATATTTAGTATTTTTTAGTATATATTGACGCTATATAGTGTTATAATGTTCTATGTATGCGTATGCGGCCCTGCGCCGCGTACATTCTGATACAGGAGGATAGAAATTGGCACATACCATCGAGTTAAAGAAGGTATCGAAGTATTACGCAACGGAAGACTCGGTCAGCATGGGTTTTGCCCGTGTCGATCTCGCGCTTGATATCGGAGAGTTTGTCGCGATCACCGGTGAGAGCGGCAGCGGTAAATCGACTCTTCTCAACGTAATATCCGGTCTTGACACCTATGAAGAAGGTGAGATGTTCGTATGCGGTGAAGATACTACTGCGTACGGAACGGAAGACTATGAAAGATACCGCAAGACATATATCGGAAACATCTTCCAGGACTTCAATCTGATCAACAGTTATACGGTTTATCAGAATATCGAAGTCGTAATGCTGCTTTCCGGTAAAAAGAGGTCCGAATGCAGAGACAGGATAGTCGAGCTCATCGATCTTGTCGGTCTCAGCCAGTACAGAAATACCAAAGTATCCAAGCTTTCCGGAGGACAGAAACAGAGAGTTGCCATCGCGAGAGCGCTTGCGAAGGATGCGCCGATCATCGTAGCGGATGAGCCGACCGGCAATCTTGACAGCACATCGGCAGAGAGCGTTATGGAGACTCTCAGCAGAGTATCTCATGACAAGCTGGTCGTTATCGTCACTCATAACTATGAGCAGGCAGAGCCATATGTCACCCGCAAGCTTACCATGCATGACGGCAGGATAATAGAAGATAAGAAAGTGCGCCACGAAGGCGGTCTTACCTATGAAGAGGATGCCGGCATCGCGGAAGATGATGATCTGTACAGCACAGCTCAGGAGAGCACACCTGTACGCAAAGGCAGGGTTGCAAGAAGTGAAGAGGCTGAACGCAGAGCCAGAACTTCGCAGAGAAGCGAAAAAGAACAGACTGTTCAGGACGGCAATGTGCCGAAGCCCGGGAAGATGCGGAAGTCTTCTCAGCTTATGCTGGGTGTAAGGAACACATTCAACCTGCCGGCCAAGTTCATACTGCTGTTTATCGTTTATCTTTTCGTAGCATCAGCCGTGCTGAGCCAGTACGCGACGACGAAGAACAGCATGCACCAGGAAGAGCTGCTCGGTACCAATCCGTACTTCACACAGTCCAGCTCAGACAGGATCATCGTCAAGAAGGAAGATGAGACGGCATTCACGGAGCAGGATATCGCTAAAATTGAAAACATCGATAATATCAAGACTGTCGTACGCAATGACATTGCGATTGATACGGGCATCAGTTTTTCCTTGGGCGATTTCTTTGTAGAAGGCTCCGTCTATCCTACTTCCATGGTCAGTGAAAGCGACCTCACATACGGACACCTGCCGGAGAATGAATATGAGATCATCGTCAACACTAATTCCTCCAGCGATGCTTTTATGAATATCAATGGCCTCGGCGAGGATCTGATAGGTTCAGAAGTAATCTTGCAGGATATGGGGCAGATGCAGAAATATGACTTCGGGCATCCTATTACCATAGCAGGCATCGTTATAGACAGCAGCGGAGGAGAGGAAGAAAACTATTCGCTCTACGGATACTCTACGATCTATGTCAGCGATAAGGTCGCGAGCGACCTCCTGATCAACATGATGGCCACATCGTCAAAATCAGTCCTCGACTTCGGCGGTGTCAAGGTCGCCAACGAGTATGACAGAGGTGTATATCCGTCACCAATGGTCCCTGAAGGCGAAGTATATATCTTTGAGGATCAGTCATATTATTATACTGACGCAGAGGCTGTAGGAAAGGACTTCGGTCTGACAGTCAGCAACAGATTCTTTGAGTCTTCTCTGGATTTCAAAGTAACACAGGTACTGACTACCAATAATATAGAAGAATTGCTGGATATAAGAAAAGAAGACTATGACATGTATTACAGCTGTGTGTTTATCAGCGACACTGATTTCAACAAGCTGTTCGACAAAGGCTACTTCCAGATAAGCGCTTTCATGGAAAACGAGACCAGGTCAGACGATACTCTTGCTGCACTTCAGGACGCAGGCTTCAAGACCTTGGCTCTCAAGGAAACGCTGACGGATATGACAGGCGGATACAGTTTTGTCCTCCAGATGATAACTTACGCCAGACTCGCAGTCGAGTTCGTGATCCTCTTCTACATAGCATATGCTGTTATCAGGCTGATCATGAGGTCCAGAAACCAGTACTACTCGACTCTCAGGATCCTTGGCGCGACCAAGCGGAATACGGACACGATCCTCAGGATAGAGCTCCTGCTGATGATGGTGATCGCGTACAGTGTGGATATCATTTTCGTCCTGCTTGTCAGGAAGGGCTACCTGCCTCTCAGTCAGGTCAACAAGCTACTGTACTATCTGACACCGGCGGATTATGCGGCGCTTGCAGTCCTGCTGCTCCTTATGTCACTGCTCATCGCAGGCAGATACTCGCGTAATATCTTTACCAAGAGCGCGATGAAGGCATTCAGAGAGGAGGCGTAGACGATGATAAAACTTGAAAAAGTCAACAAGTACTTCTACAAAGGGAAGTCAAACCAGATCCACGTCATCGATAACACCTCCATGATCCTGCCTGACAGAGGCATTGTCTGTCTGCTGGGACCGTCAGGCTGCGGTAAGACTACACTGCTCAACGCTATAGGAGGACTTGACAAGGTCAATTCCGGAAAGATCTACATCGATGACCAGCTCATCACGAGATTTTCCAGCAATAAGATCGACAAGATCAGGAATGCCAGCATAGGATACATATTCCAGAACTTCAACCTGCTTGATGACAGGACCGTCTTCGAGAATGTCGCCATTGCGCTCAGGATGGTCGGGGTCAAAGACCGTAAGACTGTGGCGCAGAGAGTCAACTACTGCCTTGAGAAAGTAGGTATATATCAGTACAGGAACAAACCTGCAAGCGCGCTTTCGGGAGGCCAGAGGCAGAGAGTCGCTATCGCGAGAGCCATCGTCAAGAACCCTCGCATCATCCTTGCCGATGAGCCTACGGGTAATCTGGACAGTGCCAACACCCTTGAGATCATGAACATCATCAAGACGATCTCCAAAGACAGGCTGGTCATTCTGGTAACCCACGAACGCAGGATCGCTGAATTCTACTCCGACCATGTCGCCGAGATGAAGGACGGTAAGGTCATCAAGGCTTACAGCAACGATTCGTCCAGATATCTTGATTATCAGCTGGAGAACAAGATCTATCTCAAAGACATGCCTGTCGTGAGAGACTTCTCCGGCGGTGATGTGAACGTCAAGGTATACAGTGATGATGAAAGCCCTGCGGATATCAAGCTGGTCATCCGCGGCGGCAACCTGTATATAAATACGGGGAACAAGCTCCATGTAGTCGATGATACAGCGAATATCGAGATGCTTGATGAACACTATCAGGCAATGGATGAGAGCTATTTCGAGAACAACGATTTCGACTACAACGCGTATCTTCCTAAGAAATTCAAAGCGCGCTATTCCTCGATCTATACTCCGTTCAACATGCTCAGCAACGGATGGGATACCGTGAAGAATTTCAAGAAGATACGTAAATTCCTGATGATAGGGTTCGTATTCGCGGCTATGTTCACCATGCTTGCGGTAAGTAATGTTATGGGCATTATAGAAGTCAAGCCGACTGACTACCGGCAGACTAACGGGAACTATATCACTGTAGCTAACTCCGAGAAAGATGACGCTCTCATGGAAGTCGTAGAGAGCCTGGACAGCGTTTCTTACGTTATGCCGGGTGACAGCAAAAAGGCGATCACTTTCCCTATGGACGATTATCTGCAGACAGGGTACGCGACGACTGATCTGAATGTTTCTCTTGCTCAGACAGACGTACTGCAGCCGGAACAGGTGGTAATAGGTAAAATGCCTGAAGGAGACCATGACGTTGTTCTTGACAAAATGGTAGTGGACAGCTTCCTCCGTGATAAAACCGGTGCGGCGGTCGGCGTCGATACGGCTGAAGAGTTTATCGGACGCAGACTGACCGTTCCGAATCTTGATGCCTACACTATAGTAGGCATCAGTGATGTCGAATCTCCGTCACTCTTCGTCGATCCGAGTCAGGTTATGTATATTCTGACCAACGCGAATAACCAGACCGATGAATTCGGCTTTGTCGGAGGTGAGGAAGAGGAACAGGATCTGATCCAGGCAGGGCGTGTCAAAGACATCGCTCTCGCTGATGACGGAATAAGCCTCAAGGATGGCGGACAGATGCCGGACGGACTGTATCATGTGCTTGTCAATGACTCGCATGAAGAAGAGGAAGACTATGAGATCGGCAAAAGCATCAGCACCAAGATGGGCGGCCACAAGCTCAAGGTATGTGGTTATTACAAGTCAGACAAGGCCGGTGATGATACATACTATGTCGGCGCTGCAACTATCAAGGCGGACTATATAAGCAAACAGAAGAACTTTACCGTATACGCGCCTAACACGACTCAGGTCAAGAGCCTGCTGGACACACAGTCACTTCCGTGCAAGGTCAACGATGCGAAAGAGCGGAAAGCCTACATACATGAGCGCAGGGATCAGCTTACATCGGCTCTGGCTGTAGCGGGCATCATCTTCCTGATCTCACTCATCGAGATGTTCCTGATGCTGAGATCATCCTTCCTGTCAAGGATCAAGGAGGTCGGTACCCTGAGAGCTATCGGGCTCAAGAAGAAGGATATCTACAGGATGTTCTCCGGAGAGATCCTCGTGATAACCCTGATCACAGCACTTCCGGGCATAGCAATCATGTACTATATACTGTATAACCTCGTCAAGATCACATATTATCTTGAAGGGATGTATATGATCAATCCGATCATAGCTGCTGTTTCACTGGCGATACTCGTCGTATTCAATCTGATCTCCGGCCTCATACCGGTATATGTGACGATGCGCAAGACACCTGCGCAGATACTCGCGAGAACAGATATCTGATATCTGTTTCAGACAACTGACAAAGCCCCGCGTCTTGCCGCGGGGCTTTATGGTGACAAAAAATGCCGCTTTCACATATGCGTGAAAGCGGCGCTTATTCATTCAGCCTAGATATAAGTGGCCTCGACTTCCTTGAGATAATTCTGCTTAAGTGAGCGCGTGATCTGATCTATAAGCGGGAACCTGACACCTATCTTGGCGGCAGTGCTCGGATCATCTGTATCGTCATTGATCTTGGTTCCGACAACGAACTCGATCTGATCAGTCTCTCTGAGTATACTGATGATGCGCTTTGCCGGATCTTCAGGCATTTCTTTGAGAAGGGTCTTCTTATATAGGCGTTCGCCTACCGCTGACAGTGTCAGCATTCCTTCGGTAACAAGGTCTACACCTTCTATGATGCTGGCAGGAGGCAGGCTGCCGGAAGGAGATCTGTCCGCCTTCACATCTTTGCCCAGCTCTCTGGCTACGATCTTTGCTGTTGTCCCTCCGCAGACTATGACCTTGCCGTTATAATTTCGGATTATTTCACCTAGCTTCTTGTCGGATTCCTTGCTTCTGGGCGCTCCGGTGACGATAAGGGTACGCCTTGGCTTCCGGACATATACTACAACACAGGTGATATCATCATTCGCCTTGTACTTGTCGAATTTGAATGCCTGTGTGACGATCTCACGGGACAGCTGGCGGGAAGAGATCTCCGGTTTCTTCTTCAGCAGGTCTTCGACGAATTTCTTTACGTTCTCTTCGCCCCAGCCCATGACTCCTACACCGGAGGAAGGGCGTGCTGTTCTCACCGGAGTTTTCTGCCCGTATACCTTTGGCCTCGCAGGAGCTGCAGGGATCTCTCCGAGACTGACTCCGGCCTGAGCGATACCGTCACTGAAGAATATGAGGCGGTCTCCCTCGCGCATCTCGAACTGGGAAGACTTGATCGCCTCGCGCTTGACAGCGTTTTTTCTGTTGAGAACTGTCTCTGTTTTGTCCCACGTCACAGGTACATCATAGGAGAACCGAAGACTGTCCGGATTGTCGTATTCTATCAGACCGACTCGTATGAATGACTTATCATTGGAGTAGACGATCTTAGCCATCGTAAATGTTGAGTAGCTGATGCCTTTCTCTCTGTCGATAGGAAGAGTGTCCATGATGATCCCTGCCGAGTGGTCAAGATCGATAGGTGAGAAGGACAGCTTGTTCGCCATGTGAGTCGTCAGAGAAGCAAGCACGTTAGCTTTGACACCGCTTCCGAGACCATCGGAAAGAGTAGCGGTTATGATGTTAGAGCCTTCACTCCTGTCAAGAAGGAAAACATCTCCGCCGATACGCTGGCCGTGCTTGAATATCTGCTGATAATCGATATCTATGCATATATCATTCATCATCGCTGCCACCGCCTTCATCC
This sequence comes from Mogibacterium sp., assembly GCA_017431175.1. GTDB lineage: Bacteria > Bacillota > Clostridia > Peptostreptococcales > Anaerovoracaceae > Crickella. Next base: position 8,868 of record JAFRLN010000132.1, read on the forward strand.
TCTACAAGACCGTAATCTGCCGATCTGTCACCGTGGACATTGAATTCTTCGATGATGGAGTTCAGTACGATCTCGGTCTCTGCTGCGTTTTCACCGAGAAGGGAAGCAATCTGCTGAACTGTGGTGAGGGATTTTACGATTACTTCTTCAGCCTTCTCAATTACAGCTTCACGCCTTACGATAGGCGTAGTGATATCCTCGAACATCGCACCGAGCAGCTCCTTGGACTCGACAAGGAAGAATGTTACACGCATTACCTTGCCTTCGTGCTTGAATCTGTACTGCGCAGGTTTGTTCATATAGAATTGCTCTCGGAACATCTCGGCGAAAGGTACGAACATCGATACCGGCGAACCGCGGAAAGATCTCAGGCCTTCTGCGTCAAGGAAGCCTTCCGGGTATTCCTCAAAAATATCTACGAACCGCTTATTGAGATCTGCTATATTGAGATCCTTGTCTACGATGACGACACCGTGCGGGATCGTGGAGAGAAGAATGTCGACCTTGCTCTCAGCGTCCTTACGCATTTTGGTGACACACATCTCTGCTTCAGAAATACCTGCCAGGAGAGCCCTTGCCATATCTCTGCAGGTCCTGTATCCGCATCCTCCGCAGTTGAGTTCGTCGTCCGGTCCATTCTTGCCGAGCTTCTGGAGTGCCTTCTGGATCTCATCCTCGCTGAAGTCCAGACTGGTTACCTGAGCCTCTTTCGGAGATTCAGCATTCAGGATACCGTATCCTTTTTCAAGGACTTCTCTCGCGAAATCAGCGTCTCCGTCAAAGATATCAGGTTCTGTCAGGCGCTGCATTACGCCCGCGGCTACAGATTTTTTGCGTACTACTACAGATTCTTCACGGCTTGTTCCCGGACCGTTGATACAGCCGCCGTCACAGTTCAGTGCCTCGAGGAAGTCATCTGTATGGACACCTGCCAGACCGGACATGATCCTTTCGACACCGGACACCGACAGGGCGTTCTGCTCTACAAAATGATTCATCCAGATCTTGGATGTCTCTATCTGACCGTTTTCAATAGGGTAGATCGCAGCCTTTCCGGCTTTGGCCGGAACGAACTCTACAGGGATGCCTGTATCAATGTTATCCAGCTGGATATTTTCCTCTTCGAACCACTGCTCTACTTCACGGAAAGTCAGCGCTATATCAGGATATCCCGGATGGGTATCTGCTTCGACCTTCTTGGCTATGCACGGTCCTATGAATACGATCACTATGTCATTGCCGTACAGGCGCCTGAGATACGCGCTGTGTGTCTGCAGCGGTGATGGAACCGGAGCGAGCTCCGGGATACACTCAGGGTAGTATTTCCTTACCAGCTCAACTACTGAAGGACACGCTGTGGAGATGAAATTGGCGTGGCCGTGTTCGGCATAGTACATATCAAGTGCCTGTGAAACGATCGCAGCGCCGATGGCTGTTTCACTGACAGCGTCAAAGCCCAGCTTGTACAGTGCTCTTATAAAATTATCCTCTTGTCCCTTGAACTCGGACATGTATGAAGGAGCCAGAGAGACAATGACTCTGCGGTGAGACAGGAATGCCATCTCCACCTTGTCTATGTCGTTTCTTATTACTTTGACACCGTTAGGGCATTCATTGACGCATGTGCCGCAGTATGTGCATCTGTCATGCAGGATCTCGGCGTGAGCGTTTCTGATCTGGATAGCCTTGACCGGACAGGTACGTACACACTTGTAACAGTCGCGGCAGTTGTTGATCTCAGTATAAATCGGGTATTTCTCCATAAGCCACCTCTTACATTATATGGTTAGATATATAAATCATACCATAAACCGGTGATGATACAGTGACCTTTTGGACAGATTTATTAAGGGAGCCGTACCGCAGAAAGCACATAATACAAGGTGTATAGAGTTTTTTTGCTTCAGAATAATGTCAGACGGGCGTACATTGTGATACAATAACTTCATCTATGAGAATTTTCCTGAAAGGGGTACGACTATGGCATTTGCAACAGCTGAAGAATATAAGGATATGGCGGGTAATTTTATCCACGATATCATCAACGAAGATCTGGCATCCGGAAAACACAAGGAGATCGTAACAAGATTCCCTCCTGAGCCTAATGGTTATCTGCACATCGGACACGCCAAGTCGCTCTGCCTGAATTTCGGCACAGCGCTTAAATATAACGGAAGATGTAATCTGAGATATGATGACACCAACCCTACGAAAGAGGACATCGAATTTGTCAAGTCTATAGAGGCTGACGTTAACTGGCTCGGGTTCCAGTGGGACGAGAAGCTCTGGGCATCGGATTATTTCGATACTATGTATGAAGCCGCTGTTGAGCTGATCAAGCAGGGCAAGGCATTCGTATGCGAGCTCACACCGGAACAGATCAGAGAATACAGAGGTACGCTTAAGGAGCCTGGCAAGGAGAGTCCGTACAGGAACAGACCGGTAGAGGAGAACCTCGCGCTCTTCGAGAAGATGAGAGCCGGAGAGTACGCAGACGGAGAGGTCTGCCTCAGGGCTAAGATCGATATGGCCAGCCCTAACATCAACATGAGAGACCCTGTTATCTACAGAGTAGTACACGCGCCTCATCACAACACAGGTGACAAGTGGTGCATCTATCCGATGTATGACTTCGCTCATCCTATCGAAGACGCGATCGAGGGCATTACTCACTCTATCTGCACCCTTGAGTTCGAGGATCACAGACCTCTGTACGACTGGGTAGTCAGAGAAGTAGGCTGGTGGCCGAATCCTCCTAGACAGATCGAGTTCGCTCCGCTCAATGTCACAACGATGCTGATGAGTAAGAGATTTATCCGCAGACTGGTTGAAGAGGGCAAGGTAGAAGGATGGGACGATCCGAGGCTGTGCACTCTTGCCGCGGTCCGCAGGAGAGGATATACACCGGAAGCTATCCGCAAGTTCTGCAACGATATCGGTGTTACCAAGGCGGACACAATGATCGACATCGCTCAGCTCGAGCAGTGCGTCAGAGAAGACCTGCAGCTCAAGGTCCCGGCGATCAATGTAGTCAAGAATCCTATCAAGGTCATTATCGACAACTATCCTGAGGATAAGATCGAGATGTGTACCGTCGAGAATAACAGCAAGGTACCTGAGATGGGGACAAGAGAGATCCCGTTCGGAAGAGAACTCTGGGTCGACGGAGATGACTTCATGGAAGTCCCTGTCAAGAAGTATTTCAGGCTCTTCCCTGGCAACGAAGTCAGGTTCAAGGGCGCATACTTCATTACGTGCAACAGCGTAGAGAAGGATCCGGACGGCAACATCATCGCGCTCCACTGCACATATGACCCTGAGACACACAGCGGTTCCGGATTCGAAGGCCGTAAGGTCAAGGGAACGATTCATTTCGTCGAGGCAAACAGTGCTGTTAAGATCAGGATCAGAGAGTACGGATATCTGATGAAGACCAACGAGGAGACAGGAGAGATGGAGTTCGATCCTGAATCACTGGTCGAGACATGGGGCTATGCAGAACCATCCGCTGCCAATGTTAAGCCGGGCGAGAGATTCCAGTTCTTCCGCAAAGGATACTATATTGCCGATTCAGAGCTTACGACTGATGACGAGAAAGTCTTCAACAGCATCGTAGGTCTCAAGAGTTCCTGGAAATAATTCAGGTGATTTCAGTTACTGACAGATACACACCGGTGGATGACAGGCTTCCGGGCCCGTCATCCGCTTTTTGTTTTCAGAAAACTTCACAGTGCGTACAGGAGACCGTCCGGAGCCCAATCTGACCGGCGCATACGGATCAGCCAGGCACTTATTCTGCTGCCCGGCTTCAACATAAACGTATTTAAAGGAAAAATACGTGCTTTGCGTTGTATACTACGCTTAGATGGAAAATATACTTTACAGGATACTTAATATTGCGCAGACATATCCGGAACTTGCCAGAGAGGTGACCACCGTACTTCGGTGGGTCTTTGTAGTTCTCGCGGCATATATACTTCTTCTGTCTATATTCTCGCTTCTCACCACCAGATGCACACCGGAGATCTGGGGCTATTTTCTCGTGGAAAACGGAGGCAATTATCCGATCACCCACTGGGAGAATGTAATAGGGCGGAGCAGGTCTGCGGATATCAACATCCCCGTCAGGACAATTTCAGGCAATCACGCTATACTGGCCAGGCGGGATGATACTAAATGGATACTCAAGAGTCTGAGCGAGACCAGTGATACGGTCGTGAACGGGTACAAGCTGATACCCGGCAGACGGTATCTTATCAATACGGGGGATGAGATCGTTGCAGGCGGGGTCCACTGTACTGTGGCTCCGGCGAGCATCGAAGAAAGCAGAAACAACGAAAAGATGCGCCGCCTGGACAAAGAACCTGTGGCTCCCTGGATGATCCTGCTGGCGATCACTCTGTTCCAGATGCTGACGATCGTACAGCTTATCATCAGCATGGGGGAAGATCTTACTCCGGGTGCAGTCATAAGCATAGTTCTGCTCTGTGTCGTTATGTGGACATATGTCATGGTGTTCAAGGCAATGGGGCGGAAAGGCTTTGAGATGGAGATGATCGCTTTCTTCATGACGACGATCAATCTCGCTGTAACATCATCGTGGAATCCGGGCAATACAGTCAAGGAATTCGTGTCGATGATGCTCGGACTGTCGCTCATGATCTTCATGTGCTTCTATATGCGGGATCTTGAACGCACCCGCAGGCTGAAGCCTGTACTGATCGGGCTGTCAGTCATCGTCCTGATACTCAATCTCCTGCTCGGAACCATAAAATACGGGGCTGCCAACTGGATCACGATCGGCGGATTCTCATTCCAGCCGTCAGAGATCGTCAAGCTCGCATTCATATGTGTAGGCGCAGGCACGCTGGAAGAGCTTTATCAGAAGAACAGTACGATAATGTACGCTGCTTTTTCGCTGTTCTGCCTTGGCTGCCTTGCAATAATGGGAGACTTCGGTACCGCGCTTATTTTCTTCACTACATACCTTGTCGTTTCCTTCCTCCGGAGCGGTGACCTGTCAAGAATGATACTCACCGGAGTAGGCGCGGGACTCATGGGGCTGATGGTTTTACGATTCAAGCCATACATTGCTTCCAGATTCGATGTATGGGGGCATGTCTGGGAATTCGCGGATGACCAGGGCTATCAACAGACAAGAACCATGTCATTCGGAGCCGGCGGAGGACTGCTCGGACTCGGTGCAGGCAACGGCTCACTCAAGTATGTAGGCGCTTCAAGCACTGACCTGGTCTTCGGCTTCGTTATGGAAGAGTGGGGGTTCATTATCGCGGTACTTCTTGTGCTGTGCATCATCACACTCACGATATTTGCGGTCATGAGCATAATGGCCGGCAGATCGACCTTCTTCACGATCTGCGCATGCGGCGCCGCGACGATCTTCCTTGTGCAGACCATCCTCAATGTGTTCGGCGCTGTGGATCTCTTCCCGCTTACCGGCGTCACTTTCCCGTTCGTCTCTACCGGAGGAACGAGTATGCTGACGTCGTGGGCGATGCTGGCGTATTTCAAGACTGCGGATATGCGGCGGGCTTCAAGTCTGGCCGTGGAAAAGGAGGAGCATAATGCGTAAACAGGAACGACGTGCTCTGATATGCCTCCTCCTGGCAATGGTACTTCTCACCGGAGTCGTGGTCTTCGGTGCCAGATTCGTCAAAGAGGGAGGCAAGTGGGCGAGTTTTTACGGCAACTCCCAGATATATACAGAAGGCGTCATCAACAGGGGCACAGTATGTGACCGGAATGATGAGGTCCTGCTAGAATGCACAAGCGACGGCCCTTATTACAGCGATGACTGGGAAGTAAGACGCGCGACTGTTCACGCAGTCGGAGATCCGCACGGCAATATAGCAAGCGGAGCGATCAACATCTTCAAGAGTCAGCTGATAGGATATGATATTCTCAACGGGACATACGATACTTCTGCTCAGGGCAAAAGGATAAAACTGACTATAGACGCCAGAGCCAATGTCACGGCGTATGAGATGCTTGGGGACAGGACAGGACTCGTAGGCGTATATAACTGGAAGACAGGGGAGATCCTGTGCATGGTCAGCACTCCGACATTTGACCCTGCGGACGGGATCCCTGAGGATGACGGGAACGGATACTTCTTCAACAATTTTCTGGACGGCACGATCACTCCCGGATCTACTTTCAAGCTGGTGACAGCAGCTGCTGTCATCGACAACCTGCCGGGAAGGGATTCTTTCCTGTTCGATTGCGACGGTGTGAACGAATACAATGGTGTTGATTTTACTGATGTCGAGTCGCACGGAGAAGTGGATTTCAGAGGAGCGCTTGCACAGTCCTGCAACGGAGCTTTCGGCGAGCTGACAAGAGAAGTCGGGGCGTCGGCCATGCAGGAGTACACTGAGAAAGCGGGCCTTACAGAACCTGTGGATGTCAACGGCGTCATGAGCGCGAGAGGCTCTTTCACTTTCCCTGCGGATGACAATGTCACTCTCAGCTGGGCGGGGATCGGTCAGGCTGATGACCTGGTCAATCCATGCGCGATGAGGGTATATATGGGCGCGATCGCCAACGACGGAGAAGCGGTGCAGCCGACGCTCATCAAAAGCGCGACGTTCTTAAGAGAACTGACCGGAGGGAAGACGCTGGGCAGATATCTCGAGAAAGACACAGCCAGAGAACTTCGCAGTATGATGAAGAACAATGTAGTCGAGAACTACGGCGAGTACAATTACGAAGGTCTTGACATCTATGCAAAGTCAGGTACGGCGGAGACGGGCTCATATTATCCGGATGCCTGGTTCGTAGGATTCACTGATGACGAAAACGCGCCTTACGCGTTCGTCGTGTGGGTCAAGGAAGGCGGGTATGGATCAGAAGTCGCAGGACCTATAGCGAGAGAAGTGATAAGGACTCTGGAGCAGAACAACTCCTGACCGGATCGAGACAGAATACACAAGAATCAAAACAGCTCAGTTCGCGTTGAACTGAGCTGTTTTTCTGAATCACATTATTCTTCTAGAGTGTCATATCTCCGTCTTTGACCCAGCCGAGCTTGCGGCAGACCATGTTGATCGCCGGAGCCAGGATGGCAGGAAGGACGAAGCATATGAGGATGAGGCCGAGCCAGTCCATTGGAGTAATGGCTGCCTTGGTTCCGGCGGCTACATCAGCTACCCAGCCGGAATATACCCCGATCTGTCCCACAAAACCGCAGGTGCCCATTCCGCTGGATACCGGAGCGCCGTTCATCTGGAGATGGAAAACGCATGTCGCAATCGGTCCCGTGATAGCTGATGCCAGCGTAGGTCCGATCCAGATGCGCGGATTCTTGACGATGTTGCCCATCTGGAGCATGGAAGTTCCGATACCCTGCGATACCAGACCGCCCCACTTGTTTTCAGGGAACGATGTGACTGCGAATCCTATCATCTGAGCGCAGCATCCTGCGACTGCTGCTCCGCCGGCAAGACCGGTAAGGCCGAGTGCGGCGCAGATCGCTGCGGATGAGATCGGGAGCGTAAGCGCAACTCCTACGATGACGGAGACGAGGATACCCATCATGAACGGCCTGAGTTCTGTAGCCCACATGATAAGTGTACCGACCTTCATGGCTGCTGCGCCGAGCGCCGGTGCCCACCAGGCGGAAAGCCCGACGCCGACACCTATCGTTACAAGCGGTGTGACAAGGATATCGACCCTGGTCTCACCCTGAACAGCTTTGCCGATCTCTGCCGCGATGATTGCGATGAAGAGTACGGCGAGCGGTCCGCCGGCACCTCCGAGACCATTGGCGGCAAAACCGACAGTGGCGAGGGAGAAAAGTACGAGTGGAGGGCACTTGAGAGCATAGCCTATGGCGATAGCCATCGCCGGTCCTGTCATGGCCATGCAGAGACCTCCGACAGTATAGTCGACTCCGCTGATATTACATACGGGATTCGTCAGGAACCCAATGTGGAACTGTGTTCCGAGTGTGTTGATGATAGTACCGATCAGCAGAGAGCAGAACAGACCCTGAGCCATGGCGGACAGAGCATCAATGCCGTAGCGCTTTGCGCTTATCTCTATATTCTTGCGCGCCAGAAAATCTTTGAACGAACTACCGGATTCTTTAGTCATTTCAGTCTACTTCCTTATTATTCTTGCAGTGAGGGGCAAAATAGCATATGATGTGTATATCAATGCGTATATACCTATATATGGATGCCAGGCAGCCGGACTGTCAGCATACTTCGTAAATTATATCATAAATTGAACAGAAAGAAGCGGATTATTGATAACGTTTTTCGGAGAAGGGAGCAGCGGATGAGCAACAACGAAAAAAGCCGTCAGGGCAGAAAGAAAAAAAGCGGATGCAGAGGACTGTTTCTCCTGATACTTGTTCTTGCTCTGCTCGTAGCCGGAGGAGGCTGGTATACGATGGGGCTCAGAGCTGTCGAACCGGGAAGTACAGAGGAAGTGATCGTCGATATCCCGAGCGGTACAGGAGCTTCCATGATTGTTGAGATTCTTGATGAGGCAGGGCTCGTCAGGAACAAGACCTGCGCAAAGATCAATGCCAAGATCGGACATTATGACAGCCTTCAGGCCAATACATATATCTTCAACAGGGGAATGTCGTTCCAGCAGATCATGAAGATCATCAATGAAGGCGACTTTGAGCATCTGTCCAAAGAAACCGTTGAGGTCAAAGACGGAGCCAGACTGACACAGGTCGCGGCAGACATTGCAGGTCCTCTCAATATGTCAGCCGAAGATATTCTGGCAAAATGGAAGGACGAGGCTTATGTCAGAGAACTGATAGACAAGTACTGGTTCCTTACTGATGACATTCTCGATGAAAAAGTCATGAATCCGCTCGAGGGATATCTCTATGCTGATACATATTTCCTGACCGCCGGCAATAATGATATCGAGGGCTTCACTGAGATGTGCCTGGACAGGATGGATACAGAACTGACCGCGCGTAAGGACAGGATAGACGCGTCTGGTTTCTCTGTACACGAGTTCCTGACACTGACGTCGATCGTGACCAAGGAGGCTACAGCGGATGACCAGGCTGCAGTTGCAGGAGTATTCATGAACAGACTCGATCAGGGCATCTCGCTTGGCAGCGATGTTACTGTAGGATATATCTTCGATATCGACAGAGTCGAGCTCAAGAAGAGCCAGCTCGATAGTGACAACCCGTACAACACACGCAAGTTCACAGGGCTTCCGCCGGGACCAATCTCCACCGTGATAGGCAATGCGATGGACGCGGTTCTGGATTATCAGAAGTCAGACGACCTGTTCTTCTTCGCGGATGAGAACGGAAAAGTCCACTTCTATAAGACTGAATCAGACTTTGAACAGGGCATAGAGGACTTCGGACTCCTCAAGGACACCGAAACAGAAGAGGAACAGCAATAGATCATTAAGACTGAGCTCCGACCTGTGAAGATCGGAGCTCATACTGATAAAAGGGAGAATATTGGATATGGTATCTTTTGAATGCGACTATATTGCAGGAGCACATCCTGAGATCATAAAGCGACTCGCAGAGACGAATATGGAAAGCCTGCCGGGATACGGCATGGATCATTACACAGAGAGCGCGAAAGACAAGATCCGTAAGTCGTGCGCGTGTCCGGAGGCCCAGGTGGAGCTGCTTGTGGGCGGAACCCAGACCAACGCTGTCGTTATCTCGACTATGCTGAAGGACTGGGAAGGTGTGATCGCTGCTGACAGCGGGCATGTCAGTGTTCATGAGTCAGGCGCGATAGAGTACTCCGGCCACAAGGTGCTGGCACTGCCGGGTAAGGAAGGAAAGCTCGAAGCATCAGCGGTTCGCGCGTATATACAGAAATTCTACAGCGATATGACGCATGATCATATGGTATTCCCGGGCATGGTATACATTTCACATCCTACAGAACCGGGAACACTGTATAGTAAGAAAGAGCTGGAGGAGCTGTCCCTGGTCTGCCGCGAGTACGGTATACCTCTCTATCTGGACGGCGCAAGGCTCGGATACGGGCTCATGAGCAGGGAGTCTGATCTTACGATCGAAGACATCGCCAGGCTGACAGATGTTTTCTATATCGGAGGCACCAAAGTCGGGGCACTGTGCGGAGAAGCTGTCGTTTTCACCAGAGGAAACAGGCCGGAGCACTTCCTGACTTCTGTCAAGAGACGCGGCGCGCTTCTCGCGAAGGGAAGGCTCCTCGGAATACAGTTTGATACACTGTTCACTGATGACCTGTATTTCAGGATCAGCAGGCACGCGATCGATATGGCTGAGAAGCTCAAAGAGATCATCCGTGAAAAAGGCTGGGAATTCTATATGGATTCTCCGACCAACCAGCAGCTGATGATCATGGATGAGGAACAGATGGAAACCCTGGGAAGAAAGGTTCTCTTCGACCGCTGGGGTATCTATGATGAAAAGCACACTATAGTAAGGCTCGCTACGAGCTGGTCGACAAGCGAAGAAGACCTGGAGGTGCTCAGGGAGATATGACAACAGGACCTGTCAGCTATGACATCGTTGTTATCGGCGGCGGAGCGTCAGGGCTGATGTTTTCTGCCTCACTTGACATGAGAGGCAGACGCGGGGCAGTCCTGGAGAAGACCGGCAGGACCGGAACCAAGCTCCTGATGAGTGGAGGCGGCAGGTGCAATATCACACACGGCGGGATGATAAGAGATTTTGTCAGCGCATACGGTGAGTCAGGACCGGCGCTGAGGAAATGCCTGTACAGGCACAGCAACCAGGAGCTTGCAGGCTGGCTCGAAGACCACGGAATCACTCTTGCTGATGAAAAGGGCGCTTTGGTAGACTCGTCATTCATAGAAGACGCGGGAAGGGTATTCCCCGCATCCATGAAGGCTTCGGATGTCCTTAACGTCCTGCTCGATCAGGCCGCTCTGAACAGATGGGAGATCAGGAGGGAATCAGACGTCTATGATCTTGTACCTCCTTCACCGGACTGCACTTCATGGAAAGTGCTGACTTCTCATGGAGTCATACTCGCTGACAATGTGGTGATCGCTTCCGGCGGTATCACATTTCCCGAAACTGGCTCCGACGGTTCGATGCTTGAGATAGTCCGCAGACTTGGTGCAGAAGTCACTGAGCCGAGGTCCGCGCTCGCACCTGTGTATGTTGAGGATTATCCTTACGGAGAACTCAGCGGGATATCGCTGCCGGATGTTACTGCAGTCGTATACAGACAGAATCGCGGCAGATCCGGCAAGAGTAAGCCCGTCCGCATGACCGGAGATCTTCTGTTTACGCACAGAGGCTTTTCCGGACCGGTGATCCTGAATGTTTCAGGGTATACAGAACCGGGCGGACTGCTGAGGATACAGTACCGCAGAGAGTTCAGCGAACTCCCGAGACGTATGCAGAAGATCCTGGAGAAACGCAGCGCCGGGCCTTCAGGAGATGTGAGGACCAAGGCCCTCGCAGCCATGCTTGAGAACGATGATTTTACTGTGATATCCGCTGACGGCAATGGAATGGCTACTGCCGGCGGAATCAGTCTTGGCGGGATCGATACTTCAACAATGCAGATAAGAAACCTGCCGGGGCTGTACGCGGTCGGCGAGGTCATCGATGCATGCGGGATAACCGGCGGCTACAATCTGCAGATGTGCTGGTCGACTGCGCGCACTGCTTCTGATGCTCTGTCCGGATAACGATCCGGTTCCGGAGATGATTTACCGGACATGATCCGGCTTGATATTATAACAGGAAAATGAAAAGGAGTGAGAGAATATGGCAAGCGGAAGGATGGAGTTTCATGCGGACTCGATAATGCAGCACGCGAATTTTTCATTTGTGATACCTAATGACGTCGAGATGGCTGAAGTGAGAAACAAGAAGCATTACGACAGAGAGAGGAAAAACCTGATCCTGCTTCACGGCCTGACCGGAACAGACACTGACTGGCTGTACGGCGGCAATGCCCAGCTGATGGCGATACAGTACAATTTGAACATCTTCATGCCGACGGCCGGGAATGCTTTTTATCTTGACAGAGGATATAAGGGCGGCAATTACGAACAGTTCATCGCTGAAGAACTCCCCGAATATATACAGAAGACTTTCAGAGTGGATTTCGACAGAGAGAACACCATGATAGGCGGTCTGTCAATGGGAGGCTACGGAGCGATCCATACGGCTCTTGATTATCCTGAAAAATTCTCCGCCTGTATCGCTCTTTCCTCAGCTCTCATCATCAAGGGCTTAGGTTCCGGCAGGAGAGATGAGGTGAACTCCGTGACACCTGAAGAGATGCAGAAAGATGTTTTCGGAGATCCGGATAAGATCATCGGTTCCGGCATTGATCCGGAAGCTCAGTACAGGAAACTCAAAGAAGCCGGTGCAGATATCCCGCTTATATATATGGCAATCGGAACTGAAGATTATCTGCTCGGCGACAACAGGGTGTTCAGAGATTTCCTGAAGAAGGAAGGAGCCAGACTCATTTACGAAGAGGGTCCCGGCATCCATGACTGGTTTTTCTGGAATGAATACCTTAACAGAGGGCTTGACCGTGTTCTTGCTCAGATCTAGATCAGAGCAGATGATGCGGCTGCAGACTGGGAGATGATATGATCGGCATTGATGAATTCTTTGAAATACTTACTGAGGTCTGTGATGAGCTCCCCGCCGAATTCTTCAGGGAACTTCACGGCGGCGTTGTCTTGTCCGAAGAAGTTAAGATATCGCCTCATTCGAGGAACAATGATCTTGTGATCATGGGCGAGTATACCGCCAGCAGGTACGGCAACCAGATCACGATTTATTACGGATCTTTCGGGCGTTCATACAGCTTTCAGGACCGCGAGTTTATCAAAGACAGGATAAGAGAAGTGGTCAGACATGAGTTCCGCCACCATATGGAGAATCTGTCCGGGATGCACGGCCGGGATTCTCTTGAATATGAAGACAAGGTACAACTGAGACAATATCTGAGAAGGGAATAATATATACCGCGGTTCCGCAATGAAAGAATACAAAAGACTCTGCACGCTGCACAGCGGCAGAGTCTTTCTGATTCTCACGATACGATGCGCGGTCCGGCTAGGCGATGCCGAGAACTTTGTAGTCTTTTGCCTCAACAGCTTCTTTGAGTACTGCGTCTGCTACATCTGCGCTGAGTGTAACGACCGCGGTGCCGTCTGTGTGGCTTACAGCTGCTTCCTGCACTCCGTCGAGCGCCTCGAGCGCTTTCTTCACAGCTGCCTCGCAGTGCGGGCACATCATTCCTTCGATATTCATTGTCTTCTGCATGAAACTATCCTCTCTTTCTTTTGAATCATTTATCTCAGACGCGAAGGCATCTCCGCCTCCGGTCATATGCAGCTTATCATTGGCTTTCCCGGTGCCTCTGTCGCCTGCGTCGAACAGGTTCAGCCTTAGCGCGTTGGTCACGACGCAGAAGCTCGAAAGGCTCATTGCGGCTGCCCCGAGCATCGGGTTGAGAGTCCAGCCGAAAAGGTTTATGTAAGCTCCCGCCGCTACCGGGATGCATATAGCGTTGTAGAAGAATGCCCAGAACAGGTTCTCATGTATGTTCCTTAGGGTCTTGCGTCCGAGCCTGACTGCCTTGACAGCGTCGGACAGGCTGCTGTTGACGAGAACGACATCCGCCGCTTCGATCGCTACGTCAGTTCCTGCCCCGATCGCGATTCCTACATTGGCTCTCGTAAGTGCCGGAGCGTCATTGATGCCATCCCCGATCATGGCTGTGCGTCCCTGTTCCATCAGCCTGCGGACGACTTCTTCCTTGCCGCCCGGAAGTACTTCGGCGATCACTTCATCGACACCGACCTCAGCAGCGATAGCATCAGCGGTCTTCTTCCTGTCACCGGTGAGCATTACTGTCCGTATGCCCATCTCTCTGAACTGACTGATCGCCTGAACGCTGTCATCCCTGACGGAATCGGCAAGCGCTATGAGACCGAGCAGCCGGCCGCCTTTCTCAAAGAGGACAGACGTTTTGCCGGCGTTGCCGAACTCTGCGGTCTCCTTCATGAGCCTGGTCACATCGGCCTCCGGAACATTGTTTTTTATCATGAAATCGCCGTTTCCGCCGGCTATGCTGACTGCGGATGAACCGTCCCATGTATAAGCTCTGACTCCGCCGCCCGGGACCTCTTCATAGTCGCTGATCCTCATAGTCGTGTTCCCGATATACCGGGAGATGGCTTTGGCAAGAGGATGCTCAGATCTTGATTCTGCTGCGGCAGCTACTTCAAGCAGCTCGTCCTTTGAAATCCCGCGGCAAGTGAATACATCCGTGACCTGAGGATTGCCTCCCGTGATAGTACCGGTCTTGTCAAGAGCGACTATCTCGATACGCCCGGTCTCTTCAAGCGCAGCCGCTGTCTTGAAGAGGATCCCGTTCCTGGCTCCGACACCGCTTCCGACCATGATAGCTACGGGTGTGGCAAGTCCAAGCGCGCAAGGGCAGCTGATGACAAGAACCGAAATAGCACGCGCCAGCGCAAATCCCATGTCCTTTCCGACTGCGAGCCATATTATAAGCGTGATAAGAGCGATTCCTATGACGACCGGAACAAAAATTCCGGAGACTCTGTCAGCGATCTTGGCGATAGGCGCTTTGGTAGCAGCCGCGTCGCTCACCATACGTATTATCTGCGCAAGCGTAGTGTCCTCGCCGACTCTTGCAGCTCTGCAGCGGAGGAAGCCCGACTGATTGGAGGTAGCTGCTGAAACACTGTCGCCTTTCTGCTTGTCCACCGGGATGGATTCACCTGTCAGGGCAGCTTCATTGACTGCGGAAGCTCCTTCGATGACGATACCGTCAACAGGGATATTCTCTCCGGGGTGAACTATGAATTCATCATCTACCCGGACCTGAGAAACAGGGACCTCAGTCTCGACTCCGTTCCTGACTACTACTGCGGTCTGCGGAGCCAGCTTCATCAGACTCCGGAGAGCGTCCGTTGTCTTGCCCTTGGATCTTGCTTCGAGCATTTTGCCTACAGTGATCAGCGTCAGTATCATGGCAGCTGATTCGAAGTAGAAGCTGTGCATGTATGACATCACTGCGTCGCTGTCACCCGCGAGCTGAGCGCCTGTCATGGCAAACAGGACATATACGCTCCAACAGAATGAAGCGGCGCTTCCCATAGCGACAAGTGTATCCATGTTAGGCGAACGGTGAATGAGTCCGCGGAATCCGTTGATGAAGAATTTCTGGTTGATGACCATCACGATCGCCGCGAGTATCATCTGAAGCAGTCCCATGGCTATATGGTTGCCCTCCATAAACGCAGGAACAGGGAATCCCCACATCATGTGCCCCATGGAGAAATACATGAGCACGATAAGAAAGCCAAGTGAAGCGAGCAGCCGTTTCTTCAGAACCGGAGTCTCATGATCTTCAAGCGCAGCTTCTTCCGCCGCAAAACTTCCCTGCGGCGATCCTGAGCTCATGCTATCTTCTGACTTGAGACGTGCTCCGTATCCGGCATCGGTTACAGCCCGGATGATCTCGTCAGGAGAAGCGTTTCCTTCGACGCCCATTGAATTGGTGAGAAGGCTGACCGCGCACGAATCCACCCCCGGAACACCGGAGACCGCTTTTTCGACGCGCGCCTGACACGCGGCGCAGCTCATTCCCGTAACAATGTATTGTTCCATTTCAGTTCAAACCTCTTTAAGCTCTGAGTTTCTGTATCATTTCATCATTTTCTGAAGAGTCGCGACGAGCTCCTCGACGACCTCATCATTGCCTTCCCTGATATCGTTTCTGACGCAGGTGCGGATGTGGTTGGACAGAAGGACTTTACTGAAACTGTTGAGGGCAGCGTTGACTGCCGAAGTCTGGATGAGGATATCCGGACAGTAAGCTCCGCGCTCTACCATGGCTTTGATCCCGCGCACCTGGCCTTCGATACGGCTCAGTCTGTTGATCAGGTCCTTATACTCCTCGGGGCTGCGTTCTTTTCTCTTCTCGCTGCATGCGCAGCATTCATTTTTCTCTGCCATAATGAACCTCTTTAATCCTCTTCTATATACCCCCACAGGGTATCTGCAGCATCATTATATACCCCATAGAGGTATACGTCAACACCCTGCAGCAGTTCAGCTTTTCCGGCATTCCCTCAGAATATCTGATATCCCCTCCACGGGGATGTATTTCCTTGTATTTTAATAGTTTCAGTCCGCTTTTTCTTGAACGCATGGTCAGCATTATGATAAAATTTTAGCAATAATATGCGTAAGTGTGCCCTCGGCCCGCTGAAGCAGTTTATTTAGCACAAAAAAATTTTAGATAGAGGAATGGAGAGGTGGTTAGTATATGGCAAAAAAACTGACACACGATGAGAAGATCTTTAAACTGATAAAGATCATCACTGACCGTAAAGAGGTCATCCTCGGACTCGAGAAACCTTCACAGGATTCTCCTGAGTATTGGGGAATGGACTGCGGATATCAGTATGTCGTCAGAAGATATGGCAAGGACATCGCAGAAGAATGTCTTGACACTGCTCTTGTGATGGGAAAGCGTAAGCCTAAGACTTTCGCGCAGATGAAAAAGCTTACCGGCTATAATGATGCTCATCTGAAGACTGTCCTGGAGGCACTCGGTCAGTACGGTTTGATCGAGTGGAATAACGAAAACGAAGACGGCAAGAATCCTGGTCATGAGAGAAGGTACATTCTCGATCAGTACGTACCGGGCAGCGCGGAGATCATGGTAATGAGGGATCAGATCATGCCTGAAACTCCTGAAGTAGCTGACTTCTTTGAGAGAATGACCTATCTGCCGCTTGCAGGCATCACTCAGATGGTCGGTAAGGGCGGCAATGGTATAGGAATGCATGTAATTCCTGTTGAAAAGGCTATTCCGGCAGAGTGTGAGTCGCTCGATATAGAGCACATCTCATACTGGCTCAAGAAATACGAAGGCCAGATCGGTCTCGGAATCTGCTCCTGCCGTAAGCAGCAGACAGAGAGAGGTGAGGGCTCCGGAGACATCCAGCAGTACTGGTGCATGGGTCTCGGTGACTTCGCTGATTACTGCAAAGAGACCGGCATGGGCTACGACATCACTTACGAAGAAGCACTCGAGGTACTCGAGGCAGCTGAGAAGAAGGGCTATGTTCACCAGGTCACAAATATTGACGGCGAGAACAAGATCTTCGCTATCTGCAACTGCGCAGTAGGTGTCTGCAACGCTCTCCGTACATCGCAGCTCTTCAATACACCGAACCTGTCTGCTTCGCCTTACCGTTCGGAAGTCGATCCTGAGAAGTGCGTAGCATGCGGCAAGTGCGTAGAAGTCTGCCCGGCAGGCGCTGTCAGACTCGGACAGAAGCTCTGCACAAAGCACGGTGAGATCGAGTATCCGAAGCAGGAGCTGCCTGACAGCAACTTCTGGCCTGAGGATAAGTGGAACTGGAACTACAAGAATGAGAACGGCGTCATCCAGACATGGCCTACAGGTAC
>JAFRLN010000013.1 GCA_017431175.1 Mogibacterium sp.
TGAGAAACTACTTCAGACCTGAATTCCTCAACAGGATAGATGACATCATCACATTCACTCCGCTGACAAGAGACCAGATCAAGGGTATCATCAGCCTGCAGCTTGAAGATATCCGCGAGAGACTTGTGAATATGGACATCACGATGGATGTTACAGACGCGGCGCTTGAATTCATCGCAGGCGAGGCATATGAGCCTCAGTACGGAGCAAGACCTGTCAAGCGTTATCTCTCGAAACATGTCGAGACAGAGATCGCGGAGGGCATCATCCGCGGCAGTATCGTCGACGGGCAGCACCTCACGATCGATACAGACGGAGAGAAGCTCACATACATCACAGAATAACCCTGTAACAATCAGACAGGCCGGCGATCACTCGCCGGCCTTTTCGTTTCGTCTTATTAAGGATGTCTGTCAGGACAAAAGCTGCACTGCTTTGCGCGCTGCCGCTGCCGCGTCAGGTGTATACGCGTCTGCGGCGACTTTGTCGCAGTATTCCTGCGTGACCGGCGCGCCGCCGATAAGTATCTTGACTTTGTCCCTGATACCGCGGCGTACAGCTTCCTGTACGACCCTCTCGATCTCGCCCATGCTGGTCGTGAGGAGAGTAGAGCATGCGATAAGCCCGCAGTCATTATCTATTGCGGTCTGGACGAAATCCTCAGCGCCGACATCACATCCGACATCTATGACTTCAAGTCCGCTGCCTTCCATCATGATCTTGACGAGGTTCTTGCCTATATCATGGAGGTCGCCTCTGACAGTGCCGAGGCAGACTCTGCCGGCTGCTTTCTTGCCGGAACCGGATGCGAGGAGAGGTTTGAGGATCTCCATGGCAGCAGTCATGCAGTTTGCCGCGCGGAGCATCTCAGGTACGAAGACCTCGCCGAGAGAGAAGTCCTCGCCCAGCTCGTTCATGCCTCGCACGAGACCGTCAGTCAGGATCTCTTCCGCAGCAGCGCCTGCAAAGAGCGCATCCTGGACTGCTGCTACAGTATCACTTACTGAACCGTCCTGAAGCGCTTCAGAAACAGCATCCAGAAGCGTATTGCCCGGTGTGCTGTCCTCTGCCCCGGCTGACGCAGGCTTTGCGAAAACAGCAGACTTCGCAGAGCTGCCTGTATCCGCAGTCAGCTTTACCGCACCCGTAATATCTGCTGCATCTGCCCATGACTTATATCGCGGCAGATGATATCCCTCGTTGTATTTTCTGATCTCATCATTGATCCAAGGATCGACATGCGGGTAGACAGTGCCGGAAAGACCGTATGTGATCGAAGGGATAAAATGCCCGCCCGGACAGTATTCAAGCAGAGCATCGTGGACGTACTTGCGTACTTCTTCTTCACCGGCGTCCTCTCTGTCGATAGCGGCGCCAATGCCTCCCATGAGGACCATGCGGCCGCCGAGCCTCTCCTGAAGATCAGGAATGTTGTTTTCCGGCAGAACTCCCTGCCATACCTGGATGCCGATCTCTGCCATATCCTCAACGATCGGCGCAAGATAAGAGTCCGCGTGATGGATCGTGATCACTCCTCTTGAGCGGATGTATCCATAGAAGCGGCGGTATGGTTCCTTGAAGAACTCCCGCCACATATCAGGCTTCATGAAGAGAGCATCCTTAGTACCCCAGTCATCATGCGAGAAGATGACATCAGGCTGCAGGTTATCGATCAGAAGTTTTACGTAGGTGAGCCTGAAGTCCGTAATATATTCGATGAGCTCATGCATCTCATCAGGATGATCGTAGAGGCTTGTCAGCACTTCCTGGAAAGGCATCAGGAAATGGCACTGCTCGAAGATGCCGGTTGCCATGAATCCGGCAACAAGTTTCTCATCTCCCGCGAGCTCGCGCATCGCGGTACGGAAACCGGCCCATGCAGCTTCATCACCGATGTTGGATGCTATGTCAGGCGCGTGTACGTAGTCGCGCCAGTGAGTGATATCCTTGATCACTTTGTTTTCTTCCGTTACATGAGGCATGGAACCCGGATGATCTGCCGGCCATTCGATAACGGTGCCCCAGAGGTCGGTGATCGTCGCGCCGGGACGTCTGCCCTGATGAAGGTATCCTCCGATAGGGTCTCCGAGGGCCATCTGCAGCGCTTCATACTGCATCAGCTGGCGCTCAGGTCTGCCGTCCTGTTTGAGAAGTTCGAGAAAGATTTCTTTTGCAGTCATGTCAACACCCTTTTCTTTCTAAATCATCAGATGCTTTTCGTGATCATCATGCTGTCAGTCTATGAGTATGCATGATGTGAATGTCATCGTTCCGCTCCCGTAGTTATAACCCAGACCTGATTTGACGCAGACATCGCTGACGAGCAGTCCATATGCTTCCATTGACGGCCACAGCCGGTCCGGATGGCGGCACGGACGGTCCGGATAGGTGCATTTGCGGCATCTTGTGCACGCGCCGGCTCCCATCGGAAGACATCCGGGACTGAGTATCCTGACCTGCCTTACGAGCTTGTCAAAACACGCGTTGTGCTTCAGGGAAAGTCTGTGTATGGAAGCGATGTCAAAATCGTCCTTCAGCTCTCCCGAGGTCTGCACGATGATCCCGCGGCTGTAGCCGGAGGCTTTTTCTGCGATATGCTCAAGAGAGCCCGCGGCGGGAGGGCAGCTCCAGCACTTTCCATAGCTCCTGCACAGATCCGCGGCGCACATGTCGCGGACTTCCTGCCGGAATATCAGCGCATCAACTGCGAGCGGGGCGGCATAGGTGAATCCCGCCTCAAGAGCCAGCTCCGAATAATCAGATATATTCAGTTCTTCCGTGTGATTAATGATCATATTATGTTATATTTTAAGAGATAACGGATGATTATACAAGCAAGACACTAATTTCACAGATATAATAAAGGGGACGGACTATGGAACTGTATTTCCCGCTCGTACTTGACGGAGCCAACGGAACAGAACTTCAGAAGAGAGGCTATGACGGCAGCGTCTGCACAGAGACCTGGGTGCTCGAGCATCCGGAGGTCATGCAGCAGATCCAGAGAGAATACGCAGAGGCCGGAAGTGATGTCGTTTACACGCCTACATTCGGAGCTAATAGGGTCAAGCTGGAAGAAAACGGCATATTCAATCAGGTAGCTGACTACAACAGGAGGCTCGTGGCGGTCTCAAAAGAAGCTGTCGGGGACAAAGTGCTTATCGCCGGAGATATCGCGACGACAGGCAAATTCCTTGCCCCTGTAGGCGATATTACTTTCGATGAGCTCTACGATATCTATCATGAACAGGCTGAAGCTCTTGAGGAAGCCGGCGTAGATATGTACGCGATAGAGACTATCATGACAGTGCCGGACGCGAGAGCGGCGCTTCTCGCAGTCAGAGATGTATCAGATAAGCCTGTACTCGTTTCTTTTACCTGTGACGAGAAGGGCAGGACACTGACAGGCACTGACGTACTCGCAGCGCTCGTCATACTCCAGGGAATGGAGATAGACGCGTTCGGAATCAACTGCAGCACGGGTCCTGCTGAAATGGCAGAGCAGGCAGCAAGGCTCCGCGGATATGCAGAGGTGCCGCTTGCGATCAAGCCTAACGCGGGACTCCCGGAGACGGTCGACGGGAAGACAGTTTATAACTGCCCTCCGGAAGAGTTCGTAAAATATACAGAAAAGTTCGCGGAGGCCGGAGCGGCGATGTTCGGAGGGTGCTGCGGCACAGGTCCGGAACATATCAGAGCTCTCAGCGGGTCCCTTGAAGGATTCGAACTCAGGAAACCCGCGCCGGAATTCGGAGATAAGATCGTATGCGCAACAGAGAAGAATGTCTTCATCCTGGATAAAGGCATAGAGATCGATGAAGTGATCAGATGCGGGTCTGATCTTGAGAACGAGATAAGGGAAGCGAACAAGTCCGACAGTCCTGTGATCGCTGTCGGCATCAGCCTGGAATCCGATCTTGACGAGTTCGAATATGCTCAGTACGCAATACGCAAGCCGCTCTGCATAGTCTGTAATGACGCAGACCTCCTTGAGCAGGCTCTGAGACTGTATCAGGGAAGGGCGCTCTATGCCGGAGAACTGACTGCGGAAGAACTGCTTCCGCTGATCAGGAAATACGGCCTTATCGCATAGAGGTCAGTGCATAGCAGATGATGGACACGCCTGAAAAGGTGTGTCCTGTTTTGTTGCCGCCGGAGGCCTCTTTCATTGAAGTCAGAGGCGTTCTGTGGTAGGATAAATTGTAATTTT
Source organism: Mogibacterium sp. (assembly GCA_017431175.1). Classification (GTDB taxonomy): domain Bacteria; phylum Bacillota; class Clostridia; order Peptostreptococcales; family Anaerovoracaceae; genus Crickella. The sequence continues at coordinate 4,211 of JAFRLN010000013.1, forward strand.
ATGAGCTTCCGGGCCGATTGCCCGGCGGCTGCAGAATCTTATAGAGGACGAACAGTTTTACCTGATGAATATAGTAATAGACAATTGCAGTATTAATTATAAGATAACCGGACCGGAAGACGCTGAGAAGACAGCTGTCATTCTGCAGGGATGGGGCACAGGCCTCGATCTGTATGATTTTGCGGCAGGATGTATCAATGACGGATACAGGGTAGTGCAGCTGGATTTTCCGGGATTCGGAGAAAGTGACGAGCCTTCAGAGCCATGGAGACCGGCGGATTATGCGGACTTTTTCTGCAAGTTCATGGAGACTCTCGGGATCAGCAGGACAGTGCTTATCGGTCATTCGTACGGCGGCAGGGTGATCATCAAACTTGCATCGCGCGATGATCTGCCTTTTGAGATAGAGAAGATCGTTCTCATCGACAGCGCAGGAATCATGCCGGAAAGATCGCCGGCTCAGAAGAGACGCGTGAAGAGATACAAGATCATGCGTAATTTCCTTATGAGCAGACCGGTTCACGCCATGTTCCCTGAGGTCATCGACTACTGGATGAGTCAGCAGGGATCCGATGACTACAGAAACTCAAGCCCGATGATGAAGAAGTGCCTTGTCATGGCGGTCAACGAGGACCAGCGTACAGAACTTCCGGCCATAAAGCAGGAGACTCTTCTGATCTGGGGAGATCTCGATGACGCGACTCCTCTTAAGGACGCGAAGATCATGGAGGAGCTGATCCCTGACTGCGGACTTGCCGTGCTCGAAGGCACAGGCCATTACTCCTTCCTTGAGAAGCCGGCGCAGTTCAGAGGTATTATCAGGACGTTCCTGGGCGCTGAGGAAGCAGCAGCGGCATGCGGAGGTGAGCTATGATAATCAGGACTGTTATCACGGCCGCGCTCGCCGTTCCGGCATTCTGGCTGACAATGAGATACAATATGCACATGTTCCAGCTCAACGTCTATATGAACGGTGAGCAGCGCGCGTGGATCAGGAAGAATTTCAGACTCCAGTGGATCCTTGTCTTCGCGATGGGACTCGGGCTGATCAGAGCGCTGATCGGGGCGGCAGCACCCGGCAGACTGACATGGCTTGCGTGGATACTGGATATCCTCGTATGGCTGACCCTGGCAGTCATCATCCTGGTATACAGGGTGATGAAAGAGATGAATCAGAAGAAGAAGCTCGTATTCACTCCAAGGGTGAAGAGGATGGTCTGGTGCATCGTGATTCTATGCGCGGTATGCCTCGCTTTGGCCGGCATTTTCGGCGGACTCGGGTCCGTGAGCGGCGTTCTGCTTTTCCTTGTCGGATCGCAGCTGTGGATGCAGATGCTCGCGAGGACGGTCAATCAGCCTATAGAGAAAGGTGTCAACAACCATTACATCAACGACGCGAAGCGCATCCTCAGGAGCAATCCTGACATCACTGTGATCGGTGTTACCGGAAGCTATGGCAAGACGAGTGTCAAGTTCTTCCTCCAGACACTGCTCCAGCAGAAATACAGCGTGCTGGTGACTCCTGAGAGCTACAACACTCCTATGGGCGTCGTTATTACGATCAGGAAATTCATGAAGCCGTCGCACGAGATATTCGTATGCGAGATGGGTGCGAGATACGTCGGAGAGATCAAAGAGATCTGTGATATAGTGCATCCTGACCACGGAATGATCACATCCATAGGACCGCAGCATCTCGATACTTTTGGCAGCATCGGCAACATCAAGAAGACAAAATTCGAGCTTGCGGACGCTATTCCTGAAGGCGCGATGCTCTTCCTGAACGGCGACAACGAATACATCGCAGACTATCTCGAGGAGCGCGGCGGAGACACAGGCGCTTCGGAAAGCGGCCTTGCGGGTGCGAGAAAGACCGGCGGATACGGAAATGTCACTTTCTACTATTCGGAGGGCAGCGGAGAGGGATACTGTGCATCCGATATAAAGGTATCCAATCTCGGCACTGAATTTACCGTGACCGCGCCTGACGGGGAGACAGAAAGATATCAGATGAAGCTGATCGGCGCCCATAATGTCATCAATGTAATGGGAGCGATCGCTGTGGCGAACAGATTCGGTATCCCGCTTAAGGACCTCAGGATACCGGTCAGGAGACTGAGACCTGTTCAGCACAGGATGGAGATGAAAGAGAACGGCAATGTGACCATCATAGACGACGCGTTCAATTCCAATCCTATCGGTTCGAAGGCGGCAGTCGAGACACTCGCCCTCTTCGACGGACTGAGGATCCTCATCACTCCGGGCATGGTCGAACTCGGTGAAGACGAATTGGAATACAACCGGAAGTTCGGAACATACGCCGCAGACTGCTGCGACTGGATCCTCCTTGTCGGGGAAAAACATACAGAACCTATACGTGAAGGCATCATGAGCAAGGGATTCCCTGAGAAAAACTGCCTTGTCTTCAGCAAGGTAGAAGACGCGATCGACTTCGCGTATAAGATAAAAGGGCAGGAACACAAATACATCCTGCTTGAAAACGACCTTCCGGACAACTACTGATGTGACACACGGGACGTTTCGTTCTGTCACATTTTTGAGAAGAGAGGGAACTCAATGAAAACAAGAGTTGCGATAATGTACGGCGGCAAGACTGTAGAGCACGAGGTTTCTGTCATCTCGGGCATCCAGGCAGTCATGGCCATGGACACAGACAAATACGAGGTGATCCCCGTATATCTTAACAAAGACAATGAGATGTACATCGGAGAGGGAATAGGAAACATCGCTTCATACAAGGATATTCCCGCTCTGCTTGCTAAGTCTCAGCGTGTAATAATGATCAATGAGGGCGGGCAGACGATGCTGCTGCCTTATCCTGTCAGAAAATGGGGAGGACCGAAGCCGGTTCCCGTAGACATCGCTTTTCCGGTAGTCCACGGCACCAACGTTGAAGACGGAGCTCTCCAGGGTTATCTCAAGACAGTCGGTGTGCCTTTCGTCGGCCCGGATGTGACCGCGAGCGCAGTCAGCATGGACAAATTCGTGACAAAAGCAGTCCTTAAGATGCACGGTATCCCGGTGCTCGACGCGGAGGTATACACTCTGTCAGATTATGAGGATATGGACACTCTGGTACCTGCGATAGAGGACAGATTCGGGTACCCGGTCATCGTCAAACCGGTCAATCTCGGATCGAGTGTCGGTATCGGTATCGCCGGAACAGGAGCCGAGCTTGTCAACGCGCTCGATGATGCTTTCAGGTACGCGACGCGTGTACTGGTTGAACATGCTATAGCTAACTTAAGAGAGATCAACTGCGCTGTGCTCGGAGACGAGAATGAAGCGATTGCCTCAGAATGCGAGGAACCGTTCCATACATCCGGGATCCTGAGCTATGAAGACAAATACGTCAACAGCGGCGGAGGCAAAGGCGGCAAGAACGGAGGCAGCAAAGGCGGACAGGGAAGCAAAGGCGCCGGAATGGCCAACCTCGCAAGGAAGATACCGGCAGACCTGAGCCCTGAAGAGAGGGAGAAAGTCCGTGATCTCGCGGTCAGATCCTTTCAGGCTCTGGGATGCAACGGTGTGTCGAGGATAGACTTCATGATCGATGAAGATACAGGAGAACTGCTGTTTAACGAGATCAACCCGATACCGGGTTCGCTGTCGTTTTACCTGTGGGAACCGGTCGGCATGCCGTACACAGAGCTGCTTGACCGCATGATACAGCTCGCTGTGAAGAGGCAGAGACAGGAAGAGTCTGTGACATTCACATTCGACACGAATATTCTTAAGAACGCGAACCTTGGCGGAAGCAAGGGGAGAAAGTGACAGCGCGGCTGTCAGGGAGGAGTAGCGATGAAGAAGTTTTTTGGGATCCTTTTAGCAGTGCTTCTCGGCGCGGCGCTGGCTGCCGGCGGCATATACTATATGTACCTCAAGGCCCAGCCACAGGTAGACGCCAAGGGACTGATGGAGAGACTCGAAGAGTCCTCCGAGCTGACGGTCGAGAAGAATTACTACACCGGAATAGCGAGATTCAGCGAAGGTTCTGTGCCGCTGATCACTAAGAACAGTTTTGCCATGAAGTACGAAGCAGAGATCGACGCAGGATTCAGGCTTGAAGAAGTGACGATCGAAGTGACTGATGACAAAGTTATCGTCACGGTGCCTAAGGCAGAGATCCTGTCGATCAATATCGATCCTGACTCACTTGAGTTCTATGACAACAAGACATCTCTGTTCAAGACTGACCGCAAAGAAGCGACCAAGATGGCTCTTCCGGAGGCTCAGAAGGATGCAGATGCCAATGCGGCCAGAAAAGGTCTGCTTGAGGCTGCGGACACGAGCGCTGAGGTCATCTTCACGGGAATCCTGGAAGGCGGAGTCGGAAACAGAGTCATCGTAGTCGTACAGAATGGTGCTGAGCCGGAAGCAGCAGAAGAAGTCGCGGATGCAGCAGCTGAGTCAGAAGGAGCAGAAACCGGAGCCGTTACTGATGAGAGCGGAGAAGAGACAGAAGCCGAATAATGGCGGGCCCGCAGATGAAAGATGACGCTGTAAGCAATCTCCTCAGGAGAGACAGATTCAAATATTCGATAATAGCAGAGGGCGTTCTTATCGGTCTGATAACGGGCGCCCTTATTTCCGTGTTCCGGCTCATGCTCATATATGCTGATCAGCTGAGAGACAGGATGACGGGCTTCGCCCGCAGCGGATGGCTGGCTGCTCTGATATGCGCTCTGATCATGCTGGCAGCTGCGGCAATAATAACCGCTCTGCTCAGCTGGGAGCCGGATATAGCGGGCTCAGGCATACCTCAGGTTGAGGCGGAACTGATGGGGCAGAAGGACATGTGCTGGTGGCGCGTGATCATAGCGAAAACTCTTGGCTGCGCGCTCGCGATCGGCGGGGGACTCGCACTCGGCCGGGAGGGGCCGAGCATCCAGCTCGGCTCGATGGTCGGCAAGGGATTCTCGAGAGCCGGCCATCGCCTGCTCACCGAGGAGCGGCTGCTGATCACATGCGGAGCGGGAGCAGGCCTATCGGCCGCGTTCGGAGCGCCTCTCGCGGGAGCGATCTTCTCGCTCGAAGAGCTGCACCGGAACTTTTCCGCTGAGGTGCTTCTGTCAACTATGGCGGCAAGCGCGGCGAGTGACTTTGTCGCCGCTAACATATTCGGATTAACGCCTGTTTTCGGATTTGAAGCGGAGCACGGACTGCCTCTGAGCCAGTACTGGGCGGTACTGCTTCTGGGCATTGTTCTGGGGTTCTTCGGGATCGTGTATAACAGGACAATAGCATTCATGCAGGATATCTTCGACAGGGCAGGCAGAGCAAGTGCCCGCCTCGCAGACCGCATCCCGGGGATCACAGCATTCAACCTTACTGACAGCAAGATGAACGTTACAGGCGAAAAAGCGGCCAGACTCGGCAGGCTCGTCACTGTCTTCGCTCCGGCTTTCGTCCTGATGTTTTTCTATCCTGCGGCACTGGGCAGCGGAAGCCCTCTTGTAGGTCAGATCAGCAGGGGAGAATTCACTCTCGGAGCGCTTATTGTCCTGCTGCTGATCAAATTCATATTCTCTACTGCCAGCTTTGGCTCGGGATCGCCGGGAGGCATATTCCTGCCTCTGCTCGTACTCGGAGCTGTCACCGGCGGGCTGTTCACCAGGATGCTCGGGCTCGCGGGATTCGATCAGAAATACATAACAGCTATGGTAGTGGTAGCGATGTCAGGTTACTTCGCTGCTATAGTCAGAGCGCCGGTCACGGGAGTCATCCTGATTACAGAGATGACAGGCGACTTCACCTGTCTGCTTCCTCTCGTGCTCACGTCACTCATCGCCTACCTCATACCGGAGATGTTCGGCGTGGAGCCGATATACACACAGCTACTCCACCGCAGCCAGCGCGGCGACAGAAACAGACCGACAGCCGGCGCGACCGTCTACGGCAGAGACTGGGGCGCTCTTCAGCTCGGGAGGACTTCACATGACAGGGCGAACAAACGCATTCATTCAGCAGGAAAGAAAAGCAGTCTTCTCATCAAAGACCGCAAGACAGTGATCGACGCGGAAGTCCACACCGGATCATTTATGGACGGGAGAAAAGTAAGAGATTTTGGCCTGCCTCTCGGGACTCTTATCGTCTCTGTACTGCGTGAGGGAGTTGAGATAATCCCTGACGGCAATACGATCCTGCGCGGCGGAGACGCGCTGGAGCTACTGATGCTGGAGAGCGACATACTGGATGTCGAAACGATCCTCGATGAGAGGTGCAGGAAAGTCTCTGAGCAGGAAAGATAAGATCAGTCTTCAGCTCAGACTGATCAGATAATCAGGAGAAAAAATGTCAATACACATAGTACTTGTGGAACCGGAGATCCCTCCTAATACAGGCAATATCGCGAGAAGCTGCGCGGCGACTGACAGCGTCCTGCATCTTGTAAAACCACTCGGTTTCAGCCTGGATGAGAAGAGCCTCAGAAGGGCAGGCCTCGATTACTGGCCTTATGTCAGGCTCGAAGTGCATGAGAGCCTGGAGGAATTTCTTGAGAAATACAAAAGCCGCCGGATGTGGCTCTCGACTACAAAGGGCGGCAAATACTATACAGAAGCGGACTTCAGGGATGATGACATGATACTTTTCGGTAAGGAGACCGCCGGTCTGCCGCGTGAATTCATTGAGAGCAGACGGGACATGGCGGTCAGGATACCGATGAGCGAGAGTACGAGACTCCGTTCATTCAATCTGTCCAACGCAGCCAATATCGTCCTCTTTGAAGCTCTGCGTCAGCTGGGATTCCCGGGGCTCAGATAGACTTTCTGTCTACGAATGGTCTGAGCCTCTTAGTGAGAAGAAGCGCGAGAACTATCTTAATGACATCGGGAATGATATAAGGGAAGACACACCATCCGAGCGCGGTCATGAGCCCTATATCCCCGGTGCTTTTTGTATAGACATTCATGAACCACGCGGTTCCGAACGCGTAGCACACGATGAGCCCGAGAACCATGGAGACCGCAAGTGACGGAACAGACTTTCCGAAGAGGTGTTCAGCCAGCCACATGAGCAGAGCGGTCAGAATAAACCCGACCATATAGCCGCCGGTCGGTCCGAGTATATGACCGATCCCGCCTGTAAACCCGGAGAAGACCGGAGCCCCGATAGAACCAAGCAGAAGATACACGAGGATCGCGAGGGTCCCGCGTTTTCCGCCGAGCAGTCCGACCGTCAGGAATACTCCGAAGGTCTGCATTGTAAAAGGCACGGTCGCCGGGATGGAGATCCACGAGCACACTGCCATAACAGCTGCAAACAAAGCGATCAGCGCATAATCCGCTGTGCTGAGCCTGCCTCTTATCTGTAAATTCTCTGAAGCGTTTTCATTCATCGAATTTTATCTCCTTATCTGTTATATTGACTGACTCGCTCATTCGGCTTTACTGAGAGTCAGATCCTGATGCTGATCTCTCCGCTGTTAAGTGCTTCCTTGCGCCCGTCACCGTACGTTACAAGCAGCCGGCACTCATCATCCACATCTCTCACATAAGCGGGTTCAGGCAAAGATCCCGCTTTGTGGACTTCGACCTCATGGCCTATCACAAAACATCTCCTGCGGTATTCGTCTATATATCTCGTGACATGAGGATCATATTCCGGTCCGGACAGAGCCTTCAGCTCTATAAACAAGTAAACATAGAAGCGGATGAGCACTTCTGCCGCGAGCCTGTTGCGCCCGCCGTTTCTGAGGACTGTATTAGATGAAGGATCCCGGGGATCGACAGGCTGTACGGCTCCCGCTATACTCCGTATATTCTCCGGAAAGCCTTCTTCCGGTTCATAGACATTGATACCTATGCCTATGACAGCGTAATCAAGGGAGCTATCCTCAAGATTGAAGGAGGCTTCAGTGAGTATCCCGCACACTTTGCGTCCGCCCACGAAGATATCGTTGACCCATTTTATCTCAGCAGTCCTGCCGGATACTGCCTCGATCGCCTCTGCAACGGCGACCGCGGCGATCGTAGTAAATCTGACCGCCAGCCGGGAGTCAATACCGAATGGTCGGGTCATTATGCTCATATAGAGTCCTGTATCCTGAGGGGAGAAGAAAGAACGTCCTCTTCGTCCGCGCCCGCGAGTCTGTTTTCCGGCTACAGCGATCAGTCCTCCGGGCTCTCCTGAGTGAGCTTTCTGCAGACAGTAGGCGTTGGTCGAATCAATGGTGTCGGTCACATAGAAGCGTATAGCAGAAGAACGATTCATGTCATTCACTAACTGGTGGACATACATGTTTCCCGGTCCTGATTGTTTTGCTTCTTCAGACAGGATCTCATCCAGATAATACCGTATCCTCTCTTCAGAGAGGATGTCAGTATCCTGAGACAGACAGTATCCCCGGTTGGTTACCGCTTCGATCCTGAACCCCTCATCTCTCAGGCGTTTCACTGCCTTCCATACTGCAGTGCGTGAGATCTCGAGCTCGGCAGCGATCTCTTCACCTGAGAAAAACCTGCCTTTTCTCGATTCCAGAAGATGGAGGACCCTGTCGCGCGAACTGTTTTTTCCCGATGAAACTCCTTTTGACATAAGCATATACCCCCGGAAGCTTTCTTTACTGGTTTAATATAACGTACCGGAGGCAGAATATCAACCATGTTTTTTTTCAATGGTTAACAATTCGGGCAAAGACTCATCGCTCAAGCCGGAATCTGTTCGATTCCGGCAAAAGTGGTGTATAATGCAGAGTAACTACATAAGGAATGATCAGAGGATACGAGATGAAAATGCCTGAATTACTCGCGCCGGTCGGAGGAAAGGCCCACCTGACCGCAGCGGTCAATAACGGAGCAGACGCGGTATACATGGGAGGAATGGCTTTTAACGCCAGGATCTTCGCGGATAACTTCAGCGATGAGGAACTCCCTGAGGCGATCAGATATGCTCACATACACGGAGTCAGGGTCTACATTACACTCAACACGCTAGTCAGAGACGATGAACTGGTGAGAGCTTTTGAATACGCGAACTATCTTTACAGTATCGGTGTGGACGGGCTCATAGTACAGGACATGGGCCTTGCACGCATCATACGCAAGTACATTCCTGATATGCCGCTGCATCTCTCTACCCAGGGTACTCTCTACAACCGTGAGGCGGTACGCCTGGCAAAAGAACTCGGCTTCTGCAGAGTGGTCCCGGCGAGAGAACTCACTCTGGAGGAGATCCGTGAAGTGGTGCGGGAAGGAACAGCGGTCTCACCGGAAGACCCGGTCGAAGTCGAAGTATTCGTACACGGCGCGCTATGCATGTGCTACTCAGGCCAGTGCCAGATGAGCAGAATGATGGGCAGAGGAAGCGGACGTACCGGCAACAGAGGTACCTGTGCGCAGCCTTGCCGCCAGCCATACACAGATGAGAACGGCAGGACATACTACGCTCTGAGCCCCAGGGATTTATGCGCGATCCGGAACATCCCGGATCTGGTCCTGTCTGGCGCGTCCTCGTTCAAGATCGAGGGGCGGATCAAATCTCCTGAGTACGTAGCGACGGTAACCAGGATATACAGAAAATACATAGACCTTTTCGGCACTCTGCTCAGAAAATACGGACCGGAGGAAGCTGCGGCAAGATACTCAGTTGACGAAGAAGACATGCTGGATCTCAGGCAGATATTCAACAGAGGGGACTTTACCGACGGATATCTGTATGGTGATCCCGGGGATGGGATCCTCTCAGGCAGCAGCCCTAAGAATCAGGGCATATACCTCGGAAGGGCAGTTGCTGTCATCGACAGTGAGCAGAAAGCGGCAGACCCTGCGGAAAGAGCCGCTGTCAGAGGGGCGCTGAAGCGGGGCAAGGTGCTTGTCTGCGTCGGTATCGACAGATCATTTCCTTCAACCCTGATGCAGGGAGACGGAATAGAGTTCAGAAGCGATGAGGAGCATGCCGCTCCGCCTGTAGGAAGTGTCACGACCTATCTCAAGGATATAGGAGGAGGCTGCGTCATAGCCGGGGACTTTGACCGCGGCGTGAGAAGGGGTGATCTGGCATTCAAGGTTACAGATAAGAAGCAGCTCGAAAGAGCGCTCGACGTTCCGGACAAAAAGCTCCCGGTCACTATGCTGTTTACCGGAAGAGAAGGACAGTCGCCGAGACTGGTGATGACTGATGTAAAGTCAGGCGAGAGTGTCGAGATCATAGCCGATCATGTGATCGAGCGCGCGCGCAAAGCGCCGACTGAAGCCTCCCGTATAGCCGACAACCTCTCAAGACTAGGCGAGACTCCTTTCTCACCCGGACTCACGGGTATCGATGTAAGCATCGATGACGATATCATGATGCCCGTATCGATCGTCAACCGGATGAGACGTGAGGCTGTCGATGAGCTGATGCGTATGCGCGCAGAATCGGTTATGCGCGGCCGCGCTCCTGAACTGACAAGATCGAAGCTCGATATAGCAGAGTCAGCGGAGATGCTCGGAGCGTACGCCCTCGATACAGACAGCTATGAGGCAAAACTCAAAAGACGCGAGCTGCGGCCTGTTCCGCTGGAGGACTTTATGAAGGACCCGGACAGATACAGAGACTCAGATGAGAATTATATCCCGTATATTCTGAACATCTCAAGGGGCAGACTCGACGCGTATATAAGAGAGTATTTCGACGGGATCGTATCAGAAGTGAAAGACACAGGGATTCTGATCGGCAATCTCGGATGGATAAGGCAGTTCCTCGACGCAGGTGTCAGAGTTTTCGGAGACTACGGACTGAATGTATATAACGAGCAGGCGAGGAAAGCGTTCGAAGACATAGGAGTAGAGCTGTACATGCCGTCGCACGAACTGGGACTTGCGGACGAGAGAAGGATACCTCTTATGATCACCGAGCACGCGGTCAACTTCGGCTTGCAGCGCAGCCAGCGTCGTCGGGTGCATCCCCAGCAAATAGAAGGTCCATGCCAGCAGCGCCGTGCTCGTGTCGTGCCCGGCGATCAGCATCGTCAGCA
>JAFRLN010000133.1 GCA_017431175.1 Mogibacterium sp.
CGACAGTGGCAGTACCTAAGAGGAAAACATCACAGGCTAAGACAAGCGGCAGAAAGGCTGCTAACATGAAGAAGAGCATGACCGGACTTTCGATCTGTCCTCAGTGCCATGAGCCAAAGCTTCCACACAGAGTATGTCCTAACTGCGGTTACTATGACGGCAAAGACGTTGTTAATGCTGAGTAATCAATCCGGGACACATATATTGTTGTAATCAGATGGAAGAGTGCAGGTCGTACGGCCTGCACGTTTGATTTTTTGCATTATGTGAAAATCTGCCTTACAGTAATGATGAGCCTCGCTTCATGTCTTCTTTACTGGCTCAAGATAATGTGGTAAAATATATTGATTTATTATGCGCAGACACATTATGTAGTAATATGCGGATGCGCCTTTACAAGGAGAAGCTATGGCAGCGGATAATAAGAATAATACAAGCAAGAGAGGACCGGGCAGACCTCCGGGGAGCAAGAACAAGAAGACTTCGGGTTCTTCTTCCGGAAACGGCGCGAAGCCGGCTTCTGATCCTTCACAGGTCAAATATGACAGAATACGGGAAATGCAGGAGGAATATGACCGCGAGAGGCGCAATCTCGATGTGATATGGAGCATTACTCTTGCAGCGCTCGGTCTGTTCCTGCTGTTTACGGTGGTGATGAACTCCACGGGTACATTTGGCAATACAGTGCACAATATCTGCCTTGGACTGTTCGGTATCATGGCATATGTGCTTCCGTTCTTTGTCATAATATTTGCTCTGCTTCTGTTCCTTCGCAAGATGCAGCATATTAGCGGAAGGACTGTTATATTCAGTGTTCTCATATTCCTCAATATGTGCATCCTCAATTCGTACCGCTTTATCGATGAGACAGACCTCAGGTTCGGATTCCTGGATATGGCTGAGGAATATTTCAAAGCGATCGATGGAGATGGCGGCGGAGCCGTAGGCATGGAGCTCGGTTCGATCCTCGTGAAATTTTTCGGCATGCCGGGGCTCCTGATCATCGCTTCGACGGTACTGATCATATCGCTGTTCCTGGTTGCCAATACGCCTATCTCAAGATTCTTTGACAATATGTTCAAGAAGCACGAAGAGAAGCGTATTTTCAAAGAACTTGAAGAAGCAGAGACGGCTAAGATCAAGATGGCTGTCGCAAGTACTGCTACTCCGGGCGCTGATCCGCAGACAGGAATAGTCGAAGGCGGGATACAGCATGAAGAGAAAGAGCCTGTTTTTGCGGGATCTGCCAGATCGATCTGGAAGTCGATACTCAACGGCATCATGAGGACTGACGAAGAACCGGATGATCTGCCGAGCCAGAGAGAACAGTACCAGGCACTGAGAAAAAATGAACAGAATGTTTCTGCTCCAGTCTCATCCGGAGGAATCGTTGAACCGATCGCTCCTATGAACCCGATGGCCGAAGAACAGCCTCATACATATGAGGACGACAATACATATACTCAGGTATTCGGCAGAGATACTTTTATCGGTCAGATCGCGAGAAGAATAACAGGAGCATTTTCACCGAACAAAGAAGTGCCCCGCGAATCCAGGGAAGTCACAGCTGATGACAGAATGCATTACGACGATGTGGACTATCTGGATTTCGGGTATCCGGGAAGAAGACCAAAACCTGCTCAGGATGAGAAGAGCGAGACTCAGAATACAGAGGAAGAGCAGCCTGCGGCCGGTAAAACTCGTTCTCTCGGAATGAACTGGGACGAAGATGATCAGCCGGAACCTTCACGAGGGGGTAAACGCTACGGCCTTTCCGATGATGTATACAGACCTTCCGGAAGCTATGGGCTTGACGGACACAGCAAGCCGGAAAAACGATCTGCTGAGAATGAGTCTCTTGGATTCGGCGGCGGAAACGCAGCCGGCGCGGGCATAGCTATGGGCGTGAAAGGCATATCAGGAAGCGGTATGGACGGAGGATATGAAGCCGCCAATAAGCGCCGCAGCAGGATAGCCAACGGCGGATCGGTTCCTGAGAAAGGACTTTCAGAAGAGACAAAACCTGCAAAAAGCCGCAGTAAAAGCAAGGGGCTGCAGGAAGATAACGCAGTATCGGATGAGGATGCTGCTCTTGCAGAGAGTTTTAACGCAGTAGCTGAGGACGCAGCATATGTACTGCCTCCTGTAAGCCTTCTCAAGAAACCTACCGGATCAAGACAGATGATGTCCGACTATCAGCTCGAAGAGAGAGCAAGCTTGCTCGAGAAGACTCTGAGCGACTTTGGCGTCGAGGCTAAGGTCCTCACTGTTACACAGGGTTCATCTGTTACAAGATATGAAGTCCAGCCGGCGACAGGAGTCAAGGTAGCGAGCATTACAAGACTGGCAGATGATATAGCACTCAACCTGAGAGCTAAGTCGATCAGAATAGAGGCTCCGATCCCGGGCAAGGCGGCTGTAGGTATCGAGGTCGAGAATGACAAGCCGTCACCTGTACTTGTTCGTGAACTGATCGAGTCCGAAGAGTTCCAGTCAGCAGAATCAAAGATTGAATTCGTGGTCGGAAAAGACATTTCCGGCAACAACGTAGTCGCTGACCTCAAGGTCATGCCGCATCTGCTGATCGCAGGCGCTACCGGATCGGGCAAGTCAGTATGCATCAATACTATCATCGCAAGCTTCCTCTACAAGGCAAAGCCTTCGGAACTCAAGCTGATCATGATCGACCCTAAGGTCGTTGAGCTTGCTAACTACAACGGTATTCCTCATATGCTGACACCTGTAGTCACTGACGCGCGCAAAGCATCCAGAGCTCTTGCGATCGCAGTAGACGAGATGGACAAGCGGTATGAGCTTTTTGCCAAGGAAGGCGTCAAGGATCTTGACTCATACAATGAGCTGATGCGGGCTAATCATGAGCCTCAGAGATGCAAGCCTCAGGTCGTGATCATCATCGATGAGCTGGCTGACCTCATGATGGCTTCGCCGTCCGAGGTCGAGAACTCTATCTGCAGACTCGCCCAGAAAGCGAGAGCCGCCGGCATGCATCTGATCGTTGCGACTCAGAGACCGTCGGTTGACGTTGTAACAGGACTGATCAAGGCTAATATACCTTCAAGGATCGCTTTCAGCGTCGCGTCACAGATCGACTCGAGGACAATCCTCGATATGGCAGGCGCAGAGAAGCTCCTCGGAAGAGGCGATATGCTGTTCTCACCTGTCGGATCGAGCAAGCCGTACCGTGTACAGGGCCCTTACATCTCTGACAGCGAGATCGATAAGGTCCTCAGATTCGTCAAGAAAGAGGGCGGAAGTCCTGTATATGATGAAGAGATACAGAAAGCGATCGAGAGCAATGAGAGGAGAGGCGGCGCGGAACCTCAGGATGAACTGACGGAAGACGCTATTGCTTTTATTCTCAAGTCCGGACAGGCTTCCGTATCCATGCTCCAGAGAAGATTCAGGATAGGATACAACAGAGCCGCGAGGATCATCGATGAGATAGAGGAGAAAGGCATTATCGGGCCTTCAGACGGGTCAAGACCAAGACAGGTGCTCGTAACGGAAGATCAGTATTTCAACGGCGGGATGAACGCCGCGCAGGCTCAGGAGACGATAGATGAGATATCGCCTCAGGAGAAAGCGGAGCTCAACGCCAAGGTAACAGGAAAACCTCATATGAATCTTGTATCCAATAAGCAGGATGAGGAGGACGAAGTCATACCTGAACCTCCTGCTGATACATCACGCGACACAGCCATGGACTATTTCAACTCGCTCCCTGAAAGTGTGCGCAAGATGATACTCAATTCGGATAATGAATAAGAAATGAAGAAAATATACATAGACACACTTGGCTGTGCCAAGAATGAATATGACTCCCAGATGCTTGCAGCCTCTCTCACAGACAGGGGCTGCATCATTGTGCCTGATCCTCAGGAAGCAGACATCATGATCGTCAACACCTGCGGATTCATTGAAGACGCCAAGAAGGAATCCATTGGCAGGATATTTGAGCTTGCTGCAGAAAAAGGCAGAGACATAAAACTTGTCGTCACAGGATGCCTCTCTGAACGCTATCACAGAGAACTTGCTGAAGAAATGCCGGAAGTAGATATGTTCTTCGGCGTCAATGACTATGACAATATGCCTGATATTCTTCTCGCGGATACCTCACAGGGAGATATGGTGGGAGCAGATATCGATGACCTTAAGTACAGGAAGCGGATCTTCGAAGAAGACGCGTATACCGGCTATCTCAAGATCGCGGAAGGCTGCAATAACGCGTGCAGTTTCTGCGCGATCCCTTCGATACGCGGACCATACAGATCAAAGCGTATCGAAGACTGCATCCGCGAAGCACAGGATATGGCGGATGCAGGGATCAGGGAACTGATCCTGATCGCGCAGGACACATCCCAGTACGGACGGGATCTGTATGGAGAACTGCGCCTTCCGGAGCTTCTGAGGCAGCTGTGTCTGATCGAAGGAATAGACTGGATCAGACTGATGTATGTTTACGATAATGGTATTACAGACGAACTCATCGAAACGATCGCTGATGAGCCTAAGATCTGTAAATACATCGATATGCCGATCCAGCATGTTTCAGACAGTGTGCTCCACCGCATGAGAAGACAGTCGACGGGAGCATCGATCAGAGCCGTGATCAGTAAGCTGAGAGAACGCATCCCGGATGTCCATATCAGGACGACACTGCTCGTAGGATTCCCGGGAGAGACAGAAGAAGATATTGATGAACTGCTTGATTTCATCGATACCATGAAGATCGACAGACTCGGAGCTTTCGCGTTCTCCGATGAGGAAGGCACACCTTCTTTCGGATTCGACGGCAAACTCGATGAAGATACGAAGAACGCCAGAAGAGACAGGGTGATGGAACATCAGCTCAGAGTCAGCGAAGAACTCAACGAGAAGAAGATTGGCAGGACCTATGAAGTCATAGTTGATGAGATCATTGATGAGAACGTTTATTCCGGCAGGACGAGATATGATTCGCCTGAGATAGACTGCAATGTTACTTTCGGGAGTTCATATGAGCTTTACCCGGGAGATATCGCAAATGTCCGCATAATCAATGCCTACGAGTATGACCTCGAAGGCGAAGCTGTATTTGCTGAGTAAGTATATATAAAAAGGAGAGAAAATTATGAATCTTCCTAACAAACTGACGATCGCAAGAATGATATCTGTACCGTTTTTCATTATCTGCTTCATGCTGGGCATATATCCTGCCGCGCTTGTTATTTTCATCGCGGCATCCGTCACAGACTATTTTGACGGAAAGATCGCCAGAGCACAGAATCTCGTTACCAATTTCGGCAAGATCATGGATCCGCTGGCTGACAAGATCCTCGTATACTCCGCACTCTGTCTGTTTATCGAGACGAACACGATAGATGCCTGGATGCTTATCGTCATTCTCGCGAGAGAATTCGTCGTGGCAGGAATGAGGACCGTCGCGGCGTCCGAAGGAAGGGTCCTTGCCGCGGGTATGTCAGGAAAGATCAAGACAGTCCTTCAGATGATAGCAGTAATACTGCTGCTGCTTGGTCTGTGGCTGACAGATTTCCATCAGATCACAGTTGTCGGCTATGCTGTATTTATTGCGTCGCTGGTCATGACTGTATACTCCGGTGCAGAGTATGTGTATCAGAACAGAGACGTTTTCTCAATGTAAACAGGGGATCTGTATATGAAGACTTCTATCATTGCAGTAGGAACTGAGCTGCTGTTCGGACAGGTAGTGAACACCAACGCGGCCTATCTCTCAGAAAATCTCAATCACATGGGGTTCGATGTCATGTATCACTTTGTCGTCGGCGACAATCCCGGGAGACTCAGAGCCAAGCTCGCAGAGGCATTCGAGGATACTGATCTTGTGCTGCTCACAGGCGGCCTCGGACCGACTCAGGATGACCTGACTAAGGAGATCGTTGCTGAATACATGGGGGCTGAGCTGTACAGAGATGAGAAAGTGGCAGAGGATCTGAAGTCCTTTTTCGAAAAACGCGGCGGACATATGGCTGATAATAACCTCAAGCAGGCTTATCTTCCGGTCGGCTGCACACCTCTGTATAACGCTTCCGGTACAGCTCCGGGTTTTGCTCTCTCGAAAAACGGCAAGACCGCTGTCTGCTTTCCGGGCCCTCCGCGCGAACTGAAGTGGCTGTTCGAAAATGGCGCAAAGCAGTATCTCGAGCAGTTCATGGAGAAGAAAATGTTCTACAGAGTCATCCGGACCATAGGGATCGGTGAGTCTGATCTTGAGACACTTCTGATGCCGCTGATCGACGGACAGACGGATCCTACGATCGCTACTTACGCAAAAGAAGGCGAATGCTCCCTCAGGGTCGCGTCCCAGAGAGACACGGCAGAGGAGGCGGAAGCGGCTGTAGATGAGATGACAGCAAGGATCAATGAGCTGGCGGGAAGATACATCTACAGCTACGACGATGAAGAATTGGTAGAGGTCGTGGTCAGGCTGCTCAAGGAAAAGCATCTGACTGTTGCCGCAGCGGAATCAGCCACCGGCGGAAAGTTCGCCGCTGCGATCACGGATGTCGCGGGCGCTTCTGAAGTTATGAAGTACTCATATGTGACATACAGTAACGAAGCCAAGATCTCGATGGTCGGTGTGCCTGCTGAAACAATTGATACATACGGTGTTGTAAGTCCACAGACCGCAGAAGCAATGGCTGCCGGCGCTAAGAAAGTATCCGGCGCTGACATCGCGGTATCTGTCACAGGATACGCAGGCCCTGATGCAGATGAAGGTCACAACGCAGGCGAAGCATATATCGGTTACGCTTATGAAGGAGGAAGCGGAGCCGTTTCTGTCAATACTTCGAGGAATATGAGAAAGTGGAACCGGAACTATTTCATGCTCAGAATGCTGAGAACCGTGTATCTGCTGCTCACAGACGGACCGGAGCCTGAGAACGGTTCAAAAAAACAATAATAAACTTCGCTGAGTGAATAAAATGCAGGATCTTATGCGATCCGCGTTCGACAAAAAATCACAAACCTATATAATTTCAGAAGAAACAAAACCGTTGACATTATCGGGTAAGCGAAGTATTATATATACGAACACACGTTCTTTTAATATCAGGAGGAAATATGGCAGCTAACAATACTGATAACGCAGCAAAAGAAAAGGCCCTCAATCAGGCACTTGAACAGATACAGAAACAGTACGGCAAGGGCGCGATCATGAAGCTCGGAGACGCGGGCCCTGTTACCAATCTCGATGTAATCTCCACCGGTTCCATCAGCCTTGATCTCGCGACAGGTGTTGGCGGATATCCTAAGGGCAGGATCATAGAGATATACGGCCCGGAGTCTTCAGGTAAGACGACCCTCACACTTCATGCAATCGCAGAGGCACAGAAGAACGGCGGACAGGCAGCATTCATCGATGCTGAACACGCGCTCGACCCTGTATACGCAAGGAATCTCGGAGTCAATGTCGATGAGCTTCTGGTTTCACAGCCGGATACCGGTGAGCAGGCTCTTGAGATCTGCGAGATGCTTGCAAGGAGCGGGGCTCTGGATATTATCGTCATAGACTCTGTTGCCGCTCTTGTACCTAAGGCAGAGATCCAGGGAGATATGGGAGACTCTCATGTAGGTCTTCAGGCAAGACTCATGTCACAGGCTCTCCGTAAGATAGCAGGCGCTGTCAACAAGTCCAACACCTGTGTGATCTTCATCAACCAGCTCAGAGAGAAGATCGGCATCATGTTCGGCAATCCTGAGACAACGACAGGCGGAAGAGCGCTCAAGTTCTACGCGTCCATGAGACTGGATGTCAGAAGAATAGAGACGATCAAGAAAGGCGAGGATATGCTCGGCAACAGGACGAGGGTCAAGATCGTCAAGAACAAGGTGGCTCCTCCGTTCAAGAAGGCAGAATTCGATATCATGTATGGTACTGGTATTTCTCTTGCGGGAGATATACTCGACACAGCTACTGACCTCGGTATCATCGACAAAGCCGGCTCATGGTACAGCTACAATGGTGAGCGCATCGGCCAGGGCAGAGAGAATGTCAAAACATATCTTGAAGAACACTATGATGTTCTTGAAGAAGTCAGAAGCAAAGTCATGGCGTCTTTTGAAGAGTCCAAGCACAAAGATGACAGAGCCCGTCAGCAGGGTGGCATCCGTGTAGATGAGGACGGAGTAGTGATAGAAGGCTGATCATCGGATTCAGCGCTGAAATACTGATATTTATTTAATATTTTCCTTGACGCAGGTATTCGCTTTTGTTATACTTGAACGCGGTCAACCGCACGTAAAGGGTTCATGTTAAGCATCACGAACCATTGAAATCACTGTGATGCACCCGGTTCGGCGAGTCTGGTTTAAGGAGGAAAACAATAAATGTACGCAATTATCAGAACAGGCGGCAAGCAGTACAGAGTACAGGAGAACGATGAGTTCAGAGTAGAGAAGCTTGACGCTGAGGTAGGTGACAAGGTTATCTTTGACGAAGTAGTAGCAGTAGGCGGAGATGAGCTTGTAGTAGGAACACCTCTTGTAGCAGGATACGGAGTTGAGGCTGAAGTTCTCGAGCAGGGCAAGGCTGACAAGGTTATCATCTACAAGTATAAGGCTAAGAAAGACTACAGACGCAAGAACGGCCACAGACAGCCGTATACACTTGTTAAGGTCACAGGATTCAGATCTGACCTGAAGGAAGAAAAAGCAACAGAGCAGGCTGAAGATAATATGAAGGCCAACGCTTCCATGAAGAAGGAAGAGCTCCTTGCAATCGCTAAGGAAATGGGCATCGAGGTTGCTGCTAAGGCAACTAAGGCTGACATCCTTTCAGCTATCGAGGCTAAGTAATAAGGAACAGGAGGTATTGATCGATGTCAAGTAAAAAGGGAGTAGGAAGTTCCAAGAACGGCAGAGATTCCGAGTCCAAGAGACTTGGACTTAAAGTAGGTGCCGGTGAATATGTAAGCGCTGGAAGCATCATCATGAGACAGAGAGGCACAAAGCTTCACCCGGGCAACAATGTTGGTATCGGTGGAGACGACACTCTGTTTGCTAAGATCGACGGAACAGTTAAGTTCGAGAGATACGACAAGAAGAGAAAGAAAGTAAGCGTTTACAGTAAGGAAGCATAATTCCTGGAACTGCATCAGCCCCTACATTGTAGGGGCTGTTTTTTCGCCGAAAACGGCCGGGAGTACAATATGTTCGTAGACAGAGCGGAAATAACAATCAAATCAGGCAAAGGCGGCAACGGCGCTGTTACTTTCAGAAGAGACCCGTATGTTCCGGACGGAGGTCCGGATGGCGGAGACGGAGGCGATGGCGGCAGTGTTATTTTTATTGCTGACCGTAATCTCAGGACCCTTATGGATCTGAAATACAAGAGGAAGTATCAGGCTGAAAACGGTCAGAACGGTATGAAGAGAAACCGTTTTGGCAAGAAAGGTCAGGACCTGTATATCAAAGTCCCTGTAGGAACACTTATCATCGATAAGGAGACCGGGCTTCTGATGAAGGATCTGTGCACAGATGGCGATACTGTTGTAGCTGCCAAGGGCGGCAAGGGCGGAAGAGGCAATGTCCACTACAAGAGCAGTATCCGTCAGGCTCCGAATTTTGCGGAGGCAGGCGGTTTTGCGCGCGAGAGAGAAGTAATACTCGAGCTCAAGCTGATCGCTGATGTAGGTCTTCTCGGATTCCCTAACGTAGGAAAGTCTACACTTCTCTCAGTATGCACCAATTCCAAGCCTAAGATCGCCGGGTATCACTTCACAACGATCGATCCTAATCTCGGAGTGGTATATCTCCACGATACGAGTTTTGTCATGGCGGATATAGCAGGTATCATTGAAGGCGCATCCCAGGGAGCCGGACTCGGATATAAATTTCTCAAGCATATCGAGCGGACCAAGGTTCTGATACATGTCGTTGATGTATCCGGATCAGAAGGAAGAGATCCGTCAGATGATTACAGGAAGATCCTCTCCGAGCTTGAGCAGTACGATCCGAAACTCCTCAGAAAGCCTCAGATCATAGCTGCCAATAAGACGGATATAGTGATGGATGAGGAGCAGTATGATGAGTTCATGGAATACATGAAGTCGGAAGGCAGAAAAGTATTTCCGATAAGTGCGGCCACCGGAGAGGGCATCACTGAGCTCCTGAATGAAGTCCTTCATGAGATCAATACATATGTAGAGCCTGAAGAAGAGGAAATGCCTATGTATGACTTTGCCGCTGATGAATACGATGCTGATTACAAGAAGATCAGCGCGTATATCGATGAGGACGGAGATTTCGTTCTTGAGGGCAAGCAGCTCACCAAGATATTCAATTCGACGAATTTCACTGACTCCGGTTCTATCCGGTATCTGTATAACTACATTGAGAAGCAGGGTGGAATAAAACTGCTCAGGCAGCTCGGCCTGAAAGAAGGCGACACAGTGCGTATACAGGACTTTGAATTTGAATATACTGAAGACTGATTAAAAAATTCAACATAAATGATAATTGTTTAACAAAAAGGGAAGATCATATCTTCCCTTTTTTGTGCAAAAAATTCACGAGTTTATACAATATATAGTCGCGAATTCTGCGAACAACATGCAATTCGTTGAATTTCTGCAGAACAGCATGATGGAAATGCAGAAAAGCATGGATTTTATGTAACCAATTGGTCATTTTGAATTACAGTATAGGTGTATTACATTTACAGCGACAGAGATCCACTGACGATTATCCCGGAGCAAGACATGAAAGAAAACGCTGTAAACAGAATCAAATCATTTGCTGAAGATCTCATCAGTGACCGCAGGAGACTGGTCAGGATACTTCTGATCATCCTGATACTTCTTATGGCTCTGGTACTGCGGATCCATGAGAGCAGCAAGTCAGACATAACAATAGAAGACAATACTTCCGCGTCATCATCTGACGAGATCTGTGTAGATATCGGCGGAGCCGTTGTCAAGCCGGGCGTATATACAGTCGGGCCGGATACAAGACTATATGAAGTGATCGAGCTGGCAGGCGGGCTTCTCAGTAATGCGGATACAGATTCGATCAACAGAGCCGAATATGTAGAAGACGGTGAGAAGATCATCATACCATCCAGATATGTCCCGCCGGAAAGCACAGGTGAGGATGCGGCGGGCGGAGATATGCCGTCCGCTGAAGGTCCGGATGAAGGGGCTGCACCGTCTTCATCTGCAGATCAGTCAGCAGGAGGACTGATCAATATCAACAGCGCATCCAAAGATGAACTTAAGACTCTGAGCGGCATTGGAGATGTCAAGGCGGAGAAAATTATAGAGTATCGCAAGAGCAGCCGTTTCAGGAAGAAGGAAGATATAAAAAAGGTAGAAGGAATAGGGGATGCAATTTACAACAACATCAAAGATATGATAACAGTCTGAGGAGATGATGAAAATGAAAAAGCAGGAAACAATCAACACTGAAGTTCTGGTCGATCTGATCAATCAGCTGTCTGAGATCAGCAGCTGGCTCGCCGGAGAGTACACGAACATCGAAGGGGCTCATAACAGATACCAGTCGTTTTATGTACCGGTATCCGATGCGCTCAAGGACTTTGGGATCAACGTTGAATATAACGGTTATGCCTATATCCTTGAGGCGGTAAGGATCATTATAGAGCGCAACACCTATGATGTGCGGCTCAAGACAGATGTCTATCCGCCGATCGCAGCAAAGTATCACCTTAAGAATGCGGACTGCATAGAGCATAATATCAGAAATGCTGTCAGTGCAGCATACAGAGATAATCTCAGAACTCCGGGGGCAAATAAGATGAGCCGGTTCCACAGAAAACCGACTACAAAACAGTTTCTGATGTTTCTGGCTGATTATGTTAGGCATTCTATGTATTCAACATCATCAGAGGAGCTTTTCGCCGGTTGATTTGCAACGTCTGAGTATGTTAGCATGATGCTGCAGTCCGCTTACAGGACTGCAGCATTTTGACTTATGAGGGCAATCAATATGGAAAAAATCAAACTGGACAGAATCAACGAGCTCGCGCACAAGTCTAAGGCTGAGGGCCTTACAGATGCCGAGAGAGAAGAACAGGCTATCCTCAGGGCGGAATTCCTTGCAGAGATCCGGGCAGATGTCAGAGCATCCCTTGAATCCATCGAGATAGTTGATGAAATAAGATCCTGATAGTGATATAATAAATGGAAGTTTTTTTAGACAAGGAGATATTTCATGGAAAAACTCGGGGTAAATGATTTAAGAGATATGTTCAGAGACTTTTTTGTCAGCAAGGGACATTACGCTGGCGGAAGCGCGTCCCTGATACCTCGCAATGACAAGAGCCTTCTGATCATCAATTCAGGTATGGCACCTCTCAAACCGTATTTTGCCGGTGTTGAGACTCCTCCTTGCAAGAGGATGACAACATGCCAGAAATGCATAAGGACCAACGACATAGATAACGTCGGAAAGACTGCACGCCACGGTACTTTCTTTGAAATGCTGGGCAATTTCAGTTTCGGCGATTATTTCAAAAAAGAATCACTTCAGTGGGGATGGGAGTTCTGCACTGAATGGCTTAAGATGCCTAAAGAAAAACTCTGGGCTACGATATATGAAAATGATGATGAAGCATTCGAGATCTGGAGAGATCTCATAGGAATGCCTGAAGAGAAGATCGTCAGACTCGGAAAAGAAGATAACTTCTGGGAGATCGGACTCGGACCTTGCGGACCGTGTTCTGAGATCTATTACGACCGCGGACCTGAATGGGGATGCGGAAAGCCTGACTGCAAGCCTGGATGCGACTGCGACAGATACCTTGAGTTCTGGAACCATGTATTCACACAGTTTGACAGGCAGGAGGACGGCTCCTATCCGAGACTGGCACATCCTAATATCGATACAGGAATGGGTCTTGAGAGACTTGCATGCATCCTTCAGGATGTTGATTCTATATTCGACGTGGATACTATCAAGTATATCAGGGATTCCATCACTGAGATGGCAGGAGTCGAGTATCAGGCAGGCAACCACAAGGTCGATGTCAGTGTCAGGATCGTTACAGACCATCTCAGATCAATGACGTTCATGATCGCTGACGGAATACTGCCGAGCAATGAGGGCAGAGGCTACATTCTCAAGAGGATCATCAGAAGAGCTGCAAGGCATTGCAAGCTCCTCGGAATCACTCAGTCCAATCCGCTGGTCGAACTTGCTGAGAGTGTTGTGAAGACATCAGGCGGTGCATATCCGGAACTCGTCGAGAATCATGATTACATCATGAAGATCATCAAGATCGAAGAGGACAACTTTGCAAGGACACTTGACAGAGGTATGGAGATCCTCGATGGTTACATGGCAGATATGGATGAGAAGGGCGAAACAGTCCTTGCCGGAGATCTTACATTCAAGCTCTATGACACATATGGATTCCCTCTGGAGGTCACACAGGAGATCCTCGAGGAGAAAGGCAAGACTGTTGATGTTGAGGGATTCAACACCAAGATGACAGCTCAGAAGGAGCTCGCAAGAGCGAACCAGAGAGATACAGAAGGCGACGCATGGAGAGACGCTTCCGAATACAGCCATCTTGAGCCTACAGTATTCCTCGGATACACTGAGGAAAAAGCTGACGCTAAGGTAATGTATGTCGGCAATTTCGATGAGAACCGCAAGTTCATCATCTTCAATGAAACACCTTTCTACGCTACAAGCGGCGGACAGGTATTCGATACAGGAACAGTAAAACACGGTGACAACGAACTCAGGATCGTTGATGTAGTCAAGGAGAACGGTATTTTCCTTCATGTCATTCATCCGGAGGATACTGGCCTCGCCATGAGGATCAAGACAGGTGATGAGGTCAGTCTCGCTATCGATTCAGTCAGAAGACACAAGATCGCAAGACAGCACTCTGCAACTCATCTGCTCCAGCAGGCTCTCAGAGACGTTCTCGGCGATCATGTCATGCAGGCCGGATCCTATGTCGATGAGAATTATCTGAGATTCGACTTCAACCATTTCCAGGCTGTGACTCCTGAAGAGATAGAGAAGATAGAAGCGATCGTCAATGAGAGAGTCGATGAATATCTTCCGATCAAAATGGAGGAGATGCCTATAGACGAAGCAAAGAAGCTCGGTGCTATGGCTATATTCGGCGAGAAATACGGCGATATCGTCAGAGTTGTCAGCATGGGAGACTACAGTGTTGAGTTCTGCGGAGGAACACATATCGACAACACAGGCAAAGTCGGTGGATTCAAGATCATCAGCGAGGGGGGCATCGCTTCCGGAGTAAGACGTATAGAAGCGATCACCGGATCCAATGTCATCAGCTATCTTGCAGGCAAAGAATCTACTATCAGTACTGTAGCTCATACTCTCAAGTCAAGTGAGTCAGACCTTACGCGTAAGGCGGCTCAGGTGATGTCAGACATCAAAGAACTTGAGAATACTATAAAATCATTCAAATCCGATGAGATAAGCGGAGCACTTGATGATATAATAGCATCAGCGAAGAAAGTCGGAGATGTTGATCTCATCACCAGAGAATTCGCTGATACCGATACAGACCAGCTCCGCAGCATCTGTGATGCAGTCAAAGAGAAGAAGGATAACGTTGTGATGGTATTCGCAGCTGTCAACAACGGAAAGGTCACATTCGTCACTGCAGTATCAGAGGATCTCGTCGGCAAAGGCTATAATGCCGGAAAGATCATCAAGGAAGCAGCCAAAGCTGCAGGTGGCGGCGGCGGCGGTAAAGCCAACATGGCTCAGGCAGGTGCCAAGGATCCTTCAAAGATAGGTGCAGCATTTGCCGCAGCAGAAGAATTCATAGCTAATCAGATGTAATTCATTTACTTTCTACATAACACGGAGGACAACAATGAGTAAGAACACTATCATGTTCGAAGGATTCAAGGACAGTCAGCTCGACAAGAAAGAAGCTCTCGTAGAGATCTATACTGCGCTCACTGACCGCGGATATAATGCTGTGGATCAGATCGTAGGATATCTTACATCCGGTGATCCTTCATATATCACAAGCCATAACAATGCCAGAAATCTCATCCTCAAGATCGACAGAGATGAACTGCTTGAGGAGATCCTGGTCAACTATCTTGGAATCAGCAAGTAATCATGCGTATACTGGGTCTTGATGTAGGAGACAGGACAGTGGGGGTCGCGGTAAGCGACCCTCTTGGTATAATTGCGACAGGTGTTACGACGATAGACAGAGTCGGTATCCGCAAGGATACAGGAAGGGTCATAGACTATATCAGAGAATATGACTGCTCACTTGTTGTGATGGGCCTGCCGCTCAATCTTGATGACTCCGATTCTGTACAGACAGAGAAGGTCAGAGCTTTCAGGGAGATGCTCGAGAACAAGCTCCGGAGCCTGGGACCGCTTTCGAAAGTCAAAGTAGTATGGCAGGATGAGAGGTATTCAACCGCAGAGGCTGAAGAAGTCCTTATTGACGCGGGCATGAGCAGGGAAGACAGGAAGAAGATCATAGACCGCCAGGCGGCGATCGTTATCCTGCAGCGATATCTTGACAGTATGCCGGCAGAGGAGAAAAGATGAATGACCTCCAGATAGATTATTTTATGGCAGTCGCCACGAATCTGAGCTTTACGAAGACTTCAGAGGAGCTGTATGTCTCGCAGCCTGCGATCTCAAGACAGATCTCGCAGCTCGAGAAAGAGCTCGGAGTCAGACTTTTTGTGCGCAATAATCAGAAGACAGAGCTCACTGAGGCAGGCAGACTGTACTTTGATCTGTTCAGCAGATATAAGGCGGACCTGATCAAGACTAAGATAGAAGTCGACAGGATCCTCGGCAGAAAGAAAGGCCTGATCCGCGTGGGGTTCCTAGAGGGATGGGATCTCTTTGGGATTATTCCGCCGATGATTGAGCGCTTTAATGAGATGTATCCGGATACGGAAGTAGTGATCAACTGCTGCGGCATCAAAGAGCTGATCACATCGCTTCTTACAGATTCGATGGACATTATCGTTACGATGAACAATTCTGTCAACATGTACAGAGAGTTCAGCTGCACAGATGTGGCAAGCATAGGCAAGATTCTTATTTATTCCGCAGACCACGCGCTTGCCGGGAGTAAAGAGGTTACCCTCAATGATTTCAGAAACGATACTTTTATAGCTCCTTATGAAAACATCGATGATCTGGTAATCGAGTCGATATCATCCTATACCAGACCTTTCGGCTTCATACCGAGACTTAGATTCGTCAAAAATCATGAATCAATGATCACATGCGTAAGGAACAATATGGGAGTGGCTATCGCGGATGAGTGGATATGGGCAAGAAACGCAGCAGATCTGAGATGGATACCTTTCAACGCGAGAGATAGCATTTCTGTTGCGCGTATAAAAGCGAGAGAAAGCGAATCCGTGCTTATAATGGAAAAGATACTTATAGAAATAATAAATCAGCAGGAATCTTCAAAATAATAGCTGAAACCGTTGAAAAATGCGATTTATAACCATTCCGTTATGAATCGTATCGATATATAGCAATTATACAAAACAATCCTTATAGGTTACTATGTAATCAGAAAGGATTGTTTCTTTTTTAACAGATAATAATCAGTTGATATTGAAAGGGGATAAAACAATGCAGAAGAGCAATAAACTTACAGCAGTATATGCACTTATCATGGACCTGCCACTGAGCCTCGTAATCACTCTCGTAGCTCTTGCGCTCTCAAACATCGACGCACCTGGCAGCCTGAACGGACCTAATTACATCAGAATGGCAATTATCGCATACGTAGTAACCTTCTTTGTAAACTTCATCCACGCTGAAAGGTGGGGATTTGCATTCGCTGTGAAGCATGCTCAGCCGGGAACCTTTAAGTTCGGACTCCTGCTGAATCTCGTTGTTGCAGGCGTGTTCGTAGTTATTCTCGATCTTATTATGACAGCTATAGGCATGATCGCAGGCGGCAGCTTCAGCTTTGGACCATATATTGCAGCAGTTCTTAAAGGATTCATTCCTTGCTATGTTCCGACTCTCATCATAGCTATGTTCTGGAATGGCGTTGCTGACAAGCTGTCGAGAGCAATCTGCAATGAGCCGGCTCCACAGATGGGTCCTGGACCTGAGCAGCACTGACAAGTCGATTCCGGCAGCTGTAATTTCACAAAACATTCTCACAGCAGCCAGATCCAAGTGCTAAAATTAAAAATGGTGAAAATCAGCGAAAACCGCTGATATCAATAGTTACAAGCTATTATCAATCACAGTAGGAACATATTGCAGGAGGGAAAACAATATGAAGATTCTGGGAATTTCTTTCGGAACTAAGAACGGCAACAATGACACAATGTGCAGAGTAGCACTTGAAGAGTGCCAGAAACTCGGCGCTGAGATCGAATTCATTCATGCATTTGACTGGGATCTCCAGACATGCACAGGCTGTGTAGCTTGCTCAAGAGGC
>JAFRLN010000134.1 GCA_017431175.1 Mogibacterium sp.
CAGTCATTCTGCATCCCTGGTTCCGTAGCTGACCGCCGTAAGGTAGGTCTCGGACACGGCAACCTCGGCAAGATGCTCCTTGAAGAGGACACAGAGTGCTTCGCGTTCCTCGCAGGCCACGAGTCATTCGCTGCTGCTGAAGGAGCTATCGGTATCGCTTCCAAGGCAAACAAAGTCCGCCAGAAACCACTCAGAGTCATCCTGAACGGACTCGGCAAGGACGCAGCTCAGATCATCTCCAGAATCAACGGATTCACATATGTTGAGACTGAGTATGATTACTTCACAGGCGAGCTGAAGGAAGTATTCCGCAAGTGCTATTCAAAGGACCCTGAAAGCCCGAGAGCTAAGGTCAACTGCTACGGCGCTAATGATGTACAGGAAGGCGTTGCTATTCTGTGGAGAGAGAACGTTGACGTATCCATCACAGGTAACTCGACCAACCCTACAAGATTCCAGCATCCTGTTGCGGGAACATACAAGAAGGAAAGACTCGAAGCCGGAAAGAAGTATTTCTCAGTAGCTTCCGGCGGCGGTACAGGACGTACCCTGCATCCTGACAACATGGCAGCAGGTCCTGCATCCTATGGTATGACTGATACTATGGGACGTATGCACTCTGACGCTCAGTTCGCAGGTTCTTCATCGGTACCTGCTCACGTAGAGATGATGGGACTGATCGGCGCAGGAAACAATCCTATGGTAGGAATGACTGTATCTGTAGCTGTATCTGTTGAAGAGGCAGCAACAGCCGGCAAGTTCTAGTCCAACTGCATCATATGCGAGTTTACCGGCAGTACATCGTTGCTGCCGGTTTTTTAGTGCAGTGAGCCGGGGCGCGTAAGGTGCTGAGAAAAAACGTCCTCGATGTCATGCATTGCATCCTCATTCGCTCGCCGGTATGGGAAGCTGCAAGCTCCGCTGCGCTTCGTTTTTGCAGCTTCCTGCCATCCCGCCATCGCTCTGTCGGTGCACTGCAGGGACATCTGCGGAATGATTTTTTCTCAGCACCTTACGCGCCCCGGCTTTCATGCAGAGAAGAGAAGGACTGACCGGTCGCTCCGCCAAGCATGATCAGCGAGACATGCGGGCGGACAGAGTTTTTTCTGAAATTCCGGAGGCTGCGGCTAGGCTGCTGCGCAGCGGAATGTCTATGCGAATGTCTATATGTATGGGCCTCAAAGCCTTGCAAACACAATGCTTTGTGAAATATAATAACTATGTATAACTATGCATTGCCTGAATTCTGCTGGATGCAGGGGGAGAGTTTTTATGAGTGGGTATGTATCTAAACATTCGGGACCGCAAGAGAAGGTCGAAAAGAAAAAGAAAGGCGGAATATTTCGCTTCCTTCTGAGACTGATCGGGACGCTGCTTCTGATCGTCATCCTTCTTGCAGGAGGGCTGATCGGGTATCTGTCGGCTACAGAATACAAACCGGCTGACAGGGAAGAGGTCGCTTTTGAGGGGGAAGCCTCCGATAAGCTGACTGCTGATAAGCCTTTCACAATAATGACATGGAATATTGGATACGGAGCACTCGGAGACAACGCTGATTTCTTCATGGACAGCGGAACGATGGTCAAAACTGCCAGCAAGAAAAGAGTGGGCAACAATCTCGACGATATCGTACGGTTTGCTGTTGAGAAGGAACCGGATATAGCATTCTTCCAGGAGACAGATGTAGACTCTACACGTTCTTATCATATCAATGAGCTTCAGAAACTGAGAGAGTCTCTGCCGGGATATCTTTCCGGATTCGCCAATAACTTCAAGGTCGCGTTCCTCCCTTATCCGGTGCCGCCGATAGGAAAGGTCGATTCTGGTATTGCGACATTTTCCGCTTATCCGGTAACTGCATCAGAGAGGGTGCAGCTGCCTGTACCGTTCACATGGCCTGTACGGATGGCCAACCTCAAGCGCTGTGTGCTTGTTTCCAGGCTGCCGGTTGAGGGCACGGACAAGGAGCTGGTGCTGTTCAACCTGCATCTTGAAGCATATGACGATGGAGAAGGCAAGGCAGCTCAGACGAAGATGCTGGCAGGGCTCCTCGAGATCGAGGCTGAGAAGGGTAATTATGTCATAGCAGGCGGAGACTTCAATCAGATCTTCTCAAATGAAGACACATCTGTGTATCCTGCGCAGGAAGGCAAATGGCAGGCAGGCGAGATCGATGTCGATGAATTCAACGGGGACTGGCAGTTCATCATGGACGAAAACACTCCGAGCTGCCGAAGTCTGGATCAGAAATACGAGGGGGCAGACAAGGATAGTTTTCAGTACTATCTGATCGACGGATTTATCGTATCGGATAACATCAAGGTGAATTCAGCTGTTACTGAAGACCTTGGATTCGCGGCTTCGGACCACAATCCGGTCATGATGGAACTGGTGCTGAACAAATCTGCAGGAGAAAGTGATAATGACAAACAGTAACGATAATAAATCAGCAGTCATGGAACTGCATGCCGGAATAAAGGGAACCGCTGAGGATACCGTAACTGAGGAAAAGACAGCTGCCGCCATGGGAAGCGGCGGGCTTACAGTCTACGCGACACCGAGAATGACATGCATGATGGAGTATACTGCATGGGCGAGCGTCGAACCGTATCTGAGCGAAGGCAAGGGAACAGTGGGAACCAGGCTTGATGTTTCTCATGTATCCGCGAGCCCGGTCGGAGCGCGGATCAGATATGAGAGCGAACTTACCGGTATCGAGGGGAGAAAGCTTGTTTTCAGTGTTGAAGCATATGATGAGGCGGGACTCATCGGCAAAGGAACTCACGAGAGATTCATAATAGATAATCAGAGATTTATGGATAAGGTGCGGACTAAGACCGGTCAGGCCAGTGGAGGAGAAAATGAGTAAAGTATATATAACAGGACACCGCAATCCGGATCTCGACAGCCTTTGCGCGGCATTGTCATATGCAAGGCTCAAGAATCTTACTGATCCTGACAATGAGTATATTGCTGTCCACTGCAGCCCGGTATCAGACAGTGTCAGAAGACAGATGGAGGAAATGGAGCTTGAGATACCGGCCTATAAAAGAGACGTTCGTCCCAAGGTCAGGGATGTCATGCTCACGTCTGAGGAAAAACTGCAGGCAACCGCTCCCATTTTTGATCTGATCAAGACATACAGTACGGACAAGCCGTCAGTAGTACCGGTATATGAAGGAGACGATTTCAAAGGACTCCTCAGTGTCGACGATATTACAGGCTGGTTCCTCGCGGACAATCAGGAAGAGGTGCCTTCCTATGAATTCAGCATAGACAATATACTGAAAGTCATTCCGTCAAAGCTGATCAAAAGAGGAGCATCAGAGAAGATCTGCGGATCACTTGTCGTCGGCGCGGCTACTTTTGATTCGTTTACAGATTATATCGACCGGTACAAAGAATGTATACTGGTGACGGGCAACCGGCGTGAGCACATTGATTACGCTATAGATAAACAGGTCCCTGCCATCATAATTACAGCAGAGGAGAACGATCCGGGAATCGATTTCAGCAGATTCAGCGGCTCTGTTTTCCTGACGCCGCTGGGTACATCTGAAGTGCTGAGAAGAGTCAGGATGGCAGAGTCGGTTGAGCTTATGATGCAGCAGGCGACCGAGACGATAGAGGCAGACGACCTGTTCTCTGACGGCAGATCGATTTTTATCAACTCGCACACACGCGGGCTTGCGGTTATGGAGGGTAAAAAGTTTACAGGCTTTGTCACCAGACGGTGCTTCCTCATCCAGCCGGAGTACAATGTCATCCTTGTTGACCACAATGAGCCGGCGCAGAGCATCGACGGCATCGAAACCGCGAATGTCCTTGAGATCATCGACCATCACAGACTGGACTCCGTAACGACCAGAATGCCTATATTCATCGATGCGGAGCCGCTCGGAAGCACATGCACTATCGTATACCAGCAGTTCCTCAGACACGGGATCATGCCGGATCAGTACATGGCAAAAGTGATGCTGACCGGGATCATCGCTGATACACTTATTCTGAGAAGCCCGACAACGACAGTCACGGATATCAGCACAGCTGAGATGCTTGCGCGGCTGGCCAGAGTACAGAGCATAGAGGAATTCGGCGAAAAGCTTTTCAGTATCAGCGACAATCTCGCAGTTATGGACCCTCAGGAGATGATACTGTCCGACTTCAAAAAATACGAGTCCGGCGGTGTGCGTATGGGCATCGGGCAGTGTGAAGTTACGACTCTCAGCAACGTGGGTGATTACGCCGGCAGGTATCTTGAAGCACTCGAGGCTGTCAGAGAGAAAGAAGGCCTTGACTGGACGCTCCTCATGATAACCGATGTTCTCAGAGAGAAGAGTGTTCTGCTCGCGACTGACTGCAAGGAAAACAGGGACCTGCCTTATAAGATGAGAAAGAAGCAGATATACAGTATGCCGGGAGTGATGAGCCGTAAGAAACAGCTGCTTCCGACGCTGATCTCGATCACGGCAAAATAGGAGGACAGGGTGAAGACTAACTGGTACAGGGAAGCGGCGGTATATCAGATATATCCTTTCAGCTTCATGGACTCGGATAATGACGGGATGGGAGATATCAGAGGGATCATCTCAAAACTCGACTATATAAGGGATCTCGGTATCGACGCTATATGGTTCTCGCCTCTTTATGTATCTCCATGTAAAGACTTCGGATATGATGTTGCAGACTACAAAGCGATCGATCCGAAGTTCGGCACCATGGAAGATTTTGACTTGCTTATGGACGAGTGCGGAAAACGGGGCATCCGGGTGCTCATGGACATGGTCCTGAATCACACGAGCGATCAGCACCCGTGGTTTAAGGAGGCTCTCGCTGACAGGAATTCTCCTTACAGAGATTACTATATCATCAGAGAAGGGAAGAGAAAGGGCAGGAAACTCCTTCCTCCGACCAACTGGACATCGTCATTCACAGGTTCTGCATGGCAGAGGATAGAGGGGACAGATGAGTTCTATCTTCACCTTTTCGCTCCGGAGCAGCCGGATCTGAACTGGGAGAATCCCGCGGTCAGAGATGAGATAATCAGCATCCTGAAGTTCTGGCTCGACAAGGGTGTCAGCGGATTCAGATTCGATGTGTTCAACATGTATTCCAAGGTCTATCCTCTCAGAGACGACAGATCTCCGGTGAGGTTCCAGAAGGGAACACCTTATTATGTAGACGGGCCGAGGATGCATGAATTTCTTAACGAAATGAATGAGAAAGCTCTGTCGCTGTATGACACCTACACTGTAGGCGAATCTTACATACCTGATGAAGAGCATGCTCACAGATATATCCATGAGGAGTCCGGAGAACTCGACTCTATTTTCGATTTTGAGCATTTTAACTCTGATAATATGCTCAAATTTATACCGAGACCGTTCGATCTCAGGAGATTCAAGAAGGGGCTGCTGGAGCCTCAGATAAGATATCACGGAACGGGATGGAATACTCTGGTTCTGGAGAATCATGACAATCCGAGAAGCGTCTGCAGATTCGGAATCGATACCGCAAAGTACCGCTATGAAGCAGCGACATTCCTGGCTCTCGTTACCTTCCTGGGCTGGGGAACGCCGTTCATATATCAGGGTGAAGAACTCGGGCTGACCAATACTGACTTCCGCAGCATGGATGATCTCAAAGACCCTGTATCGCATTTCGTGTTTGACATGATGACCGGCAAGCTGCACATACCTGCCAGAACCGCGTTCAGCCTGATCAGAAGAGGTGCCAGGGATCATGCAAGGACACCTATGCAGTGGGACGGAACTGTCAACGGAGGATTTAACGCAGGTGCAGAGCCGTGGCAGTGCGTCAATCCTGATTACAGACAGATCAACGCAGCGGCAGACATGAACGCAGAGAAGTCTGTGTACAGGTTTTATCAGAAACTTCTCGCGCTGAGAAAGTCGGAGCCGGTACTTCTTCACGGACATACAGTCGAATACGATCCTGACAACAGGAACATCATTGCGTACTCAAGGTTATACGAGGGCAAGAGAATGCTGATCGTCGGCAACTTCTCAGGCCGTACGCACAGATACAGACTGCCTCTTGATTTTGACCTGTCTGACCTTGAGATAGCCTTTTCCAACTATGACGGCCAGAGCAATGACAGAGTGATAAAACTTCGTCCTTATGAGGCGATTCTTTTCAGAGAGTTATAAAAGTGTGCCGGATCATCTGTATCTGACACATTCCGGTTAGGTGAAAGGGGGCCGCACAATGAATCCAGATATCAAAAAACTGAAAGAAATCATCGATAACAGCAGGAACATAGTGTTCTTCGGCGGGGCAGGCGTATCGACAGAAAGCGGGATACCTGATTTCCGCAGCGCGAATGGTCTCTACAATCAGGATCTGGGGAGAGAAGTCTCTCCTGAAGAAATGATCTCGCATTCCTTCTATGTGAGGCATACCAAGGATTTCTACGAGTTCT
Source organism: Mogibacterium sp. (assembly GCA_017431175.1). Lineage (GTDB taxonomy): Bacteria > Bacillota > Clostridia > Peptostreptococcales > Anaerovoracaceae > Crickella. The sequence continues at coordinate 6,443 of JAFRLN010000134.1, forward strand.
ACAAAGACAAGCTTATCTACAAGGATGCTAAGCCGAATGCCTGCCACAAAGCTCTGGCGGAGCTCGAGAAGCAGGGCAAAGTAAAAGCGGTCGTCACTCAGAATATCGACGGCCTGCATCAGCTTGCGGGAAGCAAGGTGGTATATGAGCTGCACGGGTCAGTTCTCCGCAACTACTGCGAGAGATGCCACGCGTTCTACGATGTTGACAAGATCCTCGAATCTGAAGGGGTTCCTTACTGCGACAAGTGCGGCGGCAGGATCAAGCCGGATGTAGTGCTGTATGAAGAGGGCCTCGATGAAAGCGTGATCGACGGAGCGGTCAATGCCATTTCAAGAGCCGATACACTGATCGTAGGAGGAACTACCCTTATCGTATATCCTGCAGCCGGACTGATCAGGTATTTCAGAGGAAAACATCTGGTCCTCATCAATATGACAGCTACATCAGCTGACGGAATTGCCGAGCTTGTTATCAGAGAGCGGATCGGCGAGGTATTCAGCCAGGTAATGGGCTGGGATTAATCTGATCCGCTGGCAGAGTGCTGCTAATAGAGATGAATACGCAAAATAAGAGGCAGACCATTGCGGTCTGCCTCGTTCCGTTATATAAAGACTGACAGTCTATCTGATCTTGCCGATCGGATCGCACTGGACGCTGCCGGACGCAATATCACGGGTCACGTGGTAATATGCGTACTCTTCAGGGGACAGTTTGCTTCCGTCTCTGAAAATACTTTCAGCCTGCTCTCGCATCTCAGGCTTGATGCGCACAGAAATACCGCAGCTGGCCGAGATGAATCTCGGAACAGGCATGATGGTTACTTCCGCCGGCTTGAGCAGCTTCTCTGTGGAGATGGCGGCGTGAGTCGATTCAAATGTCAGTAAATAGTATTCATTCATATTACAGCTTGATTACCTTGCTTACTTCCTGCATTGCGCCGAGGATGTCGTACATGTTGCTGACTGTTCCTACTTTGAGCTCGTCTTTGAGTCCGTAGTAGTTCAGGCAGGTTCCGCATACGAGGACCTGGGTGCCTTTCTCGATAAGAGTGTTCAGGTTCTCAACGATCTGAGGCTCAACACCTGTTACCAGCTTGACGCCTTCGTTCATGAAGAGAACATATGAAGGGACCTTATCGGATTCGCTGAGTGTGAAGATCGCCATCTTGGCAAGATTGCCGCCGAGCTCGCTGTTGTTGGTACCGATAGCGTTAGTGTTGAAGAATACTGCGTATGTATCAGCTACTTCGACTTTTGCGCCTACCTTAGTCTCTCCGTTAGCGAACTTTACGAGGAATTTGTCGCCGAAAGGTTCACTTGTAGCTGCTCTTCCGAGCGCGTCACCGAGTCTCTCAAGGTTGCCTACCTGTGTAGGGCCGTCAACGATGATCTCTACATCCTGAGCGCCTGCTTCGAGCTCTTTCTTAGCCATGATTACAGGAATAGGGCACTGCTTGCCGCCAGCATCGATTCTCATTAGTCGTTACCTCCGTGTATTATAAAGATTATTGGATACTGATAAAAGAAAATCTGAAGTGATTTACCACAGATATTAATATACTATCTTTTGCGGAAATCGAACTATAGAAAAAAGCTATAATGTGGCAAGCTATGATTGAAAAATAACAATGAGGATATCTGCCTTCTCAGGCAGCATGAAAAGCCGCGAGGTTTTTGCCACGATGGGCATCAAATTGTACACTGAGCAGTATTATCACGGGTGTTTTGTGATAAAATAACTATGATTATGCATGAAAGGGAAAAATATGGTTATTTTCGATCTTGACGGGACTCTGTGGGATTCTGCCGAATCAGTCGCAGAGTCGTGGAATATAGAGATAGAGCGTGTGACAGGCAGTCCGAGCAGTCTGACAGCAGACGATGTACGGAGGAACATGGGAAAGACCATGAACGACATCGCGGATGACCTCATGGGAGAGTACGAGCTTCCGTTCCGCTATGAACTGGCGCGCAGATGTGAAGTCTTCGAGAACGCTTTTATCACTGAACACGGCGGGGAGCTGTTTGAGGGTGTGCGCGAGACACTTCAGGAGATGCAGGATGCCGGCGTTCAGATGGCGGTAGTTAGTAACTGCCAGGAAGGTTACATACCTGCTTTTATTGCATCCATGGACATGGGCAGATATTTTGTTGACTACGAGGAGTGGGGCAGAAGCGGACTTCTCAAAGCAGACAATATCAGACTTGTCATGTCAAGAAACGGAGCGGACAAGGCGGTATATGTAGGGGACATACAGAAGGACGCGGACGCGTCGGCTGAGGCCGGGGTGCCTTGCATCTGGGCTGCTTACGGATTCGGACATATAGAAGAGCCGGCTGCTGTCCTCAGAAAGTTCAGCGACCTGCCGGATGCTCTCAGGGAACTCGGCTTTATGGACTGAAGCGCGAAGACTGAACAATAAACGGAGAAGATCTGAAAATGAAGCTTGATAACAAAAGAACGGTACTTGTCGGACTGGCTTTCCTGTCTATCTGCGCTTTCTGGCAGATGTACGACAATGTGGTGCCTCTGATCCTCACTAAGACATTTCATCTGCATGAGACATTTTCCGGAGCTATCATGGCGGCCGACAATATCCTTGCGCTGTTCCTGCTGCCTTTCTTCGGTACTCTGTCAGACAGAACAGATACCAGAATAGGCAAGAGGACCCCGTATATACTCGGCGGAACTGCAGCGGCAGTAATCATGCTCAACATACTGCCTCTGCTTGACAACAGCTATTATGCTGTGCCTTCGGCGTGGAAAATGGCGGCATTTATCATTGTCCTCGGCCTGATGCTTATCGCTATGGGTACATACAGATCGCCTGCAGTCGCGCTGATGCCGGATGTCACCCCCAAGCCTCTGAGATCGAAGGCTAACGCCATAATCAACCTCATGGGCGCTGTAGGAGGAATCATCTACCTCGCGGTCGCTGCAGTCATGTATCCTAATTCCAAGGTGCAGGGTCTGGAACATGTCAACTATCATCCGCTCTTTCTTGTTGTAGCGGGGATCATGGCGGTATCTGTAGCTGTACTGTTCGCGACTGTCAGAGAACCGCAGCTCACCGCAGAGAATCAGGCGCTCGAAGCGGAACATCCCGAGTGGAACCTTGCCGAAGACGACGGTTCCGGAAATGAAGTCCTGCCTTCCGATGTTAAGCGGAGCCTTGGGTTCCTGCTTGCTTCGATCGCGCTGTGGTTCATCGGATACAATGGTATCACGACATGGTTCACCACATACGTGGATAAAGTCATGGGCCAGGGCCTCGGCGGTGCTTCTACATGTCTGCTGATAGCTACGGCGGGCGCCATTATCTCATATATTCCTATCGGAAATCTCGCCTCGAAGATAGGAAGGAAGAAGACGATCATGATGGGGATCGTGCTGCTGGCAGCATGCTTCCTGGGAGGATTCTTCCTTACGACGGCATTCCACAGCATCAACGCAGTCATGTTCGTGGTATTCGCTCTGGTCGGCTTTGCCTGGGCAGCAATCAATGTTAACTCGCTGCCTATGGTAGTAGAAATGTGCAGAGGTTCAGATATAGGTAAGTTCACAGGCTACTATTACACTGCTTCGATGGCTGCGCAGGTGGTCACTCCTATACTGGCCGGTTTTCTGATGAGGAATGTAAGCTATAAAGTGCTGTTCCCATACGCCGCACTCTTCGTAGCGCTGAGCTTCCTTACAATGACAAGGGTAAAACACGGTGATGCCGCGCCTGAGGCGAAGAGAGGACTCGAAGCATTCGAAGACATGGATGATTAAACTGATGAGAAGAAAGAAGAAAGAAGCAGAAAGAATGCCGATGGTGATGGCGAAACATTACGCGCACCGGGGGTTTCATGACAAACCGCTTGTGCCTGAGAATTCAATGGCGGCATTCAGGAGAGCGGTGGCGCACGGATTCGGTTCGGAATTCGATGTGCACCTTATCGCGGACGGCAGTCTGGTGATTTTTCACGACGAACAGCTGGAACGCCAGACAGGTGTTAAGGGCGAGATCGAAGACTATGATATCACCAATCTGAAAAAGCTCAGACTGGAGGGCACAGATGAACAGATCCCGACATTTGACGAGGTGCTGGATCTGTATGAAGATACAGGGCTGCCTCTCGTCATCGAGCTCAAGTCGAGCCGGGGTAATTACAGAAAACTTGCTGAGGCAGCATGCAGGAGACTTGACAGTTACGGCGGGGATTTTGTATTAGAGAGTTTTGATCCGAGAGTTATGGCAGCGGTGAGAAAGATCAGGCCTGACTTCATCAGGGGTCAGCTGGTGCAGAACTTCTTCGTAACAAGAGACGGGCTTCCGCTGTGGCAGGCAGCGCTGCTGACATTTCTTAAGACGAATACCCTGGTGAAACCTGATTTTATCGCATTCAGATTCAAGGACAGGGACACACGCGCACTCGGTTTCAGCCTGCGAAAGAGCTTCCGGAGAGAAGACGCTGCCAAGGTGGCGTGGACGATCACAACTCCTGAGGATTACAGAGAAGCAGTCAGATCGGGAATGGTACCAATATTCGAGCAGTTTGATCCGGATGAAATCTGATACTGATCGGATATTTAAGATACAGAATGAATTATAGAGAGGAACAGGAATGAGAAAGAAAAGAAGAGACGGGAAAATCGTTACAGGCCTTGACGGATATCACAAGATACTTCCGTATATCATGCCTAAGAGGACAGAGGCGGAAGTATCCCTGACAGAACAGTTCGATGTCACTGATCTTGTAAGATACATGGCTGAGAGGAATGAGAAGGACGGGACCAATCTCAAGATATTCCACGCTATATGCACTGCAGTGGCCAGAACCATATATCACCGGCCGATGCTTAACTATTTTATATCCGGAAGGACCTACTATCAGAGACCTGATATTACTCTGTCGTTCGTAGTCAAGCAGAAATTCGAGGATTCTGCTGCTGAGACACTGATGTTTCTTAAAGTCGATCCGGATATGAATTTTGAATCGGTATCAAAACTCATTAACGGTGATGTAAAGAAAGTCCGCAAAGAGAAGACCAATGATCTTGACAAGCTGATGGAACTTGTCGGATCGCTTCCGAGACCTGTTCTTGAGGCATTCTTCGGAACTCTCAAAGTCCTTGAGTATCACGGCATAATGCCTAAGGCCCTGACAGCCGGCGATCCTAACTATTCAACAGTACTCCTTTCCAACCTCGGATCGATCGGTGCTGACTCGTGTTATCATCACCTGAGCAATTACGGGACCTGCTCGTTCATGATCACTATAGGAAAACTCCATAAGGAGAAGAAACTCATGTATGACGGTACATGGCAGGAGCGTGATGTGATCAACTGCACATTTACTCTTGACGAAAGACTTGCAGACGGCTTCTATTACGCGAAGTCACTCAGGATAGCAAAATACATGCTTGAACATCCTGAGTGCATGCAGGAACCGATCTCAGAACCGGTACCGGTCGAGCTGTAGATCTCCACATGGTCATAAGGGGGGTGGCTATGAAAAAGTTTACAAAGGTCGCGATATGGCACTATATTCGGCTTGTTTACAGGTCGGTCCTTTTCGTGCTGATATTGATCGCGTATATTAGATACAGATTCCATTACGGAGAGCCGCTGACCATCAGCATAGAGAGGATGCCGGTCATACTGTACGTTGTCTGGGCAGTCTTCGTTATCGAGATGATAGCAAGGTTCTTCCCGTGCAGTTTTGAGAGTCCGGGCTGCCAGAAGCAGTTCGCGCGTAACTATATCAAGACGGGCAGGACGGATGTCATTGTACCGGATAACAATGCCACTTTGCTGGTCGCTCTGATCTGGATCGTCTTTAACGCCGCGTTCGGCGCGCTTCACATGATGGGTATACTCGATGACGGTATCATGATCCTGCTGTGCAGCGCGTATTCGGTATGCGATATGATATGTATCCTGTTCTTCTGCCCGTTCCAGTCATGGTTCCTCAAGAATAAATGCTGCAGCGCGTGCAGGATATATAACTGGGACTATGCCATGATGTTCACGCCGCTGTTCTTCGTAGAGAAGACATACACATGGAGTCTGCTGGTACTTTCAGTAGCGCTGCTTGTAAGATGGGAGATCACCTTCTACAAGCATCCTGAGAGATTCTCAGAGAATACCAACGATTATCTTAAGTGCAGCAACTGCACAGAAAAACTGTGCGCGCACAAGAGGCAGCTGCGCAGTCTGTGGAAACAGATAGAAGAGTACACAATGGAGCGCAGAAGAAGACTGGAGAACTGATGCTTCGTGCCTGAAGCAAGGAGGGGAGAAATGGCGGGACCAGGCCCGGGACGAATGGGCCCGATGCATTTCCTCACTGAGGAAGAAAAACAGAATATGCCCAAGGTGAGCAAGGACCTGCTGGAACGGATCATGAGTTATCTCAGACCATACTGGCTGCAGTTCATCTTCGTATTCATCACGATACTGCTGTCTGCAACGATAGGACTCATGCCTTCTATTATCACAGGGCGCATAGTAGACGAAGCGCTTGTGGGCAGGAATATGGAACTGCTTATCAGACTGCTTCTGATGGCTTTTGCAGCACTCACGATAAGCCAGCTCGTGGGGGTAATAGAGAATTACATCAATGCCTGGATATCTCAGCGCATCATCTTTGACATGCGCAATCAGATGTACAGGCATCTTCAGTATATGCCGCATTCATTCTTCACCACGGAGAAGCAGGGAGATATCATCACCCGCATGAACACTGACATCAGCGGTGTCAGTTCTGTGATCAGCGGAACGCTTTCCAGCATCGTAAGCAACGTGGCGACTGTTATCACGACACTGATCGCTCTGTTCAGCATGAGCAGACCCCTCGCGATAGTAGGCATCCTGGTCATTCCGCTCCTCGTTCTTCCTACGAGGACCGCCGGCAGGACAAGATGGAAGTACCTCAATCAGAGCCAGGCCAAGAGCGATGAGATGAACCAGAAGATCGACGAGACTCTGTCTGTAAGCGGCTCGATGCTGGTCAAAATATTCACCCGGGAGCAGAAAGAATACGACGACTTCGTCAAGATCAACAAGGAAGTGACCGATCTCAACCTCAAAGAAATGAGATCGGGCCAGCTGTTCAGAGTCGTCATGGGAATGTTCACACAGATAGGCCCTCTTCTGATCTATTTTGCCGGCGGCTACTTCATTATCAAAAATATCGATACGACACTCACTGTCGGTGTCATCACCGCTACTGTAGCGCTTATCAACAGACTGTACAGACCGGTCGAACAGCTTCTCAACCTGTCGGTAGACTTCACCAGGTCGCTTGCCCTGTTCACGAGGATCTTTGATTATTTTGACAGGGAGAATACTATAGTGTCTCCGGAAAACGGCGAGAAGCCGGATATCGATAACAAGCCGATCACTTACGAGCACGTTGCGTTCAGCTACAATCCGGAATCACCGATCCTGAAGGATGTGAACTTCGAGGTCCCGGGAGGCAGCATGTATGCGATCGTCGGCCCGTCAGGCTCCGGCAAATCAACTGTAGTCAACCTCATTCCGAGGCTGTATGATGTCAATTCCGGAAGTGTCAAAGTAGCGGGAGTTGATGTCAGGGACTTCGATCTGCCTTACCTCAGATCGAAGATCGGAGTCGTGACACAGGAGACATATCTGTTCAACGGGACTATACTCGAGAATCTCCGTTACGCCAATGATGAGGCGACGATGGAAGAGATAGAGGACGCGTGCAGGATAGCGAACATCCATGACTTTATCGTGAATCAGCCGGATGGGTATCATACTCAGGTAGGCACCCGCGGGCTGACGCTCTCCGGCGGTGAGAAACAGAGACTTTCACTCGCAAGGGTCATCCTGAAGGATCCTAAGATACTGATCCTCGATGAAGCTACATCAGCTCTTGACTCGATCAGCGAAAATTCGATCCAGGACGCGCTCGAGAAGATGATGGAGGGAAGGACCAGCATAGTCATCGCGCACAGGCTTTCGACGATCCTCAAGGCCGACCGCATTCTTGTTGTCAAGGACGGTGTGATCGCAGAGATGGGTACGCATGAAGAGCTGCTTCAGCTCGGCGGTACCTACAAAGACCTCTACGAGACTCAGTTCCGCCAGGCGATCGACAGCGAGGCAGAGAGAAGAGGCTCCGCGGATGCAGGACTGTCAGACGGGCTGGACATACAGACGCTCTCTACTCAGTACAAAGTCGGAAAGATCACAGAAGCGGACATCTCTCCGGTCTACAGGCTGGCAAAGTCGAACGCGAAGTACTACGAGTATCTGCATTCTGTCCCGACACGGGAGAGCCTCACGGAGATCATCTCGGAGCTGCCTGAAGGCACCGCTCCTCAGAACAAGCATTTTGTCGGCTTCTATAACCGTGACGATGTACTGGTAGCTGTCCTTGACCTCATAACAGGCCATCCTGAAAGTGACGATGCTTTCATCGGCTGGCTCATGGTCGACGGAGAGATGCAGGGCAGAGGGATCGGCTCAGGTATTGTCGCAGACGTGAGGGCTGCGATGAAAGCTGCAGGCTACGATTATCTGTCGCTTGTGTGCGCGGAAGAGAATGAGGAGGCCCTTGAGTTCTGGAAGGCCCAGGGTTTCACAGAGACAGACGTAAGATCCGATCAGAACGGATACAATGTCATAGTCATGGAGAGATCTATATAACAGAATGACAGATGCCGGGTATTCTCCGCCCCTGAGGCGGCGGATGTTTTACCGACCTTCAGACCGGAACTTCGAAAGGGTCCGGTCTTTCTGTCTGGCAAATAAAAGTGCTATACTGTATAGAACTGATGAGAGGCGTGGGTCATGCAGACAAAACTCGGAACGAAATTCTGGATATCGATGCTCGTGTTCGGCCTGATGGGTCAGGTAGCGTGGGTAGTAGAGAATATGTACTTCAATGTGTTCATCTACAAGATGTTCCATGCTTCTGCTGCAGAGATATCGGCTATGGTCATGGCAAGCGCGGTGACTGCTGCTGTCACGACCATCATTATGGGAGCCGTCTCTGATAAGGTAGGTAAGCGCAAGGCGTTCATGAGCGCAGGATATATCATATGGGGACTGAGCATCATCACTTTTGCGTACATCAAAAGCGTCGTGATGACAATCGTGATGGACTGCGTGATGACATATTTCGGATCGACAGCAAATGACGCGGCGTATAACGCCTGGCTGACTGACCGCGGAGACTCGACCAACAGAGGCAGGATAGATGGCGTGAACTCCATGATGCCGCTGATCGCGATCCTTGTCGTTTTCGGCGGGTTCATGAGCTTTGATCTTGATACTCATCAGGCATGGACTGTGATCTACTACATAATCGGGATCGGGACGACGCTCATCGGAGTGCTCGGGTGGTTCCTGATAGAAGAGGAGCCCGGGCTGGCCCCGTCTGAAGAAAGCCTTGCCGCGACACTCGTATACAGCTTCAGACCATCTGTCGCCGGGGAGAACAGCAGACTGTACCTGGCTCTGCTGAATTTTGCGGTATTCGGTACATCGATCCAGGTATTCATGCCGTATCTGCTGATTTATTATGAGAAGACTCTCGGGATGGACAATTACGTTCTGATCTTCGCTCCGGCTATCATACTCGCCGCTGCCGTTACTGTATTCTACGGAAGACTCTACGACAGCTCCGGGTTCGTCAGAAGCATCATACCTGTTGCGGCCATACTGATGACGGGGTATGCAGTGCTGTTCTATACGAAGACCACTGTACCGGTGTTTATCGGTTCATTGCTTATGATGACAGGCTATCTCACCGGCATGTCTGTTTACGGTGCTATGATAAGAGACAACATACCTGAGGGCAGATCGGGACAGTTCCAGGGGGTCAGGATCATCGGCCAGGTATTCGTGCCGGGACTTATCGGACCGGCGATAGGGGCGTGGGTCCTCAGGGACGCAGAGCTTATCACCAACTCCGACGGCACGACGTCTTTCATCCCTGACAGGATGATCTGGGCTGCTGCGGCCGCTGTGCTGGCGGTGCTGATCGCGGTCCTGGCAGGAACGTTCGGAAAGATCTGCAGGCAGAAGCCTCGGGAAGCCGGAAGAACAGAGTAAACAAATCCCGCGCGGAAGACGGGAGACTCAGAGTCACTGAGCGATACAGGAAGAAAAAACCACAGCCGGGAGAGGGAACAGGTAATATGGAACTGACTTTTCGTAAAGCAGGAAGAGAAGATCTCGAAGATATAGTAAGAATCTATGACCATTCACATGACGCGGAGGAGGCCGGACTGGCTGTCACTGGCTGGCAGCGGAATATATATCCGGTGCGTGAGGTAGCTGAAGCATCTCTGGACAGAGATGATATGTATGTTGCTGAGTCTGACGGACAGATTGTCGCGACCGGGGTCATCAATCAGATCCAGGTAGATGTGTATGCTGACTGCGACTGGAATTATAAAGGGCCCGCGGAAGATGTATATGTACTGCATACTCTGGCGGTCGAGCCATCTGCCAGAGGCGGCGGTGTCGGACTGGCATTTGCGCGTTTCTATGAAGAACTGGCGCGCCGGAATGGCTGCTCGATCCTCAGAATAGATACGAATGCCCGCAACACCGCGGCGAGAAAGCTGTATGCCGGACTGGGATATACTGAGACGGATATTATCCCGACAGTGTTCAATGGCCTGAAAGATGTGGATCTGGTGCTGATGGAGAAGTTCATCGGCTCGGAAATACAGAAACGCTTAAGAGAGATGGGTGAACCGGAATTCGCGGACTTTCAGGCAAAACTCACCCCGGGTATTGAAAGAGAGCGTTTCATCGGAGTGAGAACGCCTAAGCTCCGGTCCTATGCGAAAGAACTGGTCCGCGGAGGAAGGTATGAAGAATTCCTTTCGGCTCTTCCTCACAGATATTTTGACGAAGATCAGCTGCATGCCTTTATCATTTCTGAAATGAAAGACTATGATAAGTGCATCGCGCTGACGGAGGAGTTTCTCCCTTATATCAACAACTGGGCAACCTGTGACCAGCTCTCGCCTAAAGTATTCGGAAAGCATAAACAGGATCTGCTTACTCATATAGACGAGTGGCTGAAGTCTGACAGGACATATACGATAAGATTCGGGACAGGCATGCTCATGCAGCATTTCCTCGATGAAAGTTTCGATATATCATATATGCACAGAGTTGCAGAGATCCGCTCAGAGGAATACTATGTCAACATGATGACTGCGTGGTATTTTGCCACAGCGCTGGCAAAGCAGTACTACGCGGCGCTTGCCGTCCTGCTTGAGCGCAGACTGGACGCATGGACGCATAACAAGGCGATCCAGAAAGCGGTCGAAAGCCGCAGGATCACAGAGGAACAGAAAGAATACCTCAGAACACTTAAGAGGAAATCATGAGCCAGATCAGTTTTTTTGACAATGAGAACAGCAGCTCGCAGCCATTGGCAGCGAGGATGAGACCGAGGGACCTCAGCGAGTTCGTCGGGCAGCAGCATCTTGTAGGCGAAGGCAAGGTCCTGCGCAACCTTATAGAGCGGGACAGCCTGTCTTCGATGATATTCTGGGGACCTCCGGGCGTCGGCAAAACGACTCTCGCGCAGATCATCGCCTCCGGCACTGACGCGCAGTTCATCACGTTCAGCGCGGTAACGAGCGGCATCAAGGAGATCAAGAATGTTATGCAGCAGGCAGACAGGATGACAGCGCTCGGAGCCCGTACGATCGTTTTCGTGGATGAGATCCACCGTTTCAACAAGGCGCAGCAGGACGCTTTTCTTCCGTTCGTTGAGAAGGGAAGCATCATACTGATCGGGGCGACGACAGAGAATCCTTCTTTTGAGGTCAACGGCGCGCTTCTCTCGAGATGCAAGGTCTTTGTGCTTCATCAGCTGAGTCAGGACGATATCGCGCAGCTCGTCAGGAATGCCCTGAGCGATCCGCGAGGCTTCGGGGATCAGAACATACATATAGACGATGATGTGATTGACGCACTCGCTTCTTTTGCGAACGGAGACGCGAGGACGGCTCTTTCCACTCTCGAGATGATGGTCCTCAACGCGGACAGGAGCGTTGACGGGAAGACCGGCGGGGAGATCATAACTGTTACCGCGGAAGACTTTGAACAGTGCACATCGAGGAAGTCGCTGCTGTATGACAAGCAGGGCGAGGAACACTACAATCTTATTTCCGCTCTGCACAAGTCGATGAGAAACTCTGACGCGGATGCAGCGGTATACTGGCTCGCCAGGATGCTGGAATCCGGGGAAGACCCTATGTACATCGCGAGGCGTGTCACGAGATTCGCGGCCGAGGATGTAGGTCTTGCTGACCCGAGAGCTCTGGAACTTTCAGTTGCCGCTTTCCAGGCATGTCATCTGATCGGCATGCCGGAGTGCAGTGTGCATCTTACGGAGGCTGTGATTTATAACGCCCTGGCGCCTAAGTCCAATGCTATGGAGGTCGCTTACATGGAGGCCGCCGCTGATGCCAATAAGAGTATCGCAGAGCCTGTGCCGCTCCATATCAGGAATGCCCCTACCCGGCTCATGAAAGAGCTTGACTACGGCAAAGGCTATGTCTACGCTCACGATACCGAGGACAAGATAGCAGATATGGAATGCCTCCCGGATAACCTGAGAGGAAGACAGTATTACCATCCCGGCGATCAGGGGTTTGAACCCAGATTCAGAGACAGATATGAAGCTATCAGGAAGTGGCGTGAAGAACATAAGAAATAACAGACGCCGTCACTCGCTCCCGGCTGAACAGATCCGTGAAGAGCGGACGCATAAGCATAAAAAACAGGCTCCCGTTGAAGGGGGCCTGTTACAATGTCCTTAGAATGTTGCTCTACGCGATCTCGAGCGCGATCTCCATCATCTTGGTGAACGAGTTCTGGCGTTCCTCTGCTGTTGTGTTCTCTTCCGGATAGTTGAATGAATCGGATACTGTCAGGATGCAGAGCCCGTTCTTGCCGAGCCTTGCTGCGTTGCAGTAGAGTGCGGCTGATTCCATCTCAATACCGAGGACACCCATCTTGGACCATGCCATAGCAGAACCTGCGTCATCGTAGAACATGTCTGATGAAAGAATGTTGCCTACCTTGAATCTGGCGCCGGCATTTCTGGTAGCGGCGACAGCTTTCTCGAGAAGTTCAAATGAAGCGATAGGGCAGAATGTGCCCGGGAGCTGATACTGCGCGGCGTAATTGCCGTTGGTGCAGGCGCCCTGAGCGATTATGATGTCTCTGACATGAAGCTCAGGATCGATGGATCCGGCGGACCCTATGCGGATGATATTCTTCACATCGTAGAAAGCGAACAGCTCATATGAGTAGATACCTATTGCAGGCTGGCCCATGCCTGAGGCCATAACTGAGACCCTCTTGCCTTTGTATGTTCCCGTGTAACCCTGTACACCGCGGACGTTGTTGACAAGTACCGGATTCTCTAAGAATGTTTCCGCAATGAACTTGCTGCGGAGCGGATCGCCCGGCATAAGTACGGTTTCGGCGAAATCACCGAGCTTGGCGTTGATATGAGGAGTTGGAATTGCCATGATTATCCCCCTTTTTTTCTGATAGAAAGATGCAGCTTACCGGATCCTGCCAAGGATTCCTGTCCAGTGATATTTTATATATATTGTATCACTATTGTACCACATTTATACCTGCATAATAAAACCTGTATACTGTGCAGATTTCTGATGACATTGAGAGTGCCGATGTGATATACTCTTTAGGCTGGTGTTTTATGCCAGCCTAAAACCAACAGTAAGGGAAAAACACTATGAAAGACATTGAGATCAGAGAACTTTTCCGCAATACTGCGGATTATGACGGCAAGGAAGTAGTCGTTCGCGGCTGGGTGAGAGGCAACAGAAGCTCTAACCAGTTCGGATTCATTTCACTCAACGACGGTTCTTTCTTTTCCCCTGTTCAGGTCGTTTATGAGGCAGACAAGCTGAGCAACTATCAGGAAGTCTCCAGATTCCGCCTGAGCTCGGGCATTATGGTCAGAGGAACTCTGGTAGTTACACCGGAAGCCAAGCAGCCATTCGAGATCAAGGCTGACGAGATCGTTCTCGAGGCTGATTCCGATTCAGACTATCCTCTGCAGAAGAAGCGTCACAGCATGGAATTCCTCAGAGAGATAGCACATCTCAGACCGAGGAGCAATACTTTTTCTGCTGTGTTCAGAGTAAGAAGTGTCGCAGCTTATGCAATACACAAATTCTTCCAGGAGAAGAACTTCATATATGTACATTCTCCTGAGATCACATGCAGTGACTGTGAG
>JAFRLN010000135.1 GCA_017431175.1 Mogibacterium sp.
CCACTCGTCATCAAAGTCGATAAACTTGTCAAACAGCTTCTTGAACGCCCTGCAGTTCTCATCGATGGTATTGATGGTCATTACCTGACGCATGTCGCTGCGGCCGGAAGGGTCTCCGATCTCTCCTGTTCCCCCGCCAAGCAGGAATACAGGAGTATGGCCGTACTTCTGCATATACATCATGGTGATCATAGGAATGAAGTGTCCTACATGCAGGCAGTCTGCAGTCGGGTCAAACCCGATATAGAACTTGATTTTCTCCTTGCCGAGAAGCTCCCTCAATGCCTCTGCATTGGTGGTCTGCTCGATCAGTCCTCTCTCCATCAGGACGTCATATACATTGGTGTATTCGCTGACATTATCAGGAATTAAATTTTTCATCGGTACTCTCCCTTTCCTTATAATACTTTGCGGCAATAGATCACGCCGCCTGTGATTCCTATAAAAACGCTCCGCAGCCTTGCCGCGGAGCCGGAATCAACGATCGTGACCGATCCTCTTGCCTGTCGCAGCAAAGCTTATGCTCCGAATTCCGAAGCGCTGTCGTAATAATAAATTGCTGCAACAAGTCTGTGTGTATTCATTAAGAATCTCCTTTGATCGATACATTGAAAATATATCACCTGCGTGGCTCAATGTCAATCAGACCAGAATCTCTGCCGCTTCCTTCAGTGTCTCTGCTTCTCCGACATTGCCCGGGAATATCACATACGGAGTCCCCGGGAAAGTACTCTCGCTGCCTGTACGCCATACAGGGATACCCGGTCTGATCTGTCCGAGGACATATGCTTTCCTGACCCCAAGGGCCTTTGTCCCGATATCACTTGACGTTATCCCTCCCTTGGCGATAACGAAAGCCGGTGTAACAGAAAGCCTTCCTACGAGAGACTGCACCGCGTCAGAAATCATGACGGAGAGTCTGAGATCATCTTCCCGGTTGCCCGTATCTGCTGTAATTAACGCTCTTGTTGTATAGCAGCAAACTGTCTTGCCCGCGCGGATATATTCTTCTTCAAGGGCAAGGCATCGTTCTATTTCTGATTCAAAAGCCTCAGGGTCCCTGACGAGTGTCGCGTCGAGTTCTACGAATTCGATATCATCCATTGTCCTCAGGCACTCCAGCTGAGCCGTAGTCTTGGCCGTATGTGAGCCAACGATGATCACACCTCCATTGTCCGATTCACAGGTGACCATCTGCTCTCTTGTAAGTAATGGCTGATCCGGATTGCCGCAGATGACTTTTACCAGGGCTGCCCCTGTACGGAACAGAAAGTTCCTGCCGGCATTCATCGCGCGGTACAGCGCGATACAGAACACCTTGATATCGGAATAATCGACCGCGTTGACGATGACTTTGTTGAAATCAGTCACCCCCAGCAGCTGCTCAGTGATCCTGTCAGTATCCATGTTACGGAGATCTTCGAGGGAGATGCATACGACATCCTCTTTCCTGTACTCGCCTCCGGTCTTCTCCTCAACATATTCAGGCAGCGTATGCGCGGTATAGCCGAAAGTCTTATCCCTGGCAAACTCTGTTTCATTGGCCGGGATCAGTTCATCCCCGTACTTTACGTAATGTATGTTGTTTATTGTGAATCTGCCGCCTTCCTTGAAGAATGGGCAGAGTATCTCTCCGTCAAACTTTTTGTCCGTGTGTTTTTCTATCTCTTCTCTGAGCACTGCAGTCTCCAGCGGGAAGTGTCCGCGGAGAGTGCTGTCAGTTCTGTTCATAATTACATAGTCGATGCCTGTCTCTTCAGAGACTTCGCTGACTGCGGCCGCGATCTCTCTGTGTGCCTCGGCTGTCTGCTCTTCTGTAAAACCTCTGGAGTTCGTCAGGATGAAAAACAATTTGTTCTCCCCCCGGAACCCGTCGAGGATGCTTTCTCTGTCCCATCTGGTATATACGGCCAGGTCATGGATCGTCTGGACTCCGGTCGGGTCATCGTCAAGGACAACGATCTTCCTGCTGTCAGCATCGATCTCCGCCCGAAGCAGCTTGTCGATCCTGTTCTCATCGGCCGGTCTGAAACTGTTAAGTACTTCTGCGCTGATTGACATGTCTATGCCTCCGATATCAGACCGGCACCGGGATCTGTATCAGATCCCGATGCCGGTTTTCTCATATTGCGTGTTATTTCGCTGTTTCTCTAGAAGTCAAGATCCTCGATCTCATTGATCCTGCGAAGGTGCTTGCCTCCTTCAAATTCTGTTGTCATCCATGTGTCGATGATGTCGAACGCAAGCTCCTGGCTGATCATTCTGGCGCCCATGCATACCACGTTAGCGTTGTTGTGTCTTCTGCACATCTCAGCCATTTCAACGGAAGTACACAGAGCAGCTCTGATACCAGGCACCTTGTTGCAGGCAATACTGATACCGATGCCTGATCCGCAGATCGCGATGCCTCTTTCTGCCTCGCCCGATGCTACAGCTTTGCCCACTGCGTGTCCGTACTTAGGATAGTCGACCGACTCAGTTGAATCAGTACCGACATCTATTATGGTATGTCCTTCGCTTTCCATTTTCGCCTTGACGGCTTCTTTGAGTTCATATGCTGCATGGTCACAGCCTAATGCGATTATCATAAAATACTCTCCTTAAAATATAAAGGTCTACCCCAGGTCATCCTCAAAATAGCTTTTCCTGACCTTGCTGTCGAGGTCTTCTAAATCCGAGTTTTTAATTGCTTCATACAGCTCAACATGTGTATCAAGAAGTTTGTCTGATCTTCCCGAGAGAATCATCGCCGAGACTGTCTGGTATCTGACAGCGTAAGTCAGCGATCTGACTACTTTGTTGATTTTAAAGGCCATAGGGTTCTTGCCCATTTCAGCTATCTTATCATGGAATCTGTTGTCTGCCTGAAAAAACGTATCCACTCTGTTTTCTTTCAGATTCAGAGCATTTCTCATTTCTTCAAGTATCGCTTCCAGATCCTCCAGTTCGCTCTCGTCATGATGCTCTATGGCAAGCCTCATCATACCTGCTTCAGTCATCTCACGCAGCTCCATCAGGTTCTCAAAAGAATCCTTATTGAGAATGATCCCGTATACCATAGGATCTATCATGCTTTCCTTATAACCGCTGCAGACGAAAGTACCCTCGGACCGCTTGCTCTCAAGCACACCAAGATAAGTGAGTATCTTGACTGCTTCCCGGACACTGCTTCTGGCAACGCCCAAGGTTTCCGCAAGTTCCGGTTCCGGCGGTATCTTGTCTCCCGGCTTCAGGTCTTCAGCGCGGATCGCATCTGTCAGACAGTTGATAACGCTCTGTACGACGGATTCTTTTTTCAGGCTCTTAAGGTATGATGGCTTCTGATCCATGTCATGCTTCCTTTTAAAAAACATTTTTCATATGTATGACATAACTTATAGTCAAGCATACCAACTTAGCGTTTCGTTGTCAAACAAATATAGTCTGACTGTGCACTCCACACAAAGAACTGCGTTCAGATAGAATATAACGTAAAACTGCCGGAATGATGTATCGATACCGGCAGTTTTCTTATGCGCGTGTCTAGCCGCTAAGTCCCGGAAGCCATGTTACAATGCCAGGGATGTACGTTATCATGAACAGTACAATGAGCAGCGGAATCAGGAATGGGAGAACCGCTTTGTACATTTCTTCGATTCTGATCTTTGCTGTCTTCGCGCAGATGAACAAACTTGTTCCTACAGGAGGTGTGCAGAGACCGATCATAAGGTTCAGAACGAGAACGACACCAAGGTGTACAGGGTCGATTCCGAACGAGCTCATCAGAGGGATCAGGAACGGAACTGTAATTGTCATTACAGCCAGCGCCTCCATGAACATTCCGATAAGCAGGAATGCTATATTCAGGATGAGCAGCATGATGTACTTGTTGGAAGTCAGGCTTGTCAGCATGTGTGCAAGCGCATCTGTCATACCCATCATTGTTACGAGCCATGAGAATGCAGCTGCGCCGCAGATGATGTTCAGGATTCCTGCGCCATCAGCGACAGACTGCTTCAGAGCTTCGTAGATCTCCCTGAGTGTCATACCCTTGTACAGGATAACCGAAAGGAAGAACGCATATACTACAGCGATGCAGGCAGCTTCTGTAGGCGAGAAAATACCTGTCCAGATACCACCGATGATGATAACAGGAGTCATCAGTGAGAGGAACGCTTCCTTAGTAGATATAAGAAGTTCCTTAGCGTTAAACTTATGTGTAGGATAATGTCTCTTCTTGGAGATTACGAATACAAGAATACTTGTAGCAACCGCGAGCAGCAGTCCCGGTACGATACCGGCTACGAAGAGGGTACCTACAGGTACTTCTGTCATCATGCCGTATACTACCATAGGGATCGACGGCGGGATGATAGGTCCGATCGTAGCGCTGGCGCATGTAACTGCCGCGGAGAAGTCAGGGTCAAAGCCTTCATCGATCATGGCGTCGACCTCGATCTGTCCGAGTCCGCCGGCATCAGCTACAGCAGAGCCGCTCATTCCGGAGAATACGATAGAAGCAAGTACGTTAGCGTGTCCGAGTCCGCCCGGGATCCATCCGATCAGAGCAGAGCAGGCCCGGAATATTCGTCGTGTAATACCTCCGGTGTTCATCAGCTTGGCCGCCAATATGAAGAACGGAATGGCGAGCAAGGTATATGACGAGGCATTACCTATCATTCTGTGTACGATAGCGGTTGGTTCAAATGCGCCGGTGATCATTGTTGTAGCCAGCGCGGATATAGCGAGTGAAAATCCAATAGGAACACCCATGATCATGAGGATCAGGAATATACCCATTACCAGGATTACCATTTTAACCATCATTAGTTAGTACCTCCTTCCTGCGCTGCGGAAGAAGCAGTGTCTGCAGCCTCATCTTCTGCTGCCTTGATCCTCTTGAAGCCTACGTTAATGATCTGGAAGACTGACATAAGCGCTCCGATCGGGAACGGCATGTAGAACCAGCCACGTGATACAGGGATCGTCTGATACATCGTCTGCATTGAGTTCTGGACAATAGAAATAGCCAGATATCCTGCAATGATAAGGAACACGAGGCACATTGCATCCATTGCTGTCAGCCAGATTGCTCTCATCTTCGGCTTCATTTTGTTGGCGACGAATGTCAGTCTCATATGCTCATCATTATGGAATGTCATTGACATGCCTATGAAGACGATCCATGACAGACAGATAAGAGTTACCTCATACTGCCATGCGACAGGATTGTTCAGAACAAATCGACTGAACACCGACCAGGTAATCAACAGGATCAGAAATACCATCATCGCTACCGTAACAGCAGACGCGATGTTATTGATCACCTCGCAGAGTTTGTCAAATTTCTTCATAAGTTATGATTCCTCTCTTAATTTACCGAAAACACGGGAGCGGATTTTGCGCCCCCGTGTTTATTAAGGACGATAATAGTCTTAAAGATATATATCAGAAGTAAGAATCTATACTATTATTCTTCGATCTTTGCTCTGATACGTGTTACGAGATCTTCAGCCCAGTCATTCTGTGCATAGAAATCATCATATACG
>JAFRLN010000136.1 GCA_017431175.1 Mogibacterium sp.
CAGGCTCAGGATGGCCTGGCGCAGGCGGAAGCAGGTCTGGCACAGGCACAGAACGGCAAAGCGCAGCTCGAGCAGGCAAGATCCGGACTGGAATCACAGTCAGGTGCTCTTCAGGCACAGAAGGAGGCACTGGAAGCGCAGGCTGCGGCTGCACCGGATCAGGAATCAGCGGATGAGATCAATGCGCAGATCCAGCAGATCGATACACAGATACAGACAGTCAACGGCCAGATCGGGCAGATAGACGCACAGATCTCAGAGGTTGACAGCCAGATAGCCGGCATAGAAGGACAGATCACAGGGCTTAAGAGCACCATCAGCGAGATCGAAAGCGGACTTAAAGTTATAGATGGCAAACTCAAAGAAGCGCAGTCGGGCAAGGCCGCTATCGAAGAGGGACTCTCAAAGTCCGATGACGGGATGAGACAGATAGAGGCCGGTTTCGAAGAGATAGACGAGAAACAGGAGGAACTGGATCAGGGCTGGGTTGAATACAGAAGAGAGAAGGCGAAGGCGGAAAGGGAACTGGATAAGGCTAAGAAAGAACTGGATGACGCGAAGGATAAGCTGGATGACGCACAGCAGAAAATCGATGACATGGAGACGGGCAACTCATATGCCTTGTCCTGCAAAGAGAATCAGGGGTATTCGTCATTTGACAGCAACTCCAGCATTGTCAGTAATATTGCCAAGATCTTCCCGGTCTTCTTCTTTCTGATCGCTGCGCTGGTATGCATGACTACCATGACGAGAATGGTCGATGAGCAGAGGACACAGATCGGTATTCTCAAGGCTCTCGGATACAGCAATGCTCAGATCGTCGGAAAGTATATGTTCTATTCCGGCAGCGCTGCTCTGCTCGGAGCCATTACAGGTTTCTTCATAGGGTGCAAGGTCTTCCCAATGGTCATCTGGAATGCGTATACGATGATGTATGACTTCAGCGATGAAGTCGCGTACATTCTGGATGTCAGACTGGGCCTGGTCGCTATTGCCGCTGCACTGCTCTGTTCAATGGGTTCTACATGGGTATCTATCGCGCAGGATTTCAGAGTATCTCCGTCTGACCTGATAAGACCGAAGACTCCGCCTGCAGGCAAGAGGATCCTTCTTGAGAGGATCGGTCCGCTGTGGAGCAGGATCAGCTTCCTCTACAAAGTGTCTATCAGAAATATATTCCGTGACAAGAAGAGATTCCTTATGATGGTGATCGGCGTGAGCGGCTGCACGGCTCTTCTGATAGCGGGCATGGGTATCGATACTACTATTGCCAAAGTTGCGGATCATCAGTTCAACGAGATCTCCCTGTATGATTTCCGGGTCATCTTCAGCAAGAATATGACTGCGGACAGGCAGCGTGATTTCACTGATCAGATGTCTGAGGAAGCCGGAGTCGCTTCAGAAGACATATTCTTCCTTCACCAGGGAGAAGTGACGATCCTTACAGACAAGAGCAACTATGATGTAACCTGTACGGCGGCGGATCCGGAAGGATTCGGCAGATACATTGACCTGCATGAAGGAGACCGGTCAATCGAATACCCGGGTGACGGAGAGGCCGTGATAGTAAGAAAGATCAGCCATGACTACGGAATAAACGCCGGTGACACGATCAGGATCAGAGACGGTTACAAAGAGGCGGAATTCGTGGTGTCAGATGTCTGCGATAACTATGTCTATGACAGCATATATATGAACAAAGAAACGTACAGGCAGGCATTCGGACGCGATCCGGATATCAAGTCAGCCCTGGTAAGACTTGATGACGGGGATAAAACAGAATTGTCTGAAGAGACTGTAAGAGCTGCCGCGACCGAGGCCGCAGGCTATGAAAACACTGCCGCGGTTTCAGTCAACCTTGACGTCAGAGACAGCGTTGCCAAGATGATGGAGAGTCTGAACCAGATCGTGTTTGTGGTGATCCTCTCTGCGGCTCTGCTCGCGTTCATCGTGCTGTACAATCTGACGAATATCAACATCACAGAGAGAACAAGAGAGATCGCGACAATCAAAGTGCTTGGATTCAACCAGCTTGAGGTATCACAGTATGTATTCCGTGAAAATCTGTTCCTCACCGCGATAGCCGCTGTCGTCGGAATACCTGTGGGCAAGTGGCTCCTCCGTTTTGTAATCGACAATATAGTAGTCAAGATGATATACTTCGAACCGAGGCTTGCAGACTCAGACATCATCTGGGCTGTTGTGCTGACGTTCGTCTTCGCCGCATTTGTCAATATTGCTATGCAGAGGAGACTCAGGAACGTCTCAATGACAGAATCCCTCAAGTCAGTTGAGTGACACCTGGGACGTTTCGTCCTGTCACATTAAAAATGAGTGACACCCGGGACGTTTCGTCCTGTCACATTAAAAATAAAATATGGAGGAGAAATATCAATGAAGAGATTTACAATCGAAATGGAAGACGGCGGCATCATGAAGGGTGAACTTTACGAAGATATCGCCCCTAAGACAGTCGATAACTTTGAGAAACTCGCCAACAGCGGATTCTATGACGGACTTATTTTCCACAGAGTCATACCGGGATTCATGATCCAGGGAGGCTGCCCGGAAGGGACCGGTATGGGTGGCCCTGGCTATACGATTCCGGGAGAGTTTACCGCAAACGGATTTAAGAACGATCTTAAACATGAAAGAGGCGTTCTTTCAATGGCAAGGGCGATGAATCCGAATTCAGGCGGATCACAGTTCTTTATCATGACCACTACCTCACCTCACCTCGACGGACAGTATGCTTCGTTCGGCAAGGTCACAGAGGGAATGGATGTCGCTGACAGGATCGTAATGAGCAAGAGAAACAGGATGGATAAGCCTCTTGTAGATCAGAAGATTAAATGCATCAGAGTTGAGGGATAGTACTCCTTTCTGAGGGAATAAAAAATGAGCCGGGATCATCACTCATCAGGATCCCGGCTTTTCGGTTCTTATTCTGTTACACTCTCTGAAGAACTCTTGATATCCCGGAACAATCCTATTACCTTACCGCTGAATACGACAGGATACATATCGATCTCATCAGACCGGAAGCATACTGCATCAAAGTGCCTGTTGAAAGGCTGGAGTATTATGCCGTCTTTTTTGCGGATCAGTTTTCTTATGATCACAGGATCATCTCCCGGAACGCTGGCGACGACTATATCCCCGGAATCAGGCTCGGGACAACGGAGTACGATTATAATATCTCCTGCGCAGTACTCAGGCACCATGCTGCTGTCCGGCACTTTCATAGCAAAACAGTTGTCGGCACTTTCCAGAGTTTCAGGCAGCGCGGGAATATGTTTCAGGATCATATCAGGCTCGATCGGATCATCTCCGGGAAGACCGGCGAGTACAGGTATATACCTGACCGCAGATTCGCGAACGATATCGGGCTCGTCTTGATGGATGACGACGGCATCTTCAGGGATCTCTCTCATCAGATCCGCGACAGAAATGTTCATGTACGCGGCGACCTTCATCTGCGAAGCGTAGCTTGGGTATCTGCCCTTATATCTCCAGTTGGATATGAGCCCTTTTGCAAGGCCGGCTTCGCGTTCAAAACGACTAGCGGAGATGTGGTGCTCTCTGCAGAAAGCATCGATTTTATCAAGAAAATTCATACTGGTTCCTCCAAAAGATGATTTTTTTCATCAAAATCCATCGGCAGCGGCGGCTTATGCTCCGCTTTCGATGAATAATTTCAGCGCTTTCGGTTGACTGAATCATATTTCATTGATAAAATCATAAAAAGCGATGAAATTATTCATCGTTTTATGCGAAAATCGCTGAAATCATGTTGAAATTGTGGTATCGCAGCTCAATTCTGACATATTTCAAGCGATTTTTCAATTAGTTTTGGTGTATTAGTTCATCTGTTTAACCATTAGCCTGAATGCATATTTGACAAGGGGCGAACGTCGTGTCATAATATGTGAATGCATTGTGCCGGGCGTTTACGGCGCCAAGCAGTTCGGGTCCGATATCCTGCTTGTAAAATAATAAAACCAAAGGAGATTCTTAATATGCAGCTCATCAGAAGAGAGATGGACGATTACCGCATTCTGCTGCGTAACGTACCATCGCTTGTCATAACGTTGTTCGTCGTGAGTGTGATCATGATGAACCTTCTCGCCAATAAGGAATTGATTTCCGTCAAGTATTTCGCACTCGACTGCGGATTTGTTCTCAGCTGGATCAGTTTTCTGTGTATGGATATGATATGTAAGCGTTTTGGCGCCAGAGCGGCGGCCAAGATTTCTTTGCTTGCGCTTGTCGTCAATCTGTGCGCTACTCTGATCTTCAAGATTATGTCCATGACGCCGGGTATGTGGGGCGAATACTATTCGACCGGCCTGACAGAGGTCAATGACGGTCTCAACGCAACGTTCGGAGGCAGCTGGTATGTAGTCTTCGGAAGCAGCGTTGCAATGCTGGCAGCAGCACTGTGCAATTCCTTTATCAACCATACTGTTGCAAAACATCTCAGATCCGACGGCTACAAAGCGTTCGCTGCGCGTTCTTTTGTTTCTACAGGAGTAGCGCAGTTCGTGGACAATCTGACATTTGCTCTGATTGTGTCCTATCACTTCTTCGGGTGGTCAGCGGCACAGGTCCTGGTGTGCTCACTCACAGGAGCTGTAGCTGAGCTCCTGTGCGAAGTTGTGTTCAGCCCTTTTGGATACAGAGTCAGCCAGCAGTGGGAGACGGAAAATGTCGGCCAACAATATCTGGACTACGTGTTTTCGAAATAAGACAGCAGCTTCTGCTGATTCAGAAAGAGGTGAACAAAAGTGCTAGTAATGATCACCGGAACATCCAGGGGCATCGGGAAAGCGACAGCAGAGTATTTCCTGGAAAGAGGACATGAAGTACACGGTCTGGATATCAGGCCTTCTTCGATCGATCATAAAAGCTATGTTCATCACATAGCTGATGTGACCGACCCGTCTACATATCCTGAAAACATTCTCCCTGAAGTCCTCATCAATAATGCGGGGGTACAGGAGACGGGCAGAGATATCGATGTCAACCTCAAAGGAATGATCAACATAACGGAACATTATGCTGTCGGAAACAGCAGGATCAGGTCTGTAGTCAATATCGGCTCGGCCGCGGGACATACAGGCTCGGAATTCCCTGAATACGCCGCCAGCAAAGGCGGAGTTATCTCATACACCAGAAATGTAGCGCTCAGACTTGCTCCGCAGGCGATCTGCAACAGTATCGATCCCGGAGGCGTGACTACAGAACTCAACAGACCTGTCATGGATGATGAGAAGCTGTGGAACAGAATCATGGAACTGACACCGCTTAAGAGATGGGCGTCACCGGAAGAGATCGCCGAGTGGATCTATTTCGTGGCTGTTGTTAACAGATTTATGACAGGCCAGAATCTCCTCATTGACGGGGGAGAAGCCGGCAACGCAGAATTCGTCTGGGTGGAATCATGAAAAGAACTACTCTCTGCTACATTGAAAATAACGGCAGATATCTTATGCTGTACCGCAACCGCAAGCCGGACGATCCCAACGAAGGAAAATGGCTTGGAATAGGCGGCAAGATCGAAGAGGGGGAGACGCCTGAAGACTGCAATGTAAGAGAGGTGCTTGAAGAGACCGGTCTGAGACTCAGGTCGGCGCACTTCTGCGGTATCATTCATTTTCGCGCAGATATGTATGAAGATGAGGATATGTACCTCTTTGTATCTGATGATTTTGCACCGGCCGATGAAGCATCCGCAGCAATCTTCAGGAAGACCGGAGAGTATACTCTGCCTGAGTGTGATGAGGGCGAACTGAGGTGGATCCCCGCCGGAGAACTCATGGCCCTGCCTATGTGGGAGGGGGACAAGGCTTTTCTCGGGAGGATTCTTGACGGACAGTCACATATATCCCTGACGCTCAGTTACACAGGGGAAAAATGTACAATAATTGAAGATTAGGTAATCATATCCAACGTCATATGTGGTATTATATAAGCAGCTATGTGGGCATATATTGTGTATGCCATAGCTGCTTAATTGTTTTAGGGATCATTACCGTAATGGACGAGAATAAAGAAAAAACACTCCAGACAGAGGAACAAGAGAATAGAAGGACATTTTCCAGAGATACCTCAAGACATACGTGGATAGGCGACGTGGATGAGATGGGGCCTGACGAGATTAGCAGGACTGTCAAGCGCATGACGCAGACCATTCCCGGGACAGAGATACGCAGCACCCGGATGGTCGAAAAACAGCGTAAAGCGTACAAGGGCTTCATAACCGATGAAGAGGTGAAAGACGCCGAGGACAGAGCTGAAGCTGAACGCCGCGCACGGGCTGAGGAGAGGAACGCGCGGCTGGACATGGCCCAGACCCGGATCTATTCCGGCCTTGGCAGCGGTCTTGAGGATGAGTCGGCGCAGCCGGAAGAAGAGAGAAAACCTGTCAGAGTCAGGCGGACTTACAGCATCAACATTTCTGATGGCAAGATAAGGAAACGGCTGATCGCTTTGGCTGTCATTTTTGCGCTCATGCTGCTGTTTGATATCGGATATCTGTTCCTTGACCGAAGCGCTGCGGGCTTGCCCGGCAGGACTGAAAGCGTTCAGAAAGAAACTGCAGAAGTTCTTGCGGAGAATGAAGAGCTTCAGCAGACAGCAGATAATCTTGGGGACTATGAACAGCTTAAGGAACTCAGAGACTCATGGCAGAGACTGAAAGAACAGATAGAAGAATAAAGATAAGCAAGGCGGGACTGATCGCAGCTGCTTTGCTGGCCTGCGCAATTCTTGCGGCAACGGTATTTACGGTGCCGAGATTTGCCGGTGTGTTCAAGGAATACAGGGGGCTCAGACAGTCATACAAAACAGCACAGAAAGAACTGACTGCAGCAGAGAAAGCCAATGCCGGATTATCACAGAAGGTCAAAGAGATGACCAAGATGAAGACTGATTCAGAGAAGCTCAGTAAGCAGGTGTTCGAGCTGGCAGCGAAGACGGAACAGGATATCGTTGACGGAAAGAGCAACAAAAAGATCTGCTACATAACTCTTGATGACGGGCCGTATAAAAGGGGGCAGGATTTTCTGGAACTCTTCAGAAAGTATGATGTCAAGGCTACATTCTTCCTGACTACAGCCAACGGAGACTTGCTCCCGGATCAGGCGGATATATCTGCCAGTTCAGTATATCCGGACTATCTCAGATACGGACATACGATCGGCAATCATACTTATTCTCACGATTACGGAGACGGCGGGCTATATTCTGACACAGGCGCATTCATGAAGTCAGTCGAGGATCAGACCAACTTTACTGAAGAAGCAACCGGAGGATATGTTCCGAGGATCGTAAGGTTTCCGGGAGGGTCCGGCATGGCGGGCTCGAGACTGGACGAGATAGAGGACTCGCTCAGAGAGCGGGGATATACATGGGTCGACTGGACGGTCGATTCCGGTGACAGCTGGGGAACCGACGTAGCTAACGCTACTCTTATCAAGAGCAATGTGCTGGATGCATCCAAAGAACAGGACATCATGGTTGTACTCTTCCACGAGTGGAGCGAACCGACGCTGGAGGCTATGCCTGATATTATCGATTCGCTTCGTGGCAGCGGATACATATTCCTCCCGCTGTTCCCTGAAAGCGTTATGGTAAGTAAATAATACTTAAGGCATATCTGTTACAAATCAAGAGCAGCCCTGACCGTAAGGTCAGGGCTGCTTTGCTTTCCTGCAGCGGAGAGCCGTCAGTCTGTCAGTATATCAGTACAGGTGTTCCCGGCTCTATTATCTCATACAATCTTGCAGCTGATTCATATGGCATGTTGACACATCCGTGGGATCCGCCGCTCTGATATATGTTGCCGCCGAAGTTGGTTCTCCATGTTGCGTCGTGCATTCCGTAGCTGGAGCCAATGAATGCCATCCAGTAACTGACGAATGACTGATATTCGGTACCGTCGTTCTCGCGCCCCTTAAGAACCAGGTTCCTGGCTTTGTAATTGAGAGTATATGTGCCTCGCGGTGTGCTGTGTCCAAGGTTGGTGTTGCCCGTAACGACAGGGCAGTCAAGAACCGCGTTGCTGTCCACGAAATAAGTCAGGTGCTGATCCGGAATGCTGACATACACATATGTGCCTACCGCCCCATAGGATGGTTCCTGAACGAAGACTGTTGCTTCAGAAGTAGCTTTGTTGCCGCTCGAGTCAGTTGCGACAGCGGAGATCTTGTATTCTCCCGCTGTGTTGTAATCGATATCCGGAATATCCAGCTCTACACTGACGTCGCCGCTGTTGTCCTCGGCAGCGAACATGGAGTTGTATTCCTCTTCATCGATCGGAAGAGTCGCGAATGTGTACAGCGATTCATTCTTAGTGAATACAGGCGGCTCATGGTCAAAAATCTCGATGATATATTCGCGGTACTGATGTCCGCAGTAATTGATCGTCAGAGTGTGTCCGCCCGGCGCTGCCAGGTCGCTTTCCTTGATGTTCTTGCCGTCATAGAGGATGGTGGTATGTTCTCTGACGAACTGGGCGTCTTCTTCAGAAAGCTTGCTGAAATCAACATACTCAGCGATATCATCCGAGATAGGCTCGCCGAGTTCAAGTTCAAAACTTGAATAAGCGTATTTCGGGTTGAGCGAAAGAATCGGGTCGCATGAGCAGAGCAGCAGACACAAAGCTGCCGAAATAAGCAATAATATATATCTTGATAAAGTGTGATTCCGTTCTGTCATTTTCTATCGATGTCCGGCCATATCAAACGCGACGCTGACATGCCGCGTGTACCGGTTGTCTGCTTAAATAAGAAGCGGGTAAGTGCTTACCCGCTCAATAATACCATATTATGTGCAAAACTTGAAGCTGAAATACTACATGTCTGCTGCATTCATGTTGTTGGCTGCGTCGCTGATCTTGAATGAGCTTTCTCTCTTCTTGAGGAACGCGAGAATGCCGATCATGAGAACTGCGCCTATAATAAGAGGAATAAATGCGCCTCCGGTGAATCCGGCAATAACGTAGCATAAAGCGGATACAGCGGCAACAGTAGTTGCGTAAGGAAGCTGTGTCGAAACGTGCGACAGGTGGTTGCACGCAGCGCCGGCTGATGCCATGATGGTCGTATCGGATATCGGTGAGCAGTGGTCTCCGTATACACCGCCTGCCATACATGCCGCAAGGATCGGCATGGTCAGCTGTGGCTGTGACTGTGTTATCGCAAGACCGATCGGGATCATCATACCGAATGTGCCCCATGATGTTCCGCTTGCGAATGCGAGCAGGCATGCGATTATGAAGAGAACTGCCGGAATGAGTCCCATTACTGCGCCGCCCATGTTTTCTACGAGCTTCGCTACAAAGTCAGCGAGACCGAGACTGCCTGTCATGGTGTTGAGCGACCATGCAAGTGTCAGAACCAGTATAGGCGATACCATCTGCTTGAAACCTTCAGGTACACAGCTCATGCACTGAGTGAAGGTGATCGTCCTTCTGCATACGAAGTAGATGATTATGATGATAAGCGCTACGAATGCTCCGAGAGGCAGTCCGTATGTAGCGTCTGAATTAGCGAAGGCGTTTACAAAGCTCTCGCCGTCGAAGATGCCGCCGGTGTATACCATTCCGATCACGCAGCAGATGACAAGGACGATTACCGGAAGTACGAGGTCAAGTACGATTCCCTTGTCGCTGCCTTCGTCAGCAGCGTTCGCTGCCTGAGCGTTGATGTCGTCGACTGTGAAGAGATCTCCTTTTTCAACAGCGTTTCTCTCATAGAGTGCCATGTTGCTGAACTCAAATCTCATGAAGATCAGACCGAACATCATCAGAATAGTGAACAGAGCATAGAAGTTATAAGGGATGCAGTGGATGAATACGGATATTCCGTTCTGTCCTTCTACGAACCCGGATACTGCTGCTGCCCATGATGAGATCGGTGCTATGATGCATACCGGAGCAGCTGTCGCGTCAATAAGATAAGCGAGCTTTGCTCTTGAGACCTTGAACTCGTCTGTTACCGGCTTCATTACGGAACCGACTGTGAGACAGTTGAAATAGTCATCTACGAAGATGATGATTCCGAGGAGAACAGTAGCTGCCTGTGCTGCAGCACGGGTTCTCACGCGCCTGAGCGCCCATTTTCCGAATGCCTTGGAGCCTCCGGAGAGGTTCATCAGAGCTACGATGATGCCCAGGATGACCAGGAACACGAGGATTCCGACATCTCCCGGGTCAGACAGTGCGCCGATAATTCCGTCGTTTAGTGCGTGGTTGAGGATGCCGCCAAAATCAGCTCCGGCATAGAGGACAGCTCCGGTGATGATACCGATAAACAGAGAGCTGTATACCTCCTTCGTAATAAGAGCAAGGACTATCGCTACAAGAGGCGGCAGTACTGCCCAGGCGGTTGCGTAAAGTGCAGGTGTGTATTCCATATCTTTCCTCCATATAATACTGTAAATAAAAAATCCATGAATAACGCTTGAAACGTGCCATGGATCAGGAATCATGTTTAGACCACATACCATGATAGCGCTCCACTTTCGTGACAGTACGCCGCATCTTATTACGGCATCCCAGGAAGTCAGCATCGGGAGCTGACAACCTTCGGCGGATCATCCTTTCTGTATCTTCGCGCCCCTCTCGCGCCGGTAAAGAAACATACTCTTAATCTCCGCGACCTCTATCGGGCCAGGTGTTATTCAATTGAATTGACTTGCCCCTATACTAAAAGGAAGGAATATTAATGTCAAGCAATTTTGTGAAAAAAAACAAATCGGCCTGATGCATTGGGGCTGCGTGCAGTTTCGCAATTCTATGCCGATAATGGTATAATTATTGGACAGGAATGACATTTCCAGGAGGACAGAGATGAATTTCAGTCAGAGTGAGCAGGATTTTATATATGACAATGAGACATATGTGCCGGTAAGGGACGAAGACAAACCAAGGATCAGCTCAGAAGATTCGCTGAGGGAGGCTATAGGACACAGAGCTCCGGGCGGATTGCTGGATATGAAGCATACTGTGATCAAAGGACTGGACCTGTCAGGCTGGGACATGAGGGGCCTGGATCTGTCGCGGGCAACTTTTGACGGATGCAATCTGAACGGCACAGACTTCAGCGGATCGAAAATGGACAATGTTGCCTTCTATAATAATGATCTTCGCGGAATGAAACTGTGCGGATGCCTTGCGAGAGGGTGCAGTTTCAGGTTCCAGGATATGGAGGGCATAGATCTCCGCGGGGCAAACATCTATTCCTCAGTACTCGAAGATGCCGTCAACCAGGACAAGGTCATCATCGATGACGACACGAAATGGTATAAGATGAGATGCCCGGAAGAAGGAGAAGCGTTCATTGCGTGGAAGTGCTGCACAGATCTGCGCGTCGTAATGATGCTCGTCCCGAGGGATGCTAAGAGGTGTATGGCAACTATGGAGACGGGGCGCGTGTCCCGAGTCAAAGTCCTTAAGATCACCAGTATTGACGAGACCGAAAATTACACCTGGGCACAGTCTACTGTGGACCCGGATTTCTATTATGAAGTCGGTCAATGGCTCGAACCTGCCAATGGCTTTCAGGAAGACCGCTGGAAGGATTCATCTCCGGGGATCCATTTCTTCCTTGACAGGCAGCAATGCGTGGATTATCAGTCCAAGTAACTGACCACTCGTTTAAAAGCTCATCTCCAGCCGTTGAATCTTATTTTTGTTGGTACTATAATTAATATAGAAGATAGTGTTCTCCGGCGCAGGCTTTGACGTCTGGGCTGGGGTTATGATGGCGTAAGGGCATTTATACATTATTGTGTATTGTAAGGAGGTAATGATTTATGAACGTAATCATGTCCGGAAACGAAGCGATCGCACGCGGCGCGTACGAGGGCGGCGCAAGATTTGCTTCGGCTTATCCGGGAACACCGAGCACAGAGATCCTCGAGAACATGCCTCAGTACGGCGAGTCCGTATATTCAGAATGGGCACCTAATGAGAAGGTCGCCACAGAGGCTGCTATCGGAGCTTCGATCGCCGGAGTAAGATCGTTCTGTGCAATGAAGCACGTTGGAATGAACGTAGCTGCAGACCCTATCTACACATTCGCTTACACAGGAGTTACCGGCGGATTTGTTATGGTAGTTGCAGATGACCCGGGTCAGCACAGTTCACAGAACGAGCAGGATAACAGAAACCAGGCTAAGGCTGCCAGACTTCTCATGCTCGAGCCATCCGATTCACAGGAAGCTCACGATTATATGAAGGCTGCATTTGCTCTGTCTGAGAAAATGGACATGCCTGTACTCATGCATGTTACTACAAGAGTATGCCACTCCAAGGGTATCGTAGAACTCGGTGAGAGAGTCGAGGCTGAGGTTCCTGATTATGAACCTAAGATCAGGAAGTATGTAACAGCTCCTGCTAACGCAAAGGTCCTCAGAAAGACCCTCGAAGAGAGAGTCGAGGCAGCAAGAGCTTTTGCTAACGACTGTGAGTTCAACAGAGTAGAGATGCATGACACCAAGATCGGTGTTTTTACATCAGGCGTTTCCTATCAGTATGCAAGAGAGACATTCGGCGACAATGCGTCTTACCTGAAACTCGGTCTGACATTCCCTCTGCCATATGACCTGATGAAGGATTTCTGCAGCAAGGTAGACAAAGTATACGTTGTTGAAGAAATGGATCCATACATTGAAGAGCACCTC
>JAFRLN010000137.1 GCA_017431175.1 Mogibacterium sp.
AACTCGCTCTTCTTGAGAATTATATGCTTGACTCTCTTCCAGTCAGGCCACTCCGCATTGAGTCTGTCGATCTCGCTGCTGATGAGGGCAAGTACTGCGCTTTCGTCATCGGCTTTGTCGCCGAGGACTTCTCTGACTGCCTCTGTATCAGGTCTCAGCGTGACATAGATACCTCTCAGCATCCTGTCTTCATTTTCTTCATCCGCCCAGACCATGCATTCCTCAACATAAGGGCTGCGGCTGATCTTTTCCTCGAGCTCTTCAGGGACAACATTCTTGCCGTTAGCGGCTATGATGACGTTCTTCTTACGTCCGGTTATATATATATAGTTGTCTGCATCAAGATAACCGATATCCCCGGTGTGGAACCATCCGTTCTCCATGCATGCCGCAGTAGCTTCCGGGTTCTTGTAGTATCCCATCATTACCATCGGTCCTCTGAAGCAGATCTCTCCGTTGCCTTCTTCATCCTTGTCCACAATCTTGCATTCTGTGAACTGGAAAAGCTTTCCTGCGCTTTCGTTGCGCATGTATTTCCACTGGTCCGGATTAAGAGCGACCATCGGAGAAGTCTCAGTCAGACCGTAACCCTGCAGACACGGGATGCCCATGCTGCGGAAGAACGCGAGGACCGTAGGGTCTACACGAGCGCCTCCTGCGATGAACATGTCGATGTTGCCGCCGAACTCTGCCATGATCTTCTTTGCGATCGGCTTTGCTACATTGATACCTATCCTGCTGGTGACATTGTTGATTGCAAAAAGGGTGTTGACCAGCTTGTCCTGACCCTGTTTTTTGAGTGTTTTCTGTATCGTATTATAAAACTTCTCGTAAATCAGCGGAACTGCGAGCAGGAATGTCGGATGGACAGCCTGCATGTCCGTTGATATATATATGAGTCCTCTGCAGAATGCCATTGATGCTCCCATGAAGCATCCCTCGAGCATCGTGCAGGTGCATTCGTAAGTGTGATGTATAGGAAGTACACTGAAGAATATATCCGAAGGGCAAACCTCGAGATATGTCTGCGCGATCAGTACGTCTGTGCACAGATTCCTGTGTGAAAGCATTACTCCCTTGCTGACGCCGGTTGTTCCCGATGTGAAAATGATCGAAACCATATCCGAAGCTCTTACTCTGGCGTCGAGATATGATCTGTCACCGGCTGCAACCTTGGCCTTGCCCTCAGCTCTGAGGACATTCCAGCTGTAGAGACCATTTGCAGGATCTTCATGCTCATCCTTATTGACTCCGATGATCATTTCAAGTCCTGTCTTGCCGTCTGCCTTGATTCTCTTGAACATCTCGTAGAACTTGTCCTGGCAGCAGATAACAGCCTTGATGTCACCCATATCACAGAGGTTCTGAAGTTCCTCCTGTGAAAGCTCCTTGTCGAGTGGTACGACTACTCCGGTACCACCTGTTACTGCAAAATATGATTCAGCCCATTCGTAGCAGTTAGCTCCGATGATGCCTATATGTGCGCCTCTGAGTCCGAGTGCGAGAAGCGAAGTTCCGAGACCTCTTACATCATCGCGGACCTGGCCGTATGTAAACTCTGTGAATTCCTTTTCGCCCGGCATGATCTGGTGATAAAGCACCTTGTCACCGAACGCCTCGACACCGGATTCCATCATGTATTTGAGATCCGGAACAGGTCTTCCGATCCTGTACATGACCTCAGGTACCTTGCTGGCAGTGATAGCATCTACGTAACTCTGCATGTCTGCCATCTCGGCAGCTTTTAACTCTTTGTATTCTGCATCTGTCATCTTGTCCAGATCGACATCAGCATA
>JAFRLN010000138.1 GCA_017431175.1 Mogibacterium sp.
AGCCATAGAAATTTCTACAACATTGAGTATCACACCCGGCCTCAGTGTGACAAAACGAAACGTCCCGGGTGTCACCACTCGCGTTTATTCGATATTATTCCTGCGCGGCAGCTGCCTCTCCGGCATGCTCTGCCTTAGCCTCTTCGAGTCTCTTTGCATACTCCTCCGCCGTCATCATCTCCTTGGCGATGTCCGGGTAGAGGATTCCGTCAAGATGATCATATTCGTGGCAGAATACTGTCGCTTCGAATCCCTCGAACTCGTACTCGTGCTCTATACCGTCGAGATCAGTTCCCTTGATCCTGATCTTCTCAGGCCTGTCGACGAGGCCCATATATCCGGGAACAGACAGGCATCCTTCGCTGGATTCCTGAGTACCTTCCCTGTATGTGATCTCCGGATTGATCATGACATAGATCTTGTTTCTGGTCTCTTCATCCTCTGCGTCTACATGAGGCATTGCGAGAAACATTCTCTTCATGACTCCGACCTGAGGCGCTGCGATCCCGACTCCGTCCGCAGCGAGCATCGTTTCTCCCATATCTGCCGCAAGCTCACAGATCCTCGGTGTTATCGCCTTGATCGTCTTGCATTTCTTAGTAAGGATCTCGTCTCCTCTTATAGTAATATTCCTGAGTGCCATCTGAACTCCTTCGTAATTATGGATTGGATGTGACAGCGGGACGTTTCGTTCTGTCACACTCGGCCCCGGTGTGCCGGAGCGAAACGTCTCTGGGGTCACACTTGTCTAATATGGATTGATGTCGATGTCGATAAATACATCGGTCTTCGCCGCGATCATCTTATCTCGGTATTCCATGTACTCTCCGACAAAGCCGGCTCTGCTGCCCGGAGGCGCTTTGATGATGAACTCCGCTCTGTATTTGCCGTCGGTCTTGCGCTCCTCGAGTCTCGCTCTGAGGATCTCTGCCCCCTCCGGTATGTCCTTCAGCCCGAGAAGCCTCTTTCTGAACGAGTCAGCATAATTCATCGCTTCATCTGCATCATCTGATACAAAGCCGACAGCTATTATATCAGAGAAAGGAGGATAATTCATAATATTTCTGTGAAGCAGCTCAGATTCATAGAAAGACTCATAATCTCCTGCTGCCGCCTCCCTGATAATGTCACTTTCCGGCTCGTATGTCTGGATCAGGACCCGGCTCTCACCGCCCGCTCTGCCCGCGCGCCCCGCGACCTGAGTGATCAGCTGGAACGTCCTCTCGGAGGATCTGTAATCCGGGATATTCAGGCTCACGTCCGCGTTGATGATCCCGACAAGACCGACGTTCCTGAAGTCCAGTCCTTTGGCGAGTATCTGCGTTCCGACGAGAATGTCTGTCTTGCCCTTCTGGAAGTCTTCGATAACTGATCCGGCGTCCTCAGACTTGGACGCGGTATCGAGATCGAACCTCGACACTCTTGCATCCGGCCAGAGTTCTTTTACCGTCTCCTCGACTTTTTCCGTTCCGGCGCCTGTATAGCGGATAAAACGGTTGCCGCAGTCCGGGCATTTTTCCGGGAGACTGAACCTGCGTCCGCAGTAGTGGCATACGGCCGCGTTGAATGATTTGTGGTAAGTCAGAGTGATGCCGCAGTCAGGGCAAGTCATTTTATATCCACAGTCCGGGCACAGGATCTGCGTCGAAAATCCCCGCCTGTTGAGGAAAAGTATGACCTGCTCTCCTCTTTTGAGTGTGTTTTCTGTCTCACGGGCCAGCTGCCTCGAGATAACACCTGTGTTACCTGCTCTTATCTCAGCTTTCATGTCTACAGTCTCGATCACAGGCATCGTGCTCGTGCCGATGCGGTGGTCCATCCTGAGCAGCTGATATACGCCGGTATTCGCTCTGCTGTATGATGCGACAGAAGGCGTCGCGCTGCCCATGATCAGAACCGCCCCGTGCGCCGCAGCTCTCTTGTACGCGATGTCTACTGTCTCATATTTTGGATTATGGTCAGACTTGAATGTCGACTCATGCTCCTCATCGATGATGATCGCTCCTATATTCTCAAGCGGCGCGAAGACGGAAGTGCGCGCTCCGACTACTATCTGTGCTTCCCCTCTTCGGATCCTGAGCCATTCGCCGAGTTTCGCGCTCGTCGTAAGTCTGCTGTGAAGCGTCGCGACCTTGTCATCTCCGAATCTGTCAGCGAATCTCTTCATCACCTGCGCGGACAAAGCGATCTCAGGCAGAAGTACGATGACTGATCTGCCCATGCTGAGGGCTTCTTCAGCAGCTCTCATATAGACTTCCGTCTTGCCGCTGTTGGTAACGCCTTTTATCAGGAATGCTTTGAATTCCCTGTCTCTTACCGACTTGCAGATGATTTTCGCAGCCCTCTCCTGTTCCTCTGACAGAGTATACCCCGGATCAGAACCGGCGATCCTGTGCGGCTTCGGAGCAGGCTCTTTCTTGCCGCCGACGGTGAACATCTTGATCGCGTCGATATACTTGACGCCGTATCTTCTGCGCATCCACATCGCTGTTTCGATCATCTCAGGAGTCAGCGACCGCTCAGGAATATATGAGTCTATCTCCCTGATCCTGCTGGCATCATAAGACGGCGCCGGATTGATCCTGACGCAGTAAGCATCGACAGGCTTCTTCCTCCTGGCAAAAGGCACTGTAAGTCTTGCGCCGACGCCTGCCTCATCCGGCGCCGCGTAAGTGAAGAAGCTGTCCGTATTATTGCTTTTATTGTCGATAACAACGTCGATATAGTGCATATAAGTAATTGATCTGTATCGGCAGGACGGTCATTTTTGACATACCCCGCCTTCGTGTGCCCGAAATGACCGTTACTCCCGGCGCACGAATGGCACACTTATTTGAAAACTGCTGCCCGACGCCGGGCAGCAGCTGGTTTACGATAATATGATTACAGTAAGAAGATGTTGTTTTCAGCGCATTCTTCGTACATTTCTTTCGGCCATACCGAAGCCTGAACTTCGCCTATATGCGCTTTTTTCAGGAAGAACATACACAGTCTGCTCTGTCCGATACCGCCTCCGATCGTGAGCGGAAGTTCGTTGTTGATGACTCCCTGATGGAAAGGAAGATCTTTTCTCTCCATCTTGTTGCCGAGCTCGAGCTGTCTGAGCATCGACTCTGAATCGACACGGATACCCATCGAACTGATCTCGAATGCGTCTTCGAGAACAGGGTTCCACAGGATGATGTCTCCGTTGAGCTGCCAGTCGTCATAGTCAGGAGCTCTTCCGTCATGAGGCTTTCCTGATCTGAGGTTGCAGCCGATCCTCTTTACGAAGATAGCTCCGAACTCCTCAGCCGCGTATCTTTCTCTCTCTTTGTTAGTGTGGTTCGGATACCAGTCCTCGAGATCCTGCGCGTCTATGAACTTGATCCTGTCAGGGATATCGTTCTTGATATCCGGATACAGATCATCGACATAATTCGCCAGGTCCTTGAGACATCTGTAGATGATCCTTACTGTCTTTTCGAGGTACTCATCATTTCTCTGATCAGCAGTGATGACCTTCTCCCAGTCCCACTGGTCAACATAGATTGAATGGATGTTGTCGAGTTCCTCATCTCTTCTGATCGCGTTCATGTCAGTATAGAGACCGCGGCCCGGCTTTACTCCGTATCTGCCGAGAGCCATTCTCTTCCATTTTGCAAGAGACTGTACGACCTCGACGTTCTGCTCGTCCATATCCTTGATCGTAAACTCAACTCTTCTCTCATAACCGTTCAGATTGTCGTTGAGTCCGGATTCAGGGATAACGAACAGCGGCGCACTGACTCTGCCCAGGTTGAGCTTGTCTGCCAGCTCTCTCTGGAAATGATCCTTGACTCTCTTGATAGCTCTCTGAGTCTCAGTCGGACCCAGGATAGGATAATAGCCCTTTGGAATGTACAACTTGCTCATAATGAATCTCCTTGATCTCTATCTCTTCCCTTACGTATTCCTGTTTATTGACGCTGCTTCCTGCAGCACGCTACAGCCGCTTTGATTCGAATCCTGCAGCCACAGCGTAATTCTGCGTTTTTATCGTCTCCGCAACCGTATTATCTTTTAGTGTTCTTCATCGCAGCCCGGGCATATTCACATCCGCAGAAATTCTGCCTGTACAGCCCGTACTGCCTGCTCATCTCGACACTGCGCCCAAAGCCGTTTTTCTTCTTGAAATCTATATCCAGGAACCTCGAACTCGTCTCCTCCTCGAGCGACAGGCCGAGAGTCCGTATCTTGTCATAGTTCTTGTGCGGACTGACGGACATGGTCGTCGTAAAATAGTCGGCTCCCATAACACCTGCTCTTCGCGCGGTCTCCGCGAGTCTCATCGCAAAACACAGGTCGCATCTCGCTCCGCCTTCCGGCTCATCCGCGAGCGGTCCGCATCTGTCGATATACCGCTCAGGATCATACTCGCCCTCAATGTAGCTGATATAGTATGTATCCTTGTGCTCCTCATTGAAAGCTCTGATGAACTGCAGCAGTGTGTCGCGTCTCAGATAGTATTCTTCCCTGTCTGTAATATTTGGATTATAATAGTAAACGGTGACAGAATAGTCAGGAGCGAGTCTTTCGACACATGCTGTGGAACACGGTCCGCAGCATGCGTGAAGCAAAACGGAAGGTTTTCTCTGCTCGGCCATGACGCCGAACATCTCAGCATCTCCCGGATTATTAGTGTACATGATACCTGTATTGACTACAGGGATACTGCACTCTTCCTTCACAGCAGCTCCTTTCATCTGTTTTGATAAAACACTCGATTATTATACCACATTCGATATATGTATCAAACAATAAGCTGGGCTGAAATCTAACATTATTTCAGCAACTCACTTGTAAAACTAAGTTCTACCCCAATGGTGTGTGTGGGCAGAAGTTAATTGTACTGAATGAATATGTAGAAGTTAATCTTACAGTCGATCTGATGTATGCTCTACTTACAAATGATGGCATGACCTCCTCCCAGCC
>JAFRLN010000001.1 GCA_017431175.1 Mogibacterium sp.
ATTCGGTACAGCGATCAGAGATATACTCATGATCACTGATGAGGCATTTATCTCGTCTGACCGCAACAAGGCCAGACAGATAGAACCTCTCGAAGAGGTGGTAGATAACCTTAGCGCTGAGATGCGTCAGAGACATATCGATCGCCTTCGCGAAGGGCTTTGCTCTATGGAAGCAGGCATCGTACTTGAAGACATACTGATCTACTTTGAGAGAGTCTCCGATCACTGCTCCAATATCGCACTTTGCCTCATAGAGATAGGAGAGGACTCGTTCGGCCGTCATGAATACGCCAGCGAAAAGACTAAAGGAAGCGATCCTGAGTTCCAGAGCACTTACACAAGAATGAGAAACAGGTATACGCTGCCTAAGATACAGGAAGGAATTATTGGATAATGGCACTTGTCTATATCGTAGAAGATGATCCGGGAATACGCGAGATCGAGGAGATGGCACTGAGGAACAGCAATTATACTGTCGAGACCTTCGAGAGGGCGGCGGACTTATATGCTGCACTTGAAAACGGGCAGCCCGATCTCCTTCTTCTTGATGTGATGCTTCCTGACGAGGACGGATACAGCATACTCCGTAAGATCAGAACCGACAGCAGACTGAAGGAACTGCCGGTCATAATGATCACGGCAAGGAATACCGAGATGGATCTCCTGAAAGGGTTCGACTACGGCGCGGATGACTATGTCATGAAACCGTTTTCTGTCATGGAGCTGCTGTCGCGTATTCGCGCACTTCTTAGGCGCACGATGAGTGAGGAGTCTCAGACCATCAGCACAGGTGATATCTGCATCGATCACAGCAGACATACGGTGACGGCTGCAGGGAATCCCGTAGAGCTCACGTTCAAGGAATATGAGCTCTTACGGTACATGATGATCAACCAGAACATCGTGCTGACAAGAGAAGCGATAATGCAGAATGTATGGGGAACTGACTTTGAAGGTGAGTCCAGAACTTTGGATATGCACATCCGGTCACTGAGGCGCAAACTGGATGAAAGCGGCAGATATATAAGGACTGTGCGCAACGTAGGCTATGTCATAGACGGAACAGAGAGGGAATAACGTGGAGCAAAAGATAAACATAAGACTTTCATTCATCGCTTTGTTGGCGGTCGTTTTCGTAACGGCTGCCAATCTTCTTGTTTTCTATAATCTGTTCCGAACACAGATTACCAATGATCTTAAGATGAATGCCCGCCTGCTGATGGAAACAGAGGTGTTCCAGAGAGAATACGACTCCATTGGAAATGATCCTGAAAAACTCAGCAATTCGCCACTGAACAAGCTCAAAACGGGAGATATAAGGCTTACATGGATAGCAGAAGACGGGACTGTGCTCTTTGATAATGACGCCGGTGCATCCGGGCTTGCCAACCATCTGGACAGGCCGGAGATACAGGAGGCGATGACATCGGGTGAAGGGGAGAGCATCAGGTCATCGCAGACTCTCGGAATGGATACATATTACTATGCACTCAGGCTGGAGAACGGAACCATTCTCAGAGTATCGACCCAGGCACATGCGATCGCAGGCGTTTTTTTCAGATCTCTTCCTATCGTGACGGTCGTCGCACTTCTGATCCTGGGCATCTGCATTGCCCTCGGCCACGCTTTGTCCAGACAGATAATCCAGCCTATAGAAAAGATGGCTGAGGAGATCGATAAGCCGACGAGCGAGCCACCATATAAGGAACTTGAACCTTTCGCGGCAAAGATCCGCACCCAGCATGAGAACC
>JAFRLN010000139.1 GCA_017431175.1 Mogibacterium sp.
AAACTCGACATACAGGCCAAGAATGTATACGGCAAGGAAGATACTATGATCACGATCCAGCTTGATACATTCCTTGCTGAAAGATATGACATGTACTTCATAGATAAGGACGGCCAGAGAAAGCGTCCTTACATCATCCACCGCACATCGATCGGCTGCTATGAGCGTACACTGGCATGGCTCATCGAACACTATGCGGGCAACCTGCCTACATGGCTTTGCCCTGAGCAGGTAAGGATCCTGCCTATTTCCGACAAAGTAGCTGACTACGCTGAGGAAGTACGCAAAGAGCTGCGCAGACACGGCGTTGATGTCACTGTCGATACAGACAGCGAGCGTATCGGATATAAGATCCGCCGCGCCCAGATGGAGAAGATCCCTTACATGCTGGTAGTAGGAGCAAACGAAGCGGCAGAAGGT
Organism: Mogibacterium sp.; assembly: GCA_017431175.1. Taxonomy (GTDB): domain Bacteria; phylum Bacillota; class Clostridia; order Peptostreptococcales; family Anaerovoracaceae; genus Crickella. The sequence goes on from JAFRLN010000139.1 coordinate 421, forward strand.
AAAGTATCTGTCAGATCGAGATTCGCGGGCGATGAGGGCGTAAAGCCTCTCGGCGAATTTGTCAGCGCTCTCTGCGAAGAGATAAACACCAAGGCGATCCGCAAGATTGAGAAGAAAGATGCGTAGAGTTATTACTCAAAAGATGCTATAATCACTAGTGGTAATGTGTCACCGGAGAACAGGATCCGGAACAGAGTGTGGCAGGAGGGACCGTCCCTTTTGTCACATATCCACTGTGACACAGGAAAGGTACAATACATATATGGCTGTAAAGTATAAAAGAGTCCTGATCAAGGTCAGCGGCGAGGCGCTTGCAGGCGAGGACAGATTCGGAGTAAATGCTGCTGAGCTTGAGAAGGTCGCAATGCAGATCAAAGAGATCAGAGATGCAGGAGTTGAAGTCGCGGTAGTATGCGGCGGAGGAAACTTCTTTCGCGGAAGGACCGGAGAGAACATCGACAGGCCGACAGCTGACTATATGGGAATGCTTGCAACTGTCATGAACGGACTTGCGCTTCAGGACGCTCTGCTGTCGGTAGGATGTGTAGCCAAGCTGATGACTGCGATCGAGATCAGGGATATGGCAGAAGGTTATGCAAGACGCAAAGCTCTCGACTATCTGGAAGAGGGCAAAGTCGTAGTATTCGGCGGCGGTACCGGAAGCCCGTTCTTCACGACTGATACCACTGCCGCGCTGAGAGCTGCAGAGATCGGAGCAGACGTTCTGCTCCTGGCGAAGAACATCGACGCGGTCTATTCGGCAGATCCGAGGACTAATCCTGATGCTGAGAGGTATACAGAGCTCTCATATATGGATATCATAGACAGAGATCTCAAAGTAATGGACCTTACAGCGGCAACGCTCTGTAAGGATACAGGCACTAAGATCTATGTCTTCGCACTCGCTGAAGAAGGTAATCTCATGAAAGTCATCAACGGCGAGAATGTAGGTACGCTGATACAATAACGTGACAAAACGAAACGTCCCAGATGACACATTTTAGGAGGAAATCATGGCTGGCAAGAAATCACTCGAAGAGAGGATCGAGAGTACGAAATCTCACCTTAAGGAAAACCTCAACACTGTAAGAGCAGGAAGAGCTAACCCGGCTCTCCTTGACAAGGTAATGGTCAATTATTACGGATCACCTACACCGCTCAAGGCTCTGGCTAATATCTCTGTTCCTGATCCGAGGACTCTGCTGATCTCGCCATTTGATCCTAAGTCGATCAGTGACATAGAGAGAGGCATCAATGAAGCGAATATCGGCATCAACCCTGCAAATGACGGCAAAGTGATCAGACTGGCTATCCCTCAGCTGACTGAGGAGAGACGTAAAGAGCTGACTAAGGTCGTCAAGAACTACGGCGAAGATGCTAAGGTCGCAGTCAGAAATCTCAGAAGAGATGAAAATGATTCTCTGAAGAAGATGCAGAAAGACGGAGACCTGACAGAGGACGATCTCAAAGAAGAACTTGATGAGGTCCAGAAGAAAGTCGAGAAAGCGATCAAGGATATTGATGCGATCATCGCTGATAAGGATAAGGAGCTCATGGAAGTATAGCAGAAGCTGACAACAGCAGACAGCTATGCTTTTCCTGAAATACCAACATACAATCGATCTGACAACGTGGCTTGCAAGAAGCCACGTTTGTCGTGTATTGCCATAAGGCACTTGTGAAGATGTCTTATGGCATATCTGATATTTTTGGGATGATTACTGATATGAGTGATATTAAAAAGATCCCGGCACACGTCGGTATTATTATGGACGGCAACGGCAGATGGGCCAAGGCTCACGGCGTTCCGCGTGTCATGGGACATAATGCGGGCATGCAGTCCATGAAGAAAATAGTAATAGCAACGTCCAATATGGGTATAAAGTACCTGACAGTGTATGCTTTCTCGACAGAGAACTGGAAACGGAGCACTGAAGAAGTCAGTGGCATTTTCAACCTTATTGTCAAGTACGTCAATTCTGAGCTGGAAGAGCTGGATGAGAATAATGTCCATATCAATATTTTCGGGGACTACAGTATGCTGCCTAAGGCATCCATCGACGCGATAGACAAGATGGTTTCAAGACTCGATAAGAACGACGGTCTTGTTTTCAACATTGCCCTGAATTACGGCGGCAGAGATGAGATACTCAGAAGCGTCAGAGAGCTTGCAAGGCAGTGCGCAGAAGAAGGGCGTGATCCGTCCGGACTGACCGAGGACGACATCTCGCGTTATCTGTGGTCCGGCGATGCTTATTTTGGCGTACCGGATCCTGATCTTATCATCAGGACAAGCGGAGAGGAGAGGATCTCCAATTTCCTCACCTGGCAGTCAGCGTACAGCGAGCTGATGTTTACTGACACTCTCTGGCCGGACTTTACCCCGGATGAATACGCAGCAATGATAGAAGCTTACGCGAATCGCGACAGAAGATTCGGCGGCCGCAAGGAGACAGACAAATGAAGACAAGAATAATATCCGGATTTATTATGGCGCCGCTCCTGATTGTCCTGTATCTTGGCGGCTGGTGGTTATGGGCTGCCGCGCTCCTGATCGCTGTCATGGGGCTGCAGGAGTTCTATAAGGGATGGAACAGTCTCGATGTCCATCCATCAAAAGAGATCGGCTATATCATGACGGTTCTGCTTTTCGTAACGGCGATCCCGCTGAGCACCGGGACCAAGAGCAATGTGCCTCAGTTCTATGAGAACATGATGGTCATCTGCATATGGCTGTTCCTGGCTGTAGCAGCAGGCCTGATATACGGATGGAAAATAGACAGGCGCGGACCTTATGACTCTGTCGCAACAGTCACCGGACTGGTCTACATACCGTTCTTTACATATCACATGATCCTCATTGACATGACTGAGTATAGGCTTTTCATATGGATCGTGGTGATTGCCGCATTCGGCTCAGATATTTTCGCTTATTTTACAGGATATTTCCTGGGCAAGCACAAAATGGCGCCTAATCTGAGTCCTAAGAAGACGATAGAGGGCGCTGTCGGCGGCCTGATCGGAAGCTCACTTCTGGCGTGGCTGTTCGGGTTCATTTTCATGAGAGAACTGGCTCTTGTATGTCTGATGCTTGGTCTGGCAGGAGGAGCTGCAGGAATGGCAGGCGATCTGACAGCTTCAGCATTCAAGCGCAAGATGGGCATCAAGGACTACGGCACACTTATACCGGGACATGGCGGTATCATGGACAGGTTTGACAGTGTGATCTTCGTCGCGCCTGTCGTATATTACGTTATCTGCCTGATGACAGGAATACTCAACATATGAAGACTATTACAATTTTGGGGAGCACCGGGTCCATCGGTACACAGGCTCTCGAGATTATCAGAAATAACAGAGACCGTTTCAGCGTATCTGCTCTCACATGCAGGAGCAGGAAGGACGATCTGATCGGACAGATCAAAGAATTCGGACCTCAGGCTGTTTCTGTGGGCACCGCAGAAGATGCTGCAGCAGTGCAGGCTGAGTTTCCGCAGCTCACGGTTTACTACGGCGAGCAGGGCCTTATAGAGATCGCGAAGATGGACTGCGATATCGTGCTCAATTCGCTGATGGGAATCAGCGGTCTGGCACCTACCTATACAGCCATCAGCTGCGGACGCGATATCGCGCTTGCGAACAAAGAGACACTGGTCGCGGGCGGAGCGCTCGTAACAGAGCTGTGCAGAGAAAAGGGCGTAAAACTTCTGCCTGTAGACTCAGAGCACAGTGCTATATTCCAGTGCCTTGAAGGCAATGGAGGGAGCGCTTGCGGAAGGGCTTATGCCGAGCCGTCAGGCGCGCTTCACAGACCGGTACGCAGGATACTTCTGACCGCTTCCGGCGGACCTTTCAGAGGAAGGTCCTTTGAAGAGATGCGCAATGTCACTGTTGCGCAGGCTCTTAACCATCCTAACTGGAGCATGGGATCCAAGATCACCATCGATTCAGCTACGATGATGAACAAGGGACTTGAGGTAATAGAAGCACGCTGGCTCTTCGATGTGCCTGCGGACAGGATCGATGTTCACGTACATCCGGAGAGTATAGTGCACTCAATGGTAGAATTCTGCGATGGCTCGATCATAGCTCAGATGGGCTTACCGGACATGAAGATCCCTATCGCCCTTGCGGTCAGCTATCCCGACAGAATGGATCTGCTGCCTGATTTTGCGGACGGCTACGGACATAACGATCCGGACAGCAGACTGACTGACGGCAGTCTGGATCTTTTTACGGCCGGCGCGAATCTCACGTTCGAAAAACCGGACCGCAAAGTGTTCAGATGCATAGATCTTGCGTATGCGGCACTCAGAGAAGGCGGCGCTGCTCCTGTGGTCATGAACGGAGCCAATGAAGAACTCGTCGCTATGTTCCTGGCCGGAAAGATCGGTTTCCTGGATATCCCGGAGACGATCGAGAGAGTAATGCAGAGATCCTCTTTACCGGCGCCTCACAGCGTTGAAGAGATACTTGAAATAGACAGACAGTCCAGAGTAATGGCAAAGGAGATACTGAAGTGAAAACAGCTATACTGTTCGTAGTGATGCTGCTGGTACTGATCATCCCGCATGAGTGGGGTCATCTTATTGTGGCAAAACTCTGCGGCGTCAGGGTAAATGAATTTTCGGTCGGTATGGGTCCTCTGCTGTTCAAGAAACAGAAAGGCGAGACTCAGTATTCAGTCAGACTGCTGCCGCTCGGCGGATACTGTTCGCTCGAAGGTGAAGAGGAGGCAGTTGACGATCCGAGATCCTACAGCAGCAAGACTCCTCTTCAGAAGATCGCTATCCTTCTCGCGGGAGTAACGATGAATATCATCATTGCTATTCTGGCGATGACTCTGGCTTATGCGATCTCCGGGATCCCGTCCAATACACTTTCAGCTGTAACACCGGACTCGCCGGCAGCCGAAGCAGGCCTGCAGGCAGGAGATACGATCATAGAGATCGACGGAATCAAGATCAGGGACTGGAACAGTGTCGTCACTGCTGTTGACGGATATCACGAAGGCGACAAGATGGAGATCGTCTACAGGAGAGACGGCAAGACACAGGAAGTCTTTCTGACGCCTGATTACGATGAGGAGAATCAGAGATATATGGTAGGTGTAGTCGCCGGCACGACACGCAACCCTTTGATGTGCATCAAAAGCGGCTTTACATCTACCTGGGAGATGAACAGGATGATGCTCATGACTTTCCAGTCTATGATAAGGAAAGGTGTAAAAAGTGATGATGTAGCCGGTCCGGTAGGGCTTGTCAGAGTCGTCGGACAGGCATCATCCTACGGCATAGCGTCATATCTGATGCTGCTCGCGCTCGTCAGCCTGAACCTTGCCATATTCAACATCATCCCGATCCCGGGACTCGACGGAGGCAAGATCTTCTTCATACTGCTCAAGCTTATAAGCGGAGGACGTATCACTGACGATATGGAATACAAAGCAACAGTAGCAGGAATGGCTCTGCTCCTCGCGCTTTTCGTACTCGTAACATATAACGACATCATGAACATATTCAGATAATGTGACACCCGGGTTGTCACGAAGGAGAACACAGATGACCAGACAGGTTAACTGCGGCGGTGTCCTCATCGGAGGAGGCGCGCCGGTATCGATACAGTCGATGACTAATGTCGACACAAGAGACACTGACAGGCTTGTAAGGCAGATAGATGAGCTTGCTGACGCAGGCTGCGAGATCGTGAGGTGCGCGGTGCCGGATATGCAGGCGGCAGAGTCTTTTGGCCTTGCGAGAAAACGCGTCAGAGTACCGCTCGTAGCGGATATCCATTTTGACTACAGGCTGGCTATCGCAGCGATCGAGAATGGCGCGGACAAGATAAGGATCAATCCCGGCAACATCGGCAGCACTGACAGAGTAAGAGCTGTGGTGGAAAAGGCGCGCGAGAGGAATATTCCGATCAGGGTCGGAGTCAACTCAGGCTCACTTGAGAAAGATCTCATAGCGAAATATGGCGGAGTAACCGCAGAGGCGCTCGCTGTGAGCGGCGCGAATATGCTCAGAGTCATAGAAGATATGGACTATGATCAGCTCGTTGTCTCAATCAAATCATCCAACGTCAGGATGAACTATGACGCTCATATGAAGCTGAGAGAACTGACAGACTGCCCGATCCATATCGGCATCACCGAGTCAGGTACTCCGAGGAACGGTGAGCTCAAGTCAGCTGTCGGGATCGGAGCGCTGCTTCTTGCGGGCATCGGAGATACTATGAGAGTATCATTGACTGATGATCCTGTCAGCGAGGTCCTGCTTGCGAAAAGGATCCTCGAGACTGTAGGCATGCGTGAGAAAATGATCGAGATCGTATCCTGCCCGACCTGCGGAAGGACTGAGATCGACCTGATCAGTCTTGCCAACGAGGCCGAAGTGAGACTTGAAGCCGTCGCTCAGAAGAGACGCGACGAAGGTCTGAGACCATTGAAAGTCGCTGTCATGGGCTGTGCGGTAAACGGCCCCGGAGAGAGCCGTGAAGCCGACTACGGGATAGCCGGAGGAAGAGGGGAAGGCCTCATATTCTCACACGGAGAAATCATAGAAAAGACCACAGAAGACAGGCTGATCGACAGACTGATCGAGCTTGTGTCTGCTGAACGATAGAGAGGACTGCATGATAAAGATCCCTGCTGATGTGCTTGCTCCGGATGAGCTGTGTGAAGCAACCGGAAGGAAAGCTGCAGATCTGGATATTGAGATTACCGGAATTTCGGTTGACAGACAGAGCCTGGTGTTGAATATAGACACCAAGCTCAACTTTGTGATGCCGAGAAATCTCGAGAGCCTTATGAAGGAACGTATCCGGTCCAGGATCGGCTGCCTCGGAAGAATCATGATCAATTATATGTATACCGGCATCAGGATGCCGGCACCTGGCAGTGACGGCGGAGATACAGGAGGCTATTCGGGCTCCGGTGGTTATTCAGGCGGGAACGGCGGCAATGGATCGAGAAGACGCAGCAGCAAGGAAGAGCCTGCTTTCACAAATAATGCCGGAGAGCTGATTCTTCTCGGTAAAGATTTCAGTGATGATCCGGTCGAATACAAAGATCTTGAGAACTATGTCGGAAGCAAGGACAGAGTCTGTATCGAGGGCGAGGTGTTCAAGATCGAGTCACAGCCTATAAGATCAGGCAAGATACTCGTGAGCATACTGATCGCCAGCCAGGTCAGGACTTTCTGCCTCAAGTCTTTCATCTCATCGGATAAGATGACTGAGATCAACGAGAATCTCAGTGAAGGCGATATGATCCGGGCAAAAGGTCCGATCGAATACGATACATATGAGCATGAGAATATCATGATGGTCAATGCCTTCAAAAAGGTCGAGAAGCATGTACGTGAGGATACTTATCCGGGCGGCAGGAGAGTCGAACTCCACTGCCACTCCAAGATGAGCGACAATGACGGATTCAATGAGGTCGCAGATATCGTGAACACTGCTGCTTACTGGGGACAGCCGGCTGTTGCGATCACCGATCACGGTGTAGTACAGGGATTCCCTGACGCAGCCAAGGCTGCGGGCAAACTGGCGAAGGCAGGGAAGAACATCAAGATCATCTATGGCGTTGAAGGATACCTCTATCCGGATGAGGATGCTAAGCTCGAAGACGGCACAATTGACGTTAAGAAGAACAGGACTTATCACATTATCCTTCTTGCGAAGGATCAGACCGGCCTGAAGAATATCTATAAGCTGGTAAGTCTGTCCCACATAGATTATTTCTACAAGCGTCCGAGACTGCCCCGCTCAGTGCTTGAGGCGCACAGGGAAGGCCTTATCATAGGGAGCGCCTGTGAAGCAGGAGAAGTGTATCAGGCTGTCGAGAGAGGCGCTTCGGACGAAGAGCTCGACCGCATTGCTTCATTCTACGATTATCTTGAGATCCAGCCTCTCGGCAACAACCGGTTCATGATCGATGAGGGAAGAGTCAGAGGAACAGAGGATCTCATTGCTTTCAACAGAAAGATCATAGAAGTCGGAGACAGGCTCGGAAAACTCACTGTAGCCACGACGGACTCTCATTATCCGACCAGGGAAGCATCGATATACCGCAATATTATCATGGCGGGCATCGGTTTCCGCGACACACCGTCAGATTCACTTTATCTTCGCACGACTGACGAGATGATGAAGGAATTCGAGTATCTCGGAGACCGCGCTGAAGAGATCGTCATTACCAATACCAACAAGATCGCGGATATGGTAGAGGAAGTGCTTCCTGTGCCAAAAGGAAAATTCCCGCCTAAGATCGAAGGTGCTGAGGAGCAGCTCCGCAAAAGCTGCTACGAGAAAGCAAAGTCCATCTATGGCGATCCGCTTCCTCCGGAGATCGAGGAAAGGCTTGAGACAGAGCTCAGTTCCATCATAGGAAACGGCTATGCCGTGATGTATATCGCGGCGCAGATGCTGGTGCACAAGTCCAATGAAGACGGCTACCTGGTAGGATCAAGAGGATCCGTAGGATCTTCTTTTGTCGCTACCATGGCCGGAATCACTGAGGTAAACCCTCTGGCACCGCACTACATCTGTCCTCAGTGCAAACATTTTGAATGGTCAGACGAACCGGACAAATATGACACAGGATACGATATGCCTGAGAAAACCTGTCCTGAGTGCGGAGCGCGCATGAAGAAGGAAGGCCTCAATATACCGTTCGCGACTTTCCTTGGGTTCAAGGGCGATAAAGAGCCGGATATCGATCTGAATTTTGCCGGTGAGTACCAGCCGGTGGCACACAGATACGTAGGCGAGATCTTCGGAGAAAAGAATGTCTTCAAGGCCGGAACCGTCGCGACGATCGCAGACAAGACGGCATACGGTTATGTTAAGCACTACATAGAAGACAATAATATCAGGGCGAATAAGCACGATATCGATTATCTCGTCAAGGGCTGTACGGGCGTCAAGAGGACGACAGGACAGCACCCGGGAGGTATCATCGTAGTTCCTGATGACCACGAGATCTATGAGTTCTGTCCTATTCAGAAGCCTGCGAACAAGCGTGATACCGATGTCATAACGACTCATTTCGATTATCACAAGATCGATGAGAACCTGCTCAAGCTTGATATTCTCGGCCACGATGTGCCGCAGCTTATAAGGCATCTGCAGGTAATGACCGGGGTAGACCCGATGGAGATCCCGCTTGATGACAGAGAGACGCTGAGCATCTTCACATCACTGGATGCTCTGCATATCAAAAATCCTGAATACAAGTTCACTCACGGTACTTATGCAATACCGGAATTCGGTACGAACTTCACCCGCGGGATGCTCGATGACATCCATCCGACCACAGTGTCGGCTCTGATCAAGATGTCAGGATTCTCACATGGTACTGACGTATGGACCAACAACGCGCAGGATCTTCTGAGAAACGGCACCGCTACGATCGATGAAGTTATCTCGTGCCGTGACGATATCATGAACTTCCTGATCAGCAAAGGCCTGCCTAACGGCGACGCTTTCAAGATCTTGGAGAGCGTGCGTAAGAACACGGTGCTCAGCCAGGAACAGCTCGATATGATGAAGGATCATGGAGTACCTGACTGGTATATCTGGTCATGCGAAACGCTCAAATACATGTTCCCGCGCGCTCATGCCGCGGCATACGTAATGATGTCGATACGTATGGCCTGGTTCAAAGTCAATTATCCTGAGGCTTTCTACGCCGCGTGGTTTTCATCCAAAGTCGATAATTTCGATGCGGAATCCATCGGCAGGGGGATCCCTGATATCGAGCGCAGGATGGAGGAGATAGAAAAACTCGGCAATACGGCGACTGCCAAGCAGAAGGAGCATCTGACGGTTTATGAAGTCATGTATGAAATGCTGTCGCGCGGATATGAATTCACTGAGCCTGTGCTCGGAGTCGCCAAGGCATGCAGATTTTCTGTTGTCGACGGTAAGGTCATGCTGCCTTTCAACTCGATCAACGGAATAGGTGACACGGCTGCCGAGTCACTGGTCGCAGCTTATAACGACCGGGAATTCACAACGATCGATGATGTAAGATCGAGGACAAGGCTGTCGGCAACCAACATCGAGGATCTGAAGAGACACGGACTCTTCGCCGGCCTTCCGGAATCCGCTCAGATGAGCATATTTGATCTGTAATACTGATATATACTGATCAGGGAATGTACCGGATCCGGACCTCAGCTGGTCTCAAGCTCCCACTTGCATTCGCGGTAGAAATAGAGGAGCTTGTAGTCAATGTGCCGGCCGTCGCTGACGGTCGTGCAGTCATACACGATGCGTGTGACGCCGCCCGCGCCGAGCCATTCGATATTCCTGATATCAGTCACGCGAACAGTGGTCTTGATACCGTGTTCAAGCACCTTGAATCGTATCGGCCGGGGTGATACCGCGCCTATATCAAAAACAGCAAGTACATCGACAGGCTGCCTCACGACTTATATGTTGTCCTTTCTATCCCGGCACATATATTATACAGAACGCTTGTTCGATTCACAAGGGATATATACGGACACGTGATACGCGGGGCGTTTTTTGTGACACCTGAAGTGTTGTGCGAAACATTTTGCAGAGTTTCGGGGATGACAGCAGAACCGTCCCCCTGTTACACCTTGCCATCAGGGGGCACAGATCTGAGATATGAATGATATGGATATAGAAGAACGTTTTGAATTCAGAGATATAAGACCTGAAGAATATGACAGAGCCGCAGAGATAGAGGCTGTTGTCTTTCCTCCTAATGAAGTAGTGGCATCTGACGATGTCATAGCGCAGGCGAGGATATCACCTGACTGTTTTATGGTTGCTGCAGATAAGAAGACCGGTGAAGTCGCCGGCTTTCTCTACGGTCTGGCGACGGATGAACGCAGATTCAGGGATGATTTTTTCACTGATAAGAGCCTGCATGACAAGAATGGAGATAATATAATGCTTCTCGGTCTGGATATCATGACAGACTATCAGGGGCACGGCCTCGGACGCGCGGTAATGAAACACTACTGCGCGCGGGAGAAAGCCAGAGGTAGGAAACGCCTGATCCTGACCTGCCTGGAGGATCTTGTTGGAATGTATGAGAAATTCGGATATACTGATCTTGGAATATCAGATTCAAACTGGGGCGGTGAAGAGTGGCACGAGATGGAGATCGTGCTGAACGACTGAAAATGTACCGGATGAACTGTCCTCTTTGCCGCAGAGGCGTGACAAGCGGGACGGTCCGGGCTATCACATCATTGTAGAAAGAAGAGAGGGAGAGACATGGGTAGAGAATTCGGAGAGATCAAAGGCCACCTGGGATTTGGTATGATGCGTCTGCCGATGAATGGCGACGAGATCGATCATGAAGCCGTAAGCGCAATGGTCGACCGGTTTATCGAGTGCGGATTCAATTATTTTGACACCGCTCATGGATATCACGACGGAAAAAGTGAGATAGCAGTCAGGAAATGTCTGACTTCCCGCCATGACCGCAGCGAGTATCTGCTGACCGACAAGCTTACAGATGAGTTTTTCAAGTCTGAAGAAGATATCAGACCTCTTATACAGCTGCAGCTCGACACATGCGGAGTGGAGTATTTTGACTTTCTGCTGATGCATGCGCAGAACAAGGAAAACTTTGAGTATTTCAAGAAGTGCCGTGCGTATGAGACAGCATTCGATCTTAAGAAAGAAGGCAAAGTCCGTCATGTAGGTCTTTCGTTCCATGATCATGCTTCTGTACTGGATCAGATCCTTACAGAATACCCTGAGATCGAAGTCGTACAGATCCAGTTCAACTATCTTGATTACGAGAGCCTTGAAGTAGAGAGCCGCAAAGTGTATGAGGTATGCCGCAGGCATAATAAGCCTGTTCTCGTCATGGAACCGGTCAGAGGAGGAAATCTGGTCAATCTGCCGGAGGAAGCACAGGCAGTATTCGACGGACTCCGTGCAGAAACAGGTTCTGACTGCAGCAATGCGGGATACGCTCTGAGATTCGCAGCCGGATTTGAGGGGATGGAAGTCATTCTGTCAGGAATGAGCAATATGCAGCAGATGGAAGAAAATCTCAGGATATTCAGCGAGGGCGGAGAAGAAGGCTTCATACCATTCAGCGACAAAGAATTTGAAGCAGTCCGGAAAGTTGCCGGCATTTTCAATGATATGGGAGTGATCCCGTGCACTCAGTGCAGATACTGTATTGAAGAGAATCATTGCCCTATGGAGATCCGGATCCCGTCCCTGTTCTCAAGCTATAACAGGAACCTCATGTTTCATGAGGTGCTTCCGTGGATGACATATGAGATACTTACATCTGAAGGTCACGGCAAAGCCAGCGACTGTATCCAGTGCGGTATGTGCGAGAGCGTCTGCCCGCAGCATCTGGATATAAGAGATCTGCTGGTCAGGGTAGCAGAGCAGTTTGAGTGATCCGCTGCGGGGCTGCCACAGTTCCTGACAGACCGGGTAACACAGAATAGAGGATAAGAACCCATGCTGTATATTATTAGACATGGTGAGACCGCCAGAAATAAGAAAAAACTGCTGCAGGGAAGAAGCGACCAGCCTCTCAATGACAGCGGTCTGCTTCAGGCAGAAAACGCCGGAGAGCTGCTCAGGGAGCATGGGATCCGTTTTGACCGCGTATATTCAAGCCCGTTGATCAGAGCGGTCCAGACAGCAGAGCAGATCCTTATGAAAGCCGGCGGGCAGGACTCGGCTGATGACTCAGGGGACAGTGTACCGATCAGAAAAGACGAGAGACTGATAGAAATGGACTACGGACCGTACGAGGGTATGGATCTGCAGAATCCGGCTCCGGAAGTGATGGCTTTTTTCATGGATTTTGCAGGTACACCGGCGCCGGAAGGCATGGAACAGCTCGGATCGGTCGTGAAGAGACTCGGAGAATTTCTCGAAGAGATCCATGAAGAGGCTCTCAGGGGGAATGTGCTCCTGTCTACACACGCCATTGCCATGAAAGGAGCGCTTGAATATCTGACACCTGAATCACGCGGGAGCTACTGGTCAAAATACATTGGCAACTGTGACATCTTTGCGGCAGAAGTCACTGAGTCGGGATACGGAGTTCCACACAGAATAATACTGTAATATACGATAAAACCGGATCTTCTGATGATGATCACAGATGCGCGGCTGACAGAACACGACATCTTCAGCCGCGCTATTTTATTGGAAAATCAGACATGGTTACACGGCTTACGGGCCTGAATCTCATATCAGGACATGAAAATAATTGAAAAAGTGGTTGACATATAATGAACATATGATAATATATTCATATGAAAAATGATTCATATGTAGAACCGGATCAGAAAATACGAAAGGAGACCTGTATGCCTAAGAAAAAAGAATACACGCTCAAGGGCCTGCGCGAACGGGAATTGCTTGATCTGGCCGATCTGTTCAAGATGTTTGCAGACTCGACACGGATCAAAATACTGTATGACCTGTTCGACGGTGAGAAGAACGTGACGGAGATCTGTGAAGATATCGAAATGAACCAGTCTGCCGTATCGCATCAGCTGAGGGCGCTCAAAACAGCCAAGCTTATCAAGAGCAGGCGCGAGGGCAAGTCAGTGATGTATTCGCTCGATGACGACCATGTCAAGACGATCATCGAGATGGGCAAGGAACATATCGAAGAGTAGTAACAGGCTCCTGATCGATAATAGTCAACTTATTTCCCGAACAATTAATCTATAGAGCAAGGAGAATAATCATGAAGAAGAAGTTCAAACTGGTAGATCTGGATTGTGCTAACTGCGCAGCTAAGATGGAAGAGGCTATCAAGAAAATAGACGGCGTTACAGATGCATCTGTAAGCTTTATGACTCAGAAGATGATGATTGAGGCTGATGATGCGGTATTTGATCAGGTAGTGGAAGAGGCAGTAAAGTGTATCGCTAAGGTCGAGCCTGACTGCAAGGTCATTCTGAAGTGACGCGATCAGTATCTTGGATTGAAAGAATGAAATAACCGGCAGGTGTTCTGAAATGGGAAGTCTTACTAAGAAGCAACGAAAAGATCTGACACGGATCATAATATCGCTAATCATATTTACCGCTCTGATGATCGCTGAGCACACCGGGCTGATACCTCATGCGCATTCCGGTGCTCCGGCGGTTATCATCGCGTATCTGGTACCGTATTTTCTGGTGGGATATGACGTCATACGCAAGTGTTTTCTCGGGATCGCTCACGGCCAGTGGTTTGATGAGTGTTTCCTGATGACTCTGGCGACTGTCGGCGCGTTCGGCTGCGGAGAGTTTGAAGAAGCTGTAGCAGTAATGCTTTTCTACCAGATCGGTGAATTCTTTCAGAGCTATGCTGTCGGAAAGTCCAGAGGAGCGATCACAGACCTCATGAGTATCGCGCCTGATTTTGCGAACAGGGAAGATGAGGACGGTTCTGTCGAGGTAATAGACCCTGACGATATCGAAGCCGGCGATATTCTCATCATCAAGCCCGGTGAAAAGATCCCGACAGACGGTACTGTTATCGAGGGAGAAGGTCTCATCAATACCGCTGCTCTCACAGGAGAGTCAATGCCTAGATCCGTAGCTGCAGGCGATCAGGTCATCTCCGGATGCATAAACGGCGAAAACCTCCTTCGCATCCGCGCTGATAAGGACTATGACGATTCGACAGTAATGCAGATACTCGAGATGGTCGAGAATGCCGCTTCGAAAAAGTCCAAAACAGAAAACTTCATCACGCGGTTCGCGCACTACTATACACCGGCGGTCGTCATAGGAGCGGTAGTGCTGGCATTCCTGCCGCCGCTCATCTCAGGTGACTTCACGGGAGAATTCAGCAAATGGCTGCTCAGAGCCTGCACGTTCCTTGTAATATCGTGTCCGTGCGCGCTGGTGATCTCGGTACCTCTCGCGTTCTTCGGAGGCATAGGCGCTGCGTCGAAACACGGTGTGCTGGTAAAAGGTTCCAACTACCTTGAAATGATGGCTAACCTTGACACTCTTGTTTCTGACAAGACAGGAACACTGACTGAGGGTAAATTCAGGGTCAGCCGCATTCTTCCGGCTGAAGGCGCGAGTGAGGCAGAGATACTCCGTTATGCTGCCGCAGCTGAGTCGGGATCCACACATCCGATCGGGAGCACTATCGTAGCAGCCTGCAGTGATCCTTTCCTGCCGTCTGAAATCAGTAATGAAGTAAACTATGCAGGAAAGGGCATCAGCGCCAGAGTAGCAGGAGCGGATATACTTGTCGGAAACAGAGGGTTTATGGAAGATAACTGTATTGATCTTCCGGATACCGCCGCTGCAGCGGGAACAAGCTGCTTTGTAGCGAAAGACGGTGCGTATATCGGTACAATCATTGTCGAAGATATGCCTAAACCGGAAGCCGCTGAGGCTGTCAGAGCGATACTTGCTTCCGGCGTAAAGAAATTCGTGATGCTGACAGGAGACTCGGAAAGTACTGCGAAGGCAGTTGCTGACATGCTTGGCATCACTGAATACAGAGCAGGACTCCTGCCTCAGGACAAAGTAACTATAGTTGAAGAACTTCTCAGAGACTGCGGAAACGGTGAAGATCCTAAGCGCAAGCTCGGATTCATCGGAGACGGTATCAATGACGCGCCGGTACTCTCAAGAGCGGATGCGGGTATCGCAATGGGATCACTCGGATCCGACGCAGCTATCGAAGCAGCGGATGTCGTCATTATGGATGACAATCTCCTCAGGATCCCTCAGGTGATCAGCATCGCCCGCAAGACGATAGGAATATCCAAAACCAACATCGTATTTGCTTTGTTTGTCAAGTTCTCGTGCCTGATCCTCGGCGCTCTCGGCATCGCTAATATGTGGGCTGCAGTGTTTGCGGATGTAGGAGTAGCGGTCATCTGTATACTGAATTCGATGAGAATGATAGTCAGAAAACAGATGTAAAGCCTGTTTTACATGACATATGACGATAAGTAATTATCGGTAAATACGCGAAAAACCGCCAAAATCAGCAAATATAGACGCTTAATGTTTTTACTATTCAATATATTGTGGTATAATTGCTCCGGAGATGTGCTCTCCGGAGTTTTGTCATATCCGGATTTTGAAAACGGCATATCATCACTATTTTCATGGAGAGAATAGATGTCAGAAGACAATAAGAAGAAAACAACCGACAAAACAATACAGATAACGCCTGACGCGCAGAATGCCAGATCTGCTAATGCCATTCCGAACCGGGATATTCTTTCGGCTGAGCCGGATCTGAACGGCATAGTGCCGGAAGATGATATCCTTGAGATCATCCGCCAGAGAAAAGCGGCTGAAAGCAAGTCATCAGAAAGCGGAACGGAACCGTCCGCTCAGCCTGCGGATGCAGATGCACCGGAGACTTCGGATGTTTCAGACGCTGATGAGTTTTTACTTGAAGGACTGGATCACGAACTGAGCGCGCCTGCTCCAAAAGGCGAAGATACGAAAGTCGTCGACCGGGATACATTCAACGAGAGTATAGACGCAGCGGCGGTTGATAAGAAGAGGACGATCACGGTAGATACCGGTTCTTCCTCAGATCAAGACAGCAGCCTTGATGACGCAAAATGGGCTGTTCCTGAGCGTGATGATGTGGATATAGAGGATTTCTTCTATCACGAGCCTCCGCAGAAGCCGGAGAAAAAGTCTGCAGTGAAGGATTCTGAAGTCCCTGCATATGACGCTGAGGCAGAGTCTGATGAACTGCTTCGCGAGCTTGTCGGAGAAGATACAGACTCAGATGAGGATACAAGATTAGGATTCAAACCATACACAAGAGAGATCAAAAGCATGGAGCTGGCTGCTGCGGCAGAGAAAGCGGCAGCTGAACAGGCTGAAAAGGAAGCAAACAGTTTCAGCGGGAAGATCAAAAGGATGGCCAAAAAGAAGAAAAGTAATTCATCCGGAGCCGGGGCATCTGGTTCAAAGTCATCAGGATCGAAGGCATCAGGACCGAAGTCTTCGAAATCCTCATCCGGCGGCAAGTCCAAGGCCGCACGGAACAGCAAGACTTTATCCAATGTCAAGATCTCCAAGAATACAAGTGCATATAAGCTGAAAGATCTGCAGGCCGGCACAGTCCAGAAGAAGAAGAAAAGCACTAAGGCTAAGAAGAGACCCCGCAAAAAGCAGAAAAAGTGGGTCGGATTCGTCAGAGCTTTCATCAGGACGATCATCGTCTGCGGACTGATAGGTTTCCTTGCTGTAACAGGCTATGTGGGGTATACGATAAGCCACGCGCCTGCGATCCATCCGAGGAATATTTACGATACACTCGACGTCAGCTCACATATATATGATGATGAGGAGAATCTCATTGACGAGATATATTTCTCTGAGAACAGAGAGCTCGTTACTTTTGACCAGATGCCTGATAACCTCACCAATGCTTTCATTGCAGTCGAGGATAAGACTTTCTGGACTCACAGCGGATTCAACTTCAAGCGTATCATAGGAGCGATACTTGAGAGGTTCCACGGTGACAGGATAAGCGGCACGAGTACGATCACGCAGCAGCTTGCGCGTAACGTATTCCTTCCGGAAGAGAAGAGCGTCAGATCGATAAAGCGTAAGATCATTGAGATGTATTATGCTTATCAGATCGAGCAGGAACTCAGCAAAGAAGAGATCATCACCGCGTATCTCAACACAATCTATCTTGGCTACGGATGCTACGGTGTAGATACTGCGGCGAGAACGTATTTCTCAACAGACGTAGAAGGACTGACGCTTGAGCAGTGCGCCGCGCTTGCCGCGCTTCCGCAGGCGCCGGGAACATATTCGCTTCTGACGAGCGAACCGACTGATATCACTGAAGAATACGCTAACGGCGTATATATCAATGATGCCAGCCAGGACCGCAGGAATATGATACTCAGTCTCATGCTTCAACAGGGTATGATCACACAGGAAGAAAAGGAAGCCGCGACCAAGCCACTGTCAGAATTCATCAAGCCGGGCGGCGGATCGACAGTTTCTGCTACCTCTGCTTTCAAGGACTACCTGATAGAGACCGTCAAGAAAGACCTTATGGAAGAGTACGGGATCGATGAAGAGCAGGCTGTCAAGATCATCTATACCAAGGGCCTGAATATCTATACCACACTCAACAGTCAGGCTCAGGAAACTATCACAGATTACTTCAGCGATTCTGATAATTTCCCTGAAGTAGAAGACGGAGACGGCGATGTCGAAGCTGCGATGGTCATCACGGAAGTAGGCACCGGCAAGATCAAAGCGATGGTCGGCACGCGCTCGGCGACCGGCGAGATGCTTTTCAACAGAGCGACCAATCCTCGCCAGCCGGGATCATCCATCAAGCCTCTGTCAGTATACGCACCTGCACTCCAGAGGAGTCTTGAGTATCATGATGAAGGCACGATATTCAAGTTCACGGACACAGGCTACGACAGACAGGGCAAGAGCGGATGGGGAGACTATATTACAGTTACGTCAACCGTTATCGACGAGCCACTGTACATCGACGGCAACAGATGGCCGAACAATGTAAATAATACCTTTACCGGAGCGAATACTTTCAAGTCAGCGATCCAGAAATCCATCAATACATGCTCCGTCAAGATACTGTCACAGATTGGTATCGAGTATTCGATGGATACGCTTCTGCGTTTCGGAATAACATCAGCGGTAACAGACACTGAGAAGCCTGTCAATGACTATAACCTGGCGGCTCTCGGACTCGGCGCCATGTCATACGGCATATCACCGCTCGAAATGTCCGCTGCATACGCGACGTTCCCGAACGGAGGCGTCAGGAATACCACCATCTGCTACACCAAGGTCGAAGACAGCGGCGGAAGGACCCTCCTCGAAGGAAAGTCCGAGACCGTAAAAGTACTTGACCCCGGCGTTGCGTGGCTCATGAACAGAGTTCTCCAAAGCGTAATCACGCAGGGTATCGCTACAGACGCAGCGATCAGCGGTGTCGACGCAGGAGGCAAGACAGGTACTACTGATAACAGAAACGATATCTGGTTCTGCGGATATGTACCGCATATCTCTGCAGCACTCTGGATCGGAACTGACGACAACGTCAAGCTCGATTCATACGGCGTCAAGGCGGCCGCTCTCTGGGGCGATATCATGTCAGATATAGATATCACTTACGGCGGAGAGTATCCGGACAGACCGGATAATGTCTTCAGAGCATGGAACGGTGAGTACTATACTGAAGGCACCGCGCCGGAAAAACCGCCTGAACCTGAACCGGAAGAAACTAAGGAAGAAAACAAGTCCAAAGCAACAACTAAGGAAGGCAGCAAGGCCGGAGCGACTCCTGCTAAGCCGGCAACACCGGCAACACCGGCAACACCGGCACCCGCAGCAAAGCCGGAAGGATAGATGATTATCAAAAAAGCCTTGCAATCAGTGCGTTTTAGTGATATATATACGTAAGTAAGTTGTAACTGCGAAAGAGTGGGCACGCCCACTCTTTCACTTATGTTAAGAGATTTGTGACAATATCGGAACGAAAATGTGACAGGACGAAACGTCCCAAGTGTCACAAAATGTGACAGAACGAAACGTCCCAGGTGTCACAGGAGGCAGTATGGCAAAGGAAGATATTCAGGCCAGAGTCACGGCGCTGCTTGAGGAATATACAGAAGGCAGGGAGCTGGAGATTTACAATGTTGTATATAAGAAAGAGGGTCCTGAATGGGTGCTCAGAGTTTTTCTCGATAAGCCTATGGGTGCTGAGAGTGAATATGTCAGCATCGATGAATGCGAGGAAGCTACGAGATTTCTCAGTGATAAGCTCGATGAACTTGATCTGATCGACAGGAGCTACAACCTCGAGGTCAGTTCACCCGGACTCGACCGTGAACTCATCCACGAAACAGACTATGTCCGTTTTGCGGGAAGAGAAGTAGAAGTCAGGACTTATCAGCAGATTGAGGGAAGCAAGAACTTCGAAGGCACTCTGGTCGGCAAGGAAGACAACATCGTGATCATCGAAGCTGCCGGAAAGAGACTGGAGATCCCGGCAGAGAAGATTTCAAAGATAAATCTAGCAGTAGTGTTCTAGAGGAGGATAAAATGAACAAAGAATTTCTGGATGCGTTTGCAGATCTGAAGAAGGAAAAGAATCTTTCAGATGAAGAGATCATCGGAGCAATAAGGGACTCGATCGAAAACGCATATAAGAAGAACTACGGCGCTTCCAATGTAAGAGTGGAAGTCGATATGGAGACAGGAGACGTCACTGTACTGATGGGTCTCGAGGTCGTTGAAGAAGTTGAGGACGATCTCACACAGATCTCCCTCGAAGAAGCGAAAGAGATATACGAAGAGTATGAGATCGGTGATGTCGTAGAGTACGAGATCGATCCTAAGGATTTTAACCGTATCGCAGCCCAGGGCGCTAAACAGGTCTTCGTACAGAAGAATAGAGAGGCTGAGAGGATCAACTCCTACAACGAATTCATCGGCAAGAAGGGGCAGATCGTAACCGGAAGAGTCGAGAGGATCAATAATGGTACCATGCTCGTCTCTCTCGGCAGGACAGAGGGCAGAGTTCCTAATTCAGAGCAGGTCAAGACAGAGTCTTTCAGAGTCGGAGACAGGATCAAGGTCTATGTCATGGACGTCAAGAAAGATAACAAGGGACCGCAGGTACTCCTCTCAAGATCACATCCGGGTCTCGTCAGAGGACTCTTCGAACTTGAGATCCCGGAGATCGCTGACGGTACAGTAGAGATCAAGGGTATCGCAAGAGAAGCCGGCTCCCGCACTAAGATCGCAGTATACTCCAAGGATGAGAACGTTGATCCTGTTGGAGCATGCGTTGGAAACAGAGGGGCGAGAGTTCAGAATATCACTGACGAGCTTTTCGGCGAGAAGATAGACATCATCGTATGGGATGAGGATCCGGCTGTATTTATCAGCAATGTTCTCAGACCTGCGATCGTTGAAGGCGTATACATCAACGAGGATGAGAAGTCAGCTACTGCAGTGGTACCTGAGCAGCAGCTCTCACTCGCAATCGGAAGAGAAGGCCAGAACGTAAGACTCGCGGCGAGAGTCAGCAACTGGAAGATCGATATCAAGAGCAACGAACAGCTCAAAGAGATGGGATTTGCTTTTGACGAATATGAAGACGCTGATCAGACAGCAGAGGACCAGACAATTGAGGAGACATCAGACGAAGGAACCGATGCGTAGATGCATAGGCTGCTATGAGTCAAAACCTCAGAGCGAGCTCATGAGGCTGACCTATAACGGCAGTGCATTCATCGCAGATACGGACGGCAGAAATGACGGGCGCGGGATATACCTGTGCAGAAACGCAGAATGCATAGAGAAATCCTTCAAACGCAAAGCATGGAACCGTATCTGCAGGTCCGGAGTAAACAGAGAAGAGATCATGAGAGTAATTGAGGGAGCTCTCAATGAAAACTAAGGAGGATATGAATGTCAAAGAAAGTTAGCGAACTGACAAAAGAACTTGACATCACATTACAGGAACTCAAGGATTACGCATCGAAGATGGGGATCGACGTCAAGTCTGCGAACAGCAGTATTGAAGATGTTGACGCTTCCAGAATTGAAAGCACGATCAATCTGATGAGAGGCAATTCTACGTCTTCGCAGACTGGCAGCAGCAAGCCTAAGATCAAAGCCACTCCGGTGATCAACAGAGACGGAGCCAAGGCTCGTCCGGCGGCAAGACCTGTCATTCCGAGAAAGGCTGTAGTACCGCCTAAGAAGGCTGAAGAGGAGACCGTTGAAGAGCCAGTTGCAGCGCCTGCTGAAGAGCCTGCAGCCGCAGTCAAGGAGGAACCGGAGACAATTCCGGAAGTCAGTCCGGAACCTGCTGCAGAGGCAAAACCTGAAGTCAAAGCTGAACCTGCGGCACCGGCACCTTCAGAAGATGCGGCACCTGCTGAGCCTGAAGCAAAGACAGAAGAGGTTCCTGAGGTCAAGGCAGAAAGCAAGCCTGAACCGGAATCCGAAGCTGCGCCTGCTGCTGAAGAGAAGAAAGCTGAGGCACAGAAGACTCCTGCGTCTGCCGCAGAAAGCGGAAGCAAGGCTTCAGATGCTGAAAAGAAGAAAGCTCCTGAAGCAGCAGAGAAAAAGCCTGAAAAGAAGCCTGAGGCTTCTGAAGAGTACGTCAACGCTCCGGGCAAACCGATGAGATTCAAGAAGATCTCAGACGCTGCCACAGAGAAGAAGAAAGCTGAAGAGCAGAGAAAACGTCAGCAGGAGAGACTTGCCAGCCAGAATGAAGGCCGCGGCAAGGAAGGCGGCAGAAAAGGCAGAGACGGCGGCAAAGAGGGCGGCAGGAAGACCAGAGATAACAGAGACGGCTCCAGAGACGGAAGAGACAGAGACGGTCAGAACCGCGACCGCGATTCACGCAAGGGCGGAAATGACGATAGAAGATCTTCCCAGAAGAGATCCGGCGCCGGCGCAGCCGCCGCGAGCGCACCGGCTCCTGCGGGAAGCGCCAAGTCATCCAAAGGCAAGAGCAAGAAGTTCTTCGACAACAAGGATAAGGACAAGCAGTCCAGATTCGACAGACGCGAAGACGGCCCGGGCGGACGCAGAAATACACATGACAACGTATATGACGAGAGAGCGCTTGAGAAGCAGGAACGTCATAAGAAGAAATATAAGACTAAGACAGTTGAAGAGCCGACAGTGGAAGAACTCCTTCCTGAGGGCACAATAGCAATCACAGCTCCGATCACTGTTGCCGGACTCAGCGAGCAGGCTGAAGTCAGCGTCAGCAAGATCATTATGTCCATGATGCAGATGGGAGTAATGGTCACAGTCAACCAGTCACTCGACAAGGATTCCATCGAGATGCTCGCGGACGATCTCGGACTT
>JAFRLN010000140.1 GCA_017431175.1 Mogibacterium sp.
GGTCTCAAGAAGGCAAGAAGAGCAAGCCAGTTCTCCAAGAGATAATCTCCGCGGAGCGATTGCTCAGCAATACGAGCCAACCACGAAAGGAGTTCATCACGAACTCCTTTTTCTTTTGCTTCCTTATTAATTGCCGGACGCGGCTCGCGGTGTGCCTGCGCGTCGCTGCCTGGTATTCCTTGTTCCCGGTCACGCGATCAGCTCGGTAATGATCTTGATGAAGAATATGACGATAACTATGATTATGACCGGCCTGACAGCTTTGGCTCCTCCTTTGTCGAAGAACCTCGTCCCGATCCACGCTCCTATCGTGCTTGTCAGACTCGCGGCAAGACCGAGCAGAAGCAGTACCTGTCCGTTTATAAGATAGACGACAAGCGACGAAAGGCATGTGCACAGATTGATCACCTTCGCTGTCGCGTTGGCTTCCTGCAGCTTCATATGTGCCGCCCCCGCAAGAAGGAGCAGCATAAAGGTCCCCGATCCCGGTCCGTAGAATCCATCATACGCGCCTACTGTCACCGCTACGATGCACGCGATGGCAGCAGTACGCATAAAATCCAGTTCTTCTCTGTCATCTGACAGGACGCGTCCTCTCATAACTACGAACGCTGTGACAGGCAGAATGAACAGCATGAGGATCTTGAAATACCGGTCACTCAGCATCAGCGACAGCTTAGCGCCTATGGATCCGCCGCACAGAGCCGCCAGCGCGCAGACCGCGGACAGTTTCCACCTGACATATCCGCTCCGCGCGTATCTGTAGTTGGCCGTGATCAGGCCCATGCCCGCGCTTACTTTGTTGGTTGCTATCGCTATGTGAGGCGGACACCCTGCGAGCATATACGCAGGAATAGATATGAGTCCACCGCCTCCTGCGACGGCATCTACGAATCCCGCAAGGCCGGTCAGCGGCAGCAATATCAGAATCGTTCTGAGTGTTACTTCCATGATGTCCCCCCTTGATCAGCGCGCAGAGCTCTTACTCCACATCATTATCAAGGCCGCTCTCCTCCGGCACATTGACAGTACTGCCGGTTTCAAGCATCCTCCTGTGGTCTTCTTCCGCCTTCTGCAGTGCTTCATACAGTCCGTCCAGCGCTTTGAACGGAGCAAATTGCTTTGCTCTCTGCGCTGCCGGCATTCTGGTCCTTGGTTTTCTCCCCACGGCTCCCTCCGTATCCTTTTATTCCCGGTGTCCGCCGATCTGATGATTGCGTTCAAGTGTTGTCGCGGCTTCTTCGAGATCCATCCCTCTGAACATGGCATTTTTTCCGTATTTCTTCCTTATAGAATTGACTGCCTCCTGCAGCGCCGCGTCCCGTTTCAGTCTGGTCTGCATTTCAGTGATCTGATCAGCAAGACCTTCTTCTCTCTGTTGTCCGGCTGTCTTTCCCTCTTCATCCGCCTCTATATCAGCCAGATCAAAGATCGTCATCTGCCTGTCTGCTTCCCGCGGGACTATGTCATTGAAATTGATAAACACTCTTCTGACCGGATAATCCGGCTCTGTGATCCTCCTGTACAGTGAAGCGACTGCCGGGATGATTACAGAAGACGCATCCGTAAGAATACTGAAAGAAACTGATCCATGCGCCATAGGCACCTTGAGAGCGTTGGAGTATCCTACCATTACCGAGACATTCCTGGTCACCATTCCTGCTTCCGTCATCTCATGGCAGAGCAGCTCCGTCATCTCCTTGACGATCAGCTCTCCTTCCGTATTGCTGTAATCCCGCATCAGTACCTGCCCGCGGCTGAGGGAATGGCTCTTATTCTTATACCCTTTGATATCAGAGATCTTAGTCGGCTCGATCCCCCACGCATGGTCTATCAGCAGCTCTGCGTCGATCCCGAAGATCCTGTACAGCAGATCTTCATCGGCGTCTGCAATTCCGCGCATAGTAGTAATGCCTATTCTGGCGAGTCTTTTTGCGGTACCCGGACCTATCCTCCAGAAATCAGTCAGCGGCTTGTGGTCCCACAGCATCTGCCTGTATGTCTCCTCATCGAGCACCCCGATAAAGTCCGGCGCGTGTTTTGCCAGTATGTCGAGCGCGATCTTGCACAGGTACAGATTGCTGCCGACCCCTGCCGTAGCTCTGACGCCGATCCTGCGGTAGACTTCTCCCATCAGAAGCTCAGCCATCTGCTTCGGGCTGAGCCCGTACCGCTTCAGATAATGAGTGACATCAAGAAACACCTCATCGATAGAGTATACGTGCATGTCCTCCGGAGCCACATAGTCAAGGTATATTTTATATATCTCCGCGGCATACTCTATGTACAGCGACATCCTCGGCGGTGCCATAATGTACTCAAAACTCTTCGGTATCTCGAATACTCTTGCCCTGCTGCTGACCCCGCGCGCGCGAAGAGACGGCGAGACCGCGAGGCAGATCGTTTTGTCACCTCTCGACGGATCCGCAACGACCAGATCTGTCGTCATCGGGTCAAGGCCGCGTTCGACGCATTCCACGCTTGCATAGAATGATTTGAGATCTATACACAGGAACACATCACCATATTCACCATTCACGCACTTCAGATCATCCATCTACAAAAAGCTCTTGCGGTATTCTCCCGGAGTCATTCCCTGTGTCTCCGTAAAATTCTTGGTAAAATAGCTCTGCGAGCAGAAGGCAAGGCGGTCAGCGATCGCCGCTGCCGTCATGTCGGTCTCTCTCAGCATGCGTTTTGCCTCAAGCATCCTCTCCCTGAGGATAAACTCGCTGATCGTGATACCGAGCTCCTCTTTGAAAATAGCAGACGCATAAGTCCTGCTCACGTTGACGTGCTCCGCAATATCCGCGAGTTCTATCTTCTCATACAGATGGTCCTCGATATATGAGACCATTCTGGCGAGTCTCGGGGACTTTTTCTTCTCCTTGAGAACGTATTTCATTTTGACTGCGTAATTGTATGCCATCCCATGGACCAGGTCATAGAGATCCGGGAGCGCGGCGGCATTGTCGAACTCGCTTATGAATTCATCTCTTATATCGTACGCTACCATATCAAGAAGACCTGCCTCGATTGCAACAAGACACATTTCAGAAGCGGCGCACACGGCTTCATAATACATCTTGTTCATCGCCTCGCTGTATGAGCTGCATCTGTTGAACAGGGCTGTCGGGTATTCATAATTCTCCTGGGACAGCGTTGTGATCCTCTCAGCATCTCCTGTCCTGATTGCGTCAAAATACTTCTTCTTCCTGAGGTACGGGAGATATATCTGGTTCCTCCTCGTACGGCTCAGTATCATGTTAGCTCTTCTTCTGTCACTCATCTTCCGTTATCCTCTTGCTGTGTATAGAGACTGCGCAGGGGCAAGTCGTAATTTATTTATAATATTAATAACAAAATTATAACATAGCGCCATTTGTTTTTATACAATAATTATACAAATGTGCTGCCGCGCAGATTGTCAGTTCACTTATTTAAGTTATCTGTCAGCAGTACATGAAAAGCTCTTCAGTCTA
>JAFRLN010000141.1 GCA_017431175.1 Mogibacterium sp.
GGTCGCCCTTCACCAGCCTGCCGGTCAGCGAGGCGCCCTTCAGGTTCAGCGCGCCGGCGCCTTCGGCCACGGCGCCGTCCACCTTCCGCGTGAAAAGGAAAGGCGCGAATTCACGCTTATTACGAAATGGTGAAGAATACGCGTGAAAACGAAAGGCACGAATTCACGCTTATTACGAAATGGTGAAGAATACGCGTGAAAAGGAAAGGCACGAGTTCACGCGTATACCGTAGTAATAGGGCAAGGGATGTGTACGTGGTAAATAAATCCGTTGTCACCGTTCGAGATTTTCAGTGTGATTTACACATTGCCCCTGTATAAATTCATGTCAATCTACACATTGCCCCTGCTTAAATTCATCGCGATCTGCACAATGCCTCATGTGCAAATACATGGCAATTTGCACATGGTCTCATGTACAAATACATCGCGATCTGCACACTGCCCCCCTGCACAAAAGCGCATAATGCTGATGATACAATTCAACCAAGATGGTACAGATTAGGTTCTCGAAGGCTGTCAGCAGGCACCGTTCGAGATCTGCAGAATGACAATCCGAGAAAGAGGGAATCAAAATGAAAGATACACGTAAAATGGCAGGCATCTTCAGAAGACTGACGGTGATGCTTCTTATTACTTCCTGCGTATGGATGACCGCATGCGGATCGGCAGCTCTCTCCCGCAGGATCACGGGAGACTGGAAAGGCAAAATGGATGTCGCCGCTATTCTCTCGCAGGAATTCAGCTACGAGCTGGGGATGGATCTGCCGCTGTCGCCGAAATACTGCGACGTTGCTCTGGAATTCTATGATGACGGCACATTCGCTTTGGCGTTCGACACGGATCAGATCCTGCAGATAATCGGGGAACTGGCAGAACCGATCTCCGACATGGTGACGGGCTATGATACCGGAGGCATGATAGATATGCTCCTGGCGTATGCCGAGCAGGAGATACCTGAAGATGCGGGCACGGTATACGGTACATACTCAGTTGATGATGAATCAGGTACTGTAACTCTCATGGATGAGTATGGCGCCTCGCAGGTACTGACGTACGAAAAGGGCAAACTGTTCCTGTATGAACCGGACCTCGGGATGGGGATAGAATTCAGGAAGTGACCGGAGTCAGATAAACGCTCCGCGATGGGTACTGACAGATGTCAGATAAACGCTCCGCGATGGGTATTGACCGGCGTCAGTAAGACACTCCCGGGACAGGCAATCATCAGAAATACCAATACATCTCAGGGCGTAAAAACATAAATATTATTAAGTATTTATTTCACAGACACAGTATATGGTATGTGCGATACGATGGAGACATATTGTCCGAATAATTACACAATAAAAGAATTATCATGATGTTATCATAAAATCTACAATTGGCATTTTTATGCCCATTTTGCAGATGATCCCGCGGGAAGCAGAGTCGTTCTGCGGGCGGGAACAGAACAAGATATACCACAGGATGAAAGACAAAAAGGAAGGGATGCCTAATGGTAGGACCGGGTAAAATCAGAGACGGTACGAAGTCTCGATATGGATGGCCGGCAAGGCTCATGATCATCGCGCTGATGCTGATCTTGTGCTCATCGATGCTGCTGATCAGAGTCAATGCAAATGAAGAACCTTCAAGGGTCATCAATCTCGTATACGATGACTCCGGCAGTATGGTGGAGGATGAAAACGAGAACAAGACCGACGCGTGGTGCCAGGCCAAGTACGGGATCGAAGTTCTCGCCGCAATGCTGGGCAAGAAAGACAGGCTCAATGTCTATGTAATGAGTGACATAAACACTGACACTAATGAGTATGCTCCGCCTCGCCTGAGACTTGACGGAAGTAAAGAAGCCGCCGCCAACGTTGCAGAAGTACATGATATGTTAACGTCTACCGGGGAAACACCGTTCCAGACCGTGACCAACGCGTACAATGACCTGGCAGGAGAGACAGCCGATGAGAAATGGCTGGTTGTCTTTACAGATGGAATATTCAACGTCGCAGACAAGGGCGGCAACCGGGATCCGGGTAGTTTCTTTGATAAGAAATCCGACGACATCAAGGTCCTGTATCTTGCTATAGGAGATGCCAAAGCGATCAGCGGGAATGACGCCAGGGACATATACGCGTATAAGGCGGATAGCAATGAGATCCTCGAGAAACTGACTGAGGTCAGTGCTCAGATCTTCAATATGCACAAGATCAAGGCGGATAAGTCCGGAGCATTCAGCTTCGATGTACCTATGCGTGAGCTGACAGTCTTCGCGCAGGGCGAGAAGGTAGACATCAAAGGCATCGCCAATGGAGAAGGCAAGAATATCAGCGGAGGCTCTGCTCCGGTCAGTGTCAGATACAGCGAGCAGCCGGATAAAAACAAAAACGCCTATAAGGATCCTCTGATCAATAAAAAACTGAAGGGGAGCGTGTGTACTTTCACAGGCGACTATGACCCGGGTGATTACAAAGTCGACGCCGGATCAGCAGAGACGATCGAGATCTACTATAAGCCGAATGTCGAGATCGCCGCGTTCGTAACAGACAATGAAGGCAATGAGATCACCGACGATATCTCATCCCTTGAGGCCGGAGAGTATAACCTGGAATTTGCCCTCGTAAGGGCGGGCACCAAGGAGAGGATAGGCCCTTCCGAGCTCATCCCTGATGTTACATACGAGGCAGTCATTACCAACAACGGCAAAGAGCAGGTATACGATCCGTCAACAGGCAAGGTGACACTCGAGGAAGGCGATGTAACGATCGAGGCCAAGGCTCATTACCTTGATTACAACACCGTCAGCAGCACGCTCAAGTACCACATCTTCAAGAACAAGAAGATCGAGTTCTCGATGATGGATCCGGAGGCAGGCCTGACTGTCACGAAGGAGGGCATGGACGGCGGACCGCTCAAAGTCAAAGCGACTCTTGACGGCAAAGATTTCACAGCTGAGCAGTGGGCAGACATGGATGATCCGTCCACTGAGATGAAGATCGAGAGGACCTTCTGGCAGCGGCTGATCAGGGCGAACAAGATCAAGGATGTCAGACTCGTCAAGACCGATACTCCTGGAGTATTCGACATGTTTGTGGATCTTCCGGACAAAGGACCTGCAGGGGGACCTTACAGCACTTTCAACATATCCAGCAATTACGATAAACAGCACGGAGAGGAGCTCTGGAGCGGTGAATCGGAGATGACGGTGCCGATCAATGACGACAGACCGTGGTTCATAAAATGGAAGTGGCTGATCATTGTGCTGGCGACTCTCGCCGCGATACTGGCTCTTGTGCTCGGCTATATGCCGTTTATCAAGAATTACCTGCCGAAGAGTCTTAAGCGCAAGCCTAACGTAAGGTGCAAGCCGGAGACACCGGGAGACCCTAAGCAGAACAAGCCGGGAAGATTCGAGAAGGATACCTGGTCGACCCTGATACCATACAAGTCGGAGACGGGTACGCTCAAGTACACTCCTCAGGGTATGGCAGTCACAGGAGCGCCGAAGCTTCAGCTCAAAGCGATCAAAGGGCGCAGGATGGTCATCGTCAACACCAAGGATTTTGTCAAGAAACCATATGTAAAGTTTGACGGGATGCCGATACCTAAGGACGCGCAGCCGAAGTATCTTCACAAGATAAGCTCTAATACAGAGATCAAGTTAACACGTCCGGGCTGGACTTTCACCTGTATACCATCCGATGAATTCTACGGATCGCAGGGCAAGTCAGGTCTGGCAGGAAGCAATAAAGGCAGAACCAAAGGCAGGAGAACATCAAGGAGGAGAAGATAAATGAACGCACCTACATTGCTGATCGGACTGGGCGGAGCCGGATGCAAGATCATCGAGAGAGTCTATAAAATGGCAACGCCTGAAGAGCAGAAGAACATCGCATACGCAGTGTTCGATACTGACATCAACGACCTCACCGGTATCGAGAAGAGAAATCCTCTGATCAGGACGGTCCAGACATCGACAAAACAGACTGTCGGAGAATACCTGAACATCGATACTCACGCCCGCGACTCCTGGTTCCCTGTCAATGCCATTCTCAACGGCAAGACACTGACGGAAGGTGCCGGACAGGTAAGGTCCATCTCCAGACTTGCTCTTGAGACAGTTATAAGAGCGGGCAAAATGGAACCGCTGCACGAGGCTATCCAGAGCCTCTACAAAGTAGAAGAGGATAAGCGCGACCAGGCGCTGAGAGTCGTTATCTGCAGCTCCCTGGCAGGCGGTACCGGTTCCGGTCTCATCCTTCCTATCGCTCTGTATGTCAGAAACTATCTGGCTACACATTTCAGACAGAGCGCGAATATCACAAGAGGATTCTTCATCCTGCCTGAGGTATTCTATGAGGTCATCAAGGGCGAGACAGAGAGAAACAACCTCAAAGCCAACGCTTACGCTACTCTGAGAGAGCTCGACGCATTCCTTATGAAGGGCGACGCTACACTTCCTGAGAGATATCAGGATTCTGTAAAAGTCCAGTTCCCTCGCGTAGCATCCACCGGATACGAAGAATATGATGTAAGACCATACGATTTCTGCTTCCTGTTCGACGCGCAGAACGCTGAGGGCGGTAAGCTCAATTCGCATGACCAGTATCTCGATCACGCGGCAAACTGCATCTACGCGCAGTCCATCGGACCTATGAACAAGAGAAGTAATTCTTCCGAGGACAACACCATCAGAAAGCTTGCCAAGGAGAGAGGCCGCAACCGCTACGCGGGAGCAGGCGCTTCGATGCTGATCTATCCTGCAGAAGATATCCGCACATTCCTCGCTCTCAAGTGGGCTAAGCAGTGCGTATCCTCTCAGTGGCTCGTATTCGATAATATCTACAAAGAAGTATGCGAAGAGAACAGAAAGGCTCAGGAACAGGGACTCCTCGTCCAGAATCCTGATTCTGCTGCTTTCTACGCGACACAGATCGAGTCGATGGCTTCACAGAAGCATCCTCTCGCTTCCGCTATCGTCAAGTCCTGCGGCAGATATTCATCGGACGGCATCTCCAGAAAGGGAGACCACTGGGAAGATTTTGTCGCGGCAGTAGAAGCTAAGACAGCCAAGGATATCCGCGCCGGAAGCCGTGATCTGCAGGTGGCGGAAGAGAGCGCGAGCATGATGATAGGCAGCCTCGGCACTGACTGGGAAGACTATGTTGACGCTTACTACGAGGCAGAGCGCTACAGGCTCATGTCTCAGAACTACGTAGAAGAGAAGGCGCAGACCATCGGTTACACCATCTTCAAGTCCAAGGTGTCGTTCGTGAACGCGCCTGACTACAAGCTCGAGAAGTATCTCGTCGGATCGGACGGCAATTTCCTCCATCCTAACGCGATCAGATACTTCCTGATCAAGACGGCTGAGTCTATGAGAAAGCACAAGCTGGGAGTAGAGTCAGACCTCGCGGAACTCAAGGACTTCTACGAAAACTTCGAGAGAAATACATTCGACGATCCTAATACTGAAGATGTAGTCGAGACACCGGAAGATCTCCTGGAGAGAAAGCAGTCCATCAAGGGCCGCATGAGCAAGAAGGCAAGCGCTGAGCAGGATGAGATCAAGCAGAAGCTGAGACAGTACTTCAACAATGTCGAGGAATACAACGCGCTCTATGCTCAGTCTGTAGTACTTGACAGAGGTATCTTCGTGATCAACTCTCTCGTCAAGGCTTTCGAGAGCTTCTACAAGACATTCGACAGCAAGGTAGAGACGATCGATACACGTATCGAAGAGATCTACAGAAAATACTCAGGCACCAAGGGCACGACAGCGAGATACGTCTGTGCTTCAAGAGAGTGTCTTGACAGGATCTATGAGAAGAGGCCGTTCACCGGCAGCGCGATCAAGGTCGATTCAGAGCTGTCCAAGAAGATCTTCGAGAGAGTATCTGAGTACGCGGATATGACAGAGAAGCCTGGCAACAACAGATTCTTCAGCGAGCTGTTCGACAAGGGCATCCTCGGTCACTTCGAGACAACAGTCGGACGCGAATGCGCTTCCGAGATCGACATCGATATCATCACCGCTATCGAAAATGAGGCGGTATACGAATACCATCTGGATCAGGAACTCGATCCGGATACACTGATCGATCAGTATGTAAGAAAGACGATCAACGATACAAGAGAGCTCAGCTGTCCGTTCATCGAGAGCCCGATGGGAGAGCAGAGAGAGCCGATCAACTCCTGCACATTCAATGCTGAGATGAAGCCTAAGAGAGGCGACGACTCTCCGAGAGCTGACCTGATCCGCAAGGAACTCATGAACTACGGCGGCGAGCCGGATGAGGATATCCCTAAGAGCAGGATCATGTTCTATCAGTCGTTCTACGGCCTGAGAGCCAACGATCTCTCCAAGTTCGCTCCGCCTGAAAGAGCAATGACATACAAGAGAGAGGGCGGCGAGTACTTCAAGGCTTACTACGATCTGATCAAGGGCATCCACCCGGAGACTCACAGAAGCAAAGAGATCAGCCCGCACATCGACAGATGGTGGCATATCGTTACGAAGATGCCGGATCTCGATGATCAGAATCAGAAAGAACAGGAACACAGGATCTACGCTGCGTTCTTCTGGGGCATCATCGGAAGATATATCGATCTGTTCGAAGACAACAACGAGAAGATCTACAAGTTCAAGCAGGAGATCCTCGGCATGGAGGACGACAGGATGATCGTCTCCAACGGGACAGAGTGCGACAAGCTCTACGAAGTGCTCGACGCGATCGCGATCTATCCTGAACTCGTTGAGAGGATCCTCGAGAGAATAGAGGTCCTCATCGAGAGCGAGGTCAACAAGAAGCAGCCGATCGAAAAGGGAATACTCCACAAATACCTGAATAACTTCGACCTTGAGGATCCGGGTCTCGGACCACACGGATCAGAGGTCCATGCCAAGAGTATATTCGACATTCCTATCCTGATGAAGAAGTCATCGACCAAAGACTTCTACTATGAAGAGAGTGTCATCGATATGCTCAGAGTCCAGATCGACGAGATCAGGAGATACCTCAGCGTATTCTGCACACCGAAGGAGCTGACACAGGTAATGAAAGCCATCCTCGACGATCAGTATAAGAAATTCATCGCTGACATGCAGGTCGAGACGCAGAACAACCCTGCTCTCTACAGAGAGTCCCTGTTCTACAGAACATGCTCGATCATTGCAGGCGCGTATGATGAGCTGGGACTCCACGCAGAGGCTGAAGAGATCATCGACTCAGCTGACGCATTGAGAAAATAACATAACAGATGGATTGAGAGGATATTTATGTACTCTGTGGTTATACTAAACAGTCCTACATCCGAAGCATTCGCCGAATACCATCCACTCTTCCTTGAAGGCCTGAAAAACGGAAACATAGGACTCTGCAAGTGGAACGAGGACGGCATGACGATCGACACGGCCCTCCCGGAGCTGCGCGAACTGACGGATGATAAGGAAGACTGGCGGGCCATAATAGTGCGTTTTGCAGATGAGGAGCCGATGGCCGGATTCAAGTCCGACCATCGTAATCCTTACGATTTTGATGAGATCGATTCCTGGGAAGAGATCATAACCGAGAGCAGCAATCCTCTGATACGTCTGACGCAGATGCTCGGCGGCGTTCCGATGCCGGAGAAAAGGTTTCAGAGCAGGAAAGTCATAGAGCCGGACAAGGCACCGCGTATGGTGTACGAACCGGTCGATGACAGCGAGAGAGACGCGTCCTACAGGGCTCTCAGCAGGAAATATGAGTTCGACGGCAAACAGCCGACCTCGATCATCCTCATAACTCTGCGCAGAGGATACCGCCCTGAGGATAACATCGACGCTTCGTGGGAGTATCATAAGGAATCCTACAGCTCGAATTTCTGGAAGCATAACCACTATCCGAGCATATGCAGGTTCCTTGTGTATGATTTCAGTGTCGCGGGGCCTGTTCAGAAGACAGCTGATGAGTTCGGTTTCTGGACTTCAGTCATGCTCATGGCGCTCAACAGGATAGACTCAAGCACTCTGCAGGCATACAGGCTCTATGCCATCAAGCCGACTTTTGACAAAGAGGACATGGAGGAGACGTTCCAGCGTACGATCGACCGTCTGCGCCTGAGCCGCAAGACCATCAGGGAGTCTATGAAACGCGAGTCTATCGCGCAGATCTCCTCAGAACCGGAGCTGCCTGACTACGGATATGAAGTGTCTGTGGAGCTTGACCTGCCGAGGCGCAAAGAGTCCGAGGTAAGCGGCAAGGGTTTCAAGATGACGAGCACCGGGATCGCCTCGGATATTGCCGCCTGGAATACCAAGAGACGCAATGCCGAGGAGTCACTCCAGGAGAATGTCCGCAAGGCTGAGAGGATACTGGATCAGGAAGCAGAGCGCATGAAAGAGTTCAGCGTCTATGATCCGGAAGAGGTAAAACCTCTGAACGAGTATCAGAGGGAGGACATCATCCGTGAGACCCGGGAATACTACCGGGATATCGTTGAGATATAGGGAGAACTTCCTACAGACAAGGTAACAGAAGGCGATGAGGCAGAGGAGATCTCTGACAATGTCGTGAATTATCTCAGAGGAAGAGTAAGCAGAAGACCGGCAATTATAGCTGCGGGAATAGCGGCTGCTCTGCTTCTGCTCGCCCAGATCCCTGCTGTGATCAATATCGTCAGGTACCAGGTGGGATCGGGATTTGCTGTGTTCGGGAGTGTGGCTCTCGGCCTGATTCTGATCGCATTCGGCGCAGTCACTGTTCTGGCATTACAGAGGCTGGAACTCAAGAGACGCATGGACGCATATAACCGCCTGCTTTTCAACGCGTTCAACAGACTCACCAACAGCGCGAGAAACTATTCAGACTATCTCACTTCGATAGTCTCGCACTCGAGAGGAGTGTCTTATCTCGATATTGCAGAGGGACTGGACAAGGGGCGCGATGAACTCAAGGTCATCAAACTAAGACATATCAAATCAATAGATGTTTTCCTCAACAGGATCAGGGACTGGGGGATCGCGTATCACCTCGGCCTTGATTACGATCTTCCGGTATCGGAAGAGAAGTATATGGTCAATCTGATGGATGATCCTTCAGAGAACGCTCTGTATACCTTTGACGTGGGAAACACCTATCCTGTAAGTGTCAACCGGACGGGTTTTACGATCGACTCTCCGTTTGATTTCATTACTAAACTGGAGATACTCAGAGAGGAGCTGTATGACGACACTTATTGACATCATAGAATGCGCGGCGATGCTCTCTCTCGGCATCTCACTGCAGAATATCACGAGCGGACCGAGGAACAACAGAGGCAAGCACGTGCTGCTGCCTGTGATCAGTCTGGTGTACTGCGTCGCTGCTGTGATCCTGCTCACGCGCTATTACGGACAGATCAAAGAAATGCTCACGCTGCAGGGCTGGCTGCACGATTCCACGATCGTGGCGGCCAATCTGGCTGTGCTGTACGGTTTTTCCGTAGTCAAGATGGTCCTTGTCCCGCTGATCAATTCATTATGGACCAAAAGGGATCTCATCGAGCAGACTACATGGGGCTGGTACTCATACGACGATTACTATGATACCTGGTTCCTCAAGAAGCAGTGGGCGAACTTCAGAACATACCTGCTTGCCCTGGTGATCGCGCTGGCGGCAACCGCGGGTATCCTTGTCGTGCTTGCGTGGAGCCGCGGCGATGAATCCGCTTTCTGGATCTATTCCTTCCCTTGCGCTGCCGTTGTAGTAATGAATGAGATACACGCTTTCATGAACGGCAACACCAAGGAGGAGTATGAGCACTCAGTCTCGGGCGATGACGCTGATTCGAGACGCATAAGCAACTACTACAAAGTCAGAGAGATGCTCGAGAATATCCTGCCGGGACCGCTGCTGACAGCTCATACCGGATACGAGTTCCACAGGAAAGAGACTGCTGCTGATTTCATCAGGGATCTCAGCAAGTCAGAAGTGCACGAGGATATCATCACGGCTGACTACTTCAGCACGGAGAACAGGGTCGCCAGAGCAGATCTCGACTGCGTCAAAGCGACATACGATATCATGAACCGCAGGAACGTGGTTTTCCTCAACCCGTTCTACAGGGATCTTACTCTGTACCTGACGCTGCCTGTCATGAACGCTCTTCTGAGCGGCAGGAAAGTGCTGCTCATAACAGGCAAGAAGTCCGCTGAGGACGACGCGCAGGAGTGGATCTCCGATCTGCTCAGGTCGTATACAAGACTCAGATCGCTTTACAGAGTCGATAAGCTCGACAAGATCATCCCTGACTGTGAGGTCGGGGTCCTGAGTTTTCCTAAGCTCTATGACAACGATGTGATGACGGAGAACATGCAGTTCCTGCGTGATACAGATCTCGTTATCCTGATCGAGCCATCCTATATTCTGAATACCGGCCAGGTCGCTCTCAATATGATCGCAGAGGAGATGGAGGTACACGGCCAGTCTCCTATCTATGTCATCATAGACAGGAACGCGGACGGGCTTGTGGATACTGTGTCCCATGTCCTTCACGCTGACATCACCACTGTCGTAGCTCCTCCGGTACCGAGGAATATCTATACGGGCATGATGTGGGATGCTGACGGAGACTACGGACGGCAGAGTCTCTTCTACAAGCAGACAAAATACCTCGGCAACGGTGTCGAACTCGCTGCCGTCGCTATACGCAACCAGATCCCTAAAGTCACCTGGTACAGCGATACCAAGGTGCCTGTCAGGGATGTCCGCTGGATCGCGGGTCAGTACAGCACCAATATCTGCAGATACATGAACGTGCCTGCACAGCAGAAAGCTCTCGAGGACAGGATCGAGTTCTCCGAGTACATGTGGAGCAACGCCCGCAGGAAGGAGCAGTTCCTGATCGTAGAGGACGAATACTGCAATATGTTCAACACGATGCGCGCTTTCCTCTCGAGGGGCGAGGCACAGTCATTCGTCAATGTATTATCGGAAAACTATCTGCTGCGTGACTATATGCGTTACAATTCGCAGATGTTCCTCGCGAGTCCTAACGCGATCCCTTCGATCGTACCGGGATATGCCAAAACTGAGAGGAATACGCTGGTCAAGCTTGTGCTCAGGATGCTCTACCGCCCTGTTCAGGAGGAAGAGGTACTCGAGGAGTTCCGCATCGTGGGCAAGGAAGCGCTTGACGCGCACGCGCTTCTCGCGGAGATGCTGGCAAAATACACTTTTGCCGACATGTCAGTTCTCGACATACACATCTATCAGAAGGAAAACGGCGCGCTCGGACTGGTCAAGAAAGAAGAATACAGGATCAACCATGAAGCCTTCAGCGAATTCTTCTCCAAGACGATCGAGAAAGCGTTCTTCATCCTTGAGAACGAGGAGTATGAATCAGAATATATCGATGCCAAGCTGTACGGACATGTCGCGCAGACTTTGCTGCCGGGACAGTTCGTTACCTACGCCGGCAAGTACTACAGCGTAAGACACATCTCGCCGAAGGGCGGGGTAGTGATGCGCCGCGCTTCTGACCATTTTGACAGGAGAAGCTATTACAGGCAGATAAGACACTACAATATAGAGACAAGTGAGGCGGCTCCTGACAGGATCAGGACGGTCGGAGATATAGAGATCGCATGGCTCCACAGAGATATGAGCGTCAGGACGACCGGCTATCTCGATATGGACGACAACCATGATCTGAAGAACGCGAAGATCGTGGATTTCTCCAGTGACCCGAGTACCGATCTGTATTCCAGGCGTTATCACAACAAGTCTCTGATCAGGGTCAGGCTGCCGGAAGTCGATGAGGGAATGAACTTCACGCTGTGCATGCTGATGCAGGAGCTCTTCAGATCGACGTTCCCTGACGCGTGGCCTTACATTGCAGTGCTTACACGCAAGTCTGCGGAGATCGACGGAATGCTGGATTATCTGGTCTATGACTCACAGGGAGAAATTGAGGACGGATATATCTATTTCGTAGAAGACAGCGATATAGATCTCGGACTGCTTGAGGCGATAGAAAACAACCTGATGAAGCTCCTCAAGGTCATCTCTGACTTCCTCGACTGGCATGAGGACAAGCTCAATGAGCCTGCGCCTCCTGCTCCTGCGCCGGTATCGGTCAGTGTCGAGAGGCAGGAGCCTGAATCAGCACAGAAGAGAAAGCAGCAGGCCAAAAAGAAATCCTGGTGGCAGAGACTCAAAGAGTTCCTCATCGCGGCATTCAGGATATTCGACCATGACGGACAGAAACCTGAAGAGACAGATGGCGGTTCAGAAGAGCCTGAAACCGCAGAGCAGCCTGAGACAGCGGAAACACCTGAAACACCTGAAACTGCTGAGCAGACAGAGGAAGCGGAAGACACATCTGAAGCAGCTGAAGAGACCGGGGCAACAGAAGATGCCTCTGAAGCAGCTGAGCAGCCTGACGCTCCGGAAGGAACAGCGGATACGGAAGAAACCGCATCAGAAGCTCCGGACGCGGCAGCAGCCGAGCCGGGAACAGACACGGAAGATGCGGGTGCCGATGTATCTATCGAGGCGGCTGTCAGACTCGTAAAGAGCGCAAAAGCAACGGAAAGATCGAGCTTATCCGATGAGGCGGTAAGATACCGCAGAGAAGGATATCTGAATTTTGGCTACGACGCGATCGACTCCAGACTACGGATCGATGATCTGAGAGAGTACATGAGGCAGAGAGGCTGGTCATCAAG
Source organism: Mogibacterium sp. (assembly GCA_017431175.1). Taxonomy (GTDB): domain Bacteria; phylum Bacillota; class Clostridia; order Peptostreptococcales; family Anaerovoracaceae; genus Crickella. The sequence goes on from JAFRLN010000141.1 coordinate 12,683, forward strand.
TCAGTACAAAGACGCCAGAACGAGGGAGATCGTCCATACGGAACCTTACAGCAATGTCAACGTCAACAGGTGTGACTTCTGCGGACAGCCGCTCAACGGTGTCAGCTACGAAGCGCTGAGCGACGGACGTGTGAGATGCAACGACTGCTCGAGCACGGCGATAGAGACTGTCGACGAATTCAAGGAACTGTTCTTCCAGACTCTGGATATGATGGAGACGCTGTACGGCATCAAGTTCAGAGAACCGGTACGCGTCAAGACGACAGACGCCAAGACGATCGCCAAGGGCGTAGGAAGGATCTTCGTGCCGTCCACTGAATACGCTGCCAGAACGCTTGGATTCGCGCAGAATCTCAAGGGCAGATACTCTGTAGTAATAGAGAACGGCAGCCCGAGACTTGCTGCTGTCGATACGATGGTCCACGAGATGACCCATATCTGGCAGTACCTGAACTGGAATGACGCACAGATCAGATCGCTCTACGGAATGGGTGATCTGGGCAAGACTGCTCTGGCAAGACTGATCGTATATGAAGGAATGGCTATGTGGGCTGCGATCCAGTACCTGTATCAGATCGGCGAGACATATTATGCAGAGATGCAGGAGGCTCTGACAGCAGAGCGCAAGGACGAGTACGGAATCGGCTTCCTGATATTCAGAGAGCAGTATCCGTTCGTCAAGGATTCCGGAATACTCAAATACACACCGTTCACAGCGTTCCCGCCGGTAGAGCCGGCGCTGGTCAAAGCTGTGGTCGACAGCATCACATCGGGTTAATGCCGGTGACACGCATTCGCGCTGATGGGGCAAAAGTTGAAGGAGCATATCATGAACAGCAGAAACAGGTTGAAATCAATAACAGCTGTGCTCGCGCTGATCTTCATACTGGCGGCAGCTGCTCTGGCAACGGGATGTTCCGGTTCCGGATCAGAAACGGGTACAGATACAAGTACAGACGCAGGCGCAGCAGACCAGTCGGCGGCAAGCACAAATGAATTGAAAGTGTCCGAGTCTGTTTTCTCCCAGCTTGACGGTGTTACCTTCCAGTTCTCAAGCGGAGCCGGAGGCTGGGATACCATCCTGCAGATCAGCTCTGACGGGACATTCCAAGGCAGATTCCATGATTCGGAAATGGGGTCTGTGGGTCCTGACTATCCTGACGGAATGCTCTACGAGTGCGACTTCAAGGGTGTGTTCACGGATCCTGAGAAAATAGATGACTACACATATTCGATGAAACTCGGCAGCGTCACATATCTTGCTCCGAAAGGGCAGTATGCTGCGGACGGCATTCTGCACGAGACTTCGTATCCGTACGGACTCGAGAACTCTGAGAACTTCTATCTGTATCTGCCGGGCAAGAACTCTGACGGGCTGCCGGAGGGATTCCGAAGCTGGATGCTCGGCGTAGCGTCGGAAGAAGATTATCAGAATGACCTCAAGATCTACGGGCTTTACAATATCGACCAGCAGTATGGTTTTGCCGGATATAAGCGGGCCGGTAATATTGACGCGGATGCTTCCTCCGCTGTGATGCGTGAGAAGATGAAAGCGATCTCGGAAAACCCTGAGGACTTTGATCTCTTCGCGGATGTTACAGTAAGCGTCAGCGGCGGCAACAAAACGATCTCAACTGACGCGTTCTCGATCACACTTCCGAATGCGTCAACATGGGACTTCAAGTGCACATACAACAGCGGAACACTGATACTGTATACACCGTCATCTGTCCGGTACAGCGAAGATTCCTGGGAATCCGGAGGAAAGCTGGTAGAACTGAACACTGCTGAGCCGGGAGAGACCTGGTACAAAGAATGGGGACAGTATTACGAGCTCGGCAAAGCCGGCAGCAGGCAGATCGTGGCGAATTTCCCGACCGATGTGCAGTGGAACACAGAAGATGCAAACGCTGAGAAGGAATACAAAGTTCTGAATGATATCCTCAGAGGAGATACTTCCTGGTTTACACTTAAGTAGAGATTATTATATTATAATATTGGCGGATATTAGAATGTCTCGCTGCGTATCCTATCTGTGAGTACGCAGCGAGTTTCGTTAATGGTAAATCTTTCTGTCCATCAGAACGGGGTGAACGATATGGAAAGAAAAAAGAAAGACAAACGGATCCACTTATCTACGCTTCATGTGATGGTGGCAGCTCTGCTCGTGGGGCTTGTGGCACTGACTGTTTCCTATACCTACGCATGGGGAGAGCGGATGAAGGGCATTGAAGAAACAGCTTCAGCGAGTGTTTTCGAGGAGTTTGAAACAGAGACTTTGTTCGGAGAGAAATTCACACAGGAAGAACTCTCGAAGGCAAAGGTGACTGCTTTCAATGTATGGGAGACTACCTGCCCGGCTTGTCTCAGCGAGATGGGGGCTCTGGAGAAGCTTTCCCACAACTATCCGGAAGGAGAGTTCCAGCTGGTGGGAATCTGTGATGATCTGTTCGATTCAGATGGGAATCTGAAGCAGAGCCAGCTTGAGAAGGCACAGTCTCTTATGAATAACTCCGGCACAACATTCCCGCATATCATCCCGACTAAGGAAATGGAGAAATTCTTCACAAGTATCATACCGGGATATCCTACGACATTCTTCGTGGATCAGAACGGGAAGATCCTGAGTCACTGCTCCGGAGCGATGAGCTTTGAGCAATGGGTCGAGAAAGTAGACGGAATTCTTGCGGAGGCCGAGTGATAATACCGCGGCGGTTCATAAGTAAAGGAGGATGTACGATCATGAATTCAAACAGTCCTAAGACAAAATGGATAACAATGGCAGTCTTTCTGATAGGCGTCGCCATGATCGGCTTCGGGATCGCAAGAGGGGAAGCGGTGACTGTGATGACTAAGGCTACCAGCATCTGCATGCAGTGTATTGGAATCAACTGATTACGGGCATCAGGACAGAGAGGGCAGGTTATCAGAGATGAATGACAACACCAGAGAAAAAGTAAAAAAGCAATCTGCAGTCCGCACCTGGTTTCAGGCTGCGTGGTTCGTTCTGACCAACAGCTACCTGCGCGGCTACAGGACGGGGACGATCTTCACGGGTAATACTAAGGTGATCTGCCTGCCGGGACTGAACTGCTATTCATGTCCGGGAGCGCTCGGCGCCTGCCCTATGGGATCTCTTCAGGCCGTCATGGGCGATTCCACATTCAGGATCTCACTGTATGTGTTCGGAATGCTGGCTGCCATGGGCGCACTCTTCGGGCGCCTGATCTGCGGATGGATGTGTCCGTTCGGATTCTTCCAGGATCTGCTCTACAAGATCCCAATCAAAATCAAGAAGAAGAATCTCCCGGGACACAAATATCTGAAATATCTGAAGTACGTGATACTGGTAGTATTCCCTATACTGCTGGTCTCTATAGTGACAGATCTGACCGGCACCAGCTCGCCGTGGTTCTGTGAATGGATCTGCCCGAGCGGTATGCTGCTCGGAGCCATTCCACTGGTGACGATGAATGCCGGACTGAGGGCGGCCGCGGGGCTGCGCTTTGCGTGGAAGCTGTTCATACTGATCGCTATTACAGTTTTGTCCCTCATATATTACAGGCCGTTCTGCAAGTATCTGTGTCCATTGGGCGCGGTCTACAGCCTGTTCAATCCGATCAGCTCTTACAGGCTTGTGATCGACAAGGATAAGTGTGTATCCTGCGGCACATGCCAGAAAGCCTGTGGAATGGATATCCGGACATTTGAGACACCGAACAGTCTGGAATGTATCCGCTGCGGCAGCTGTATGAAGGCATGTCCGACGAACGCGATCTCCTCTACATGGGGACAGGCAGGACAGAAGATCAAACGCCGCTGCTTTGTCGATGAGGAGACGATTGCGGCGAGGGATTCTCAGGCATCGGTATCCCTTACCAGAAAAACCGTATTTTACGGTCTTGTTTCGATCATCACAGCTCTTGCATCACTGGTCGGCACTCTGTATGTCGGACTGTTCACGAACATGAAAGCTTTCATGACGGTAGAGCTCTATCAGGAGATGAACAGTATGTATCTTGTCACGTTCCTGCTGTGGAGCATCGCATCAGTCATGCTGCTGTTCACAGGTATCTTCGCCGTCAGGAGCAGAAAAGATACTGAAGCGATAATATCAATAAAAGAGAAGGCACGTATCGCGCTGTTCTTCGGGATAGCGGGAATACCGTTTATGATAGGCGGGATCGCGCTGAATGCTGAGACACTCATGTCATACTTCCAGCCATCCCTGTTTTCGGCATGCTTCTTCGCGGCTATACCTCTCGCGTTGATACTTTCCGGTATCCTGAGAAGATTCGCCCGCGATGAACAGGCAGGAGAGACTTCAAGAGCAGGAAGGAAGGCCGCGTGGGTGATCTGGTCGGTACTCTACGTACTGAACATCGCTGTTACACCGGCATTACTGGCATTCCTGTACACCTTGACTTAGAGGGCATGAAGACTGGCGGATACAGATACACCGATACGACAGACATAAATAAGATAAACACAATGAGACCGGATAATGTAAGGAGGCAATTATGATACGCAGAGCAGATGAGTGCAAGGTAGAATACCGCGAACATATGAGAGACGGCGACGGGACAGTCAAGCTGACGAGTTTTATCAGCGGACCGGAAGAACTGTACGACAAGGGACGCCTGTTTTCGAAGATCACTCTTGAACCGGGATGCAGCATTGGATTCCACATCCACGAAACTGATTCTGAGCTGTTCTATTTTGTCAGGGGAACAGGTGAGTACAGTGACAATGGGGAGATCCGCACTGTATATCCGGGAGATGTAGCTATCTGCCCTGCCGGAACAGGCCACTCGATCGCGAACAGGGGAGATGAGACTCTGGAACTCGTAGCGGTCATAGTCTATGCCTAGGAGGTAGTTGTAATGAGAACGAATTCAAATGTGATAGCGGCTATATCTTACTTAACGTGGATCGGATTCATCGTCGCGCTGCTCGTCCGTGACAGAGGCGATGATTTTACAGCGATGCATATGAACCAGGCGCTGGTGCTCAATATCGTTTCGATCATCGGCGGGATCCTCGCTGCGGTCCCTCTCATCGGAGGTATCGCGTCCGGCATCATAGGTCTGGTCACTTTCGTGCTGGCTTGCATGGGAATATACCGCGCGGCTACTTGGAGCAATGAGCCGCTGCCGATAGTAGGCGATATACACCTGATGGCATAACAGCGGAAGATGAGGTGAGCAGGATTGGCGGCAGACAGGCCATTCACAATGATCTGTCATGATCAGTCGTCAGTATATTATAAAAACTGTAATTGAGGGCTTCCCCGTATCAGGGAGGTCCTTTTGCAGTGGCATTACATGATAATGTAGGACTAAATTTAAATATTAAAAAATAACAACAGAACTGTTGCATATTGATAATGACTGGGAGTATAATGCATTATCATAAAGGGTAATTATTTGGGCTTTTTCGTTTTGGTCACAGCAAGGATACTTGTTCTGACATACTCTCACCAGAAGGGGCTGCCGTTTTCGGCAGTCCCTTACCCCATTTTTGAAAGAAAACAGCAATGAATTGAGTTCAGCGTCAAGTGACAGCAGGGATCTTACCTCCTGTCACTTTTTATGTGACAGCTGGGACGTTACATTCTGTCACTTTTTTCAGATGTCAGAAAAGACGGACTGAATTTTCTGTTACTGAAACAGTAACTATCGTATAATCATAGTAATTACAGAAAGAGAGGCTGTTACATTGATCGGCAAAGAAAATAGCGGACCGGCTGAGCGGGTCACGAGAATGGAATCCTGCCTGGATGCTTCATATGCCGCTGTCAGAGATCTGTCTGAAGCGCTGGACAGATATGAAGAGATCATAGACCGGTACGAAGAGCTTGCAGCGTATTACGGAAGTCCGGAGTGGAGAGCAGACTTCGAAGCTGACGAAGCAGGGGCTTTCGGAGATCTCAAGCGGGGCGTTCTCTCAGAGGACGCGGTGTATGATCTGATCACAGAGCATTCCGAGCTTATGGAGAGACTCATTAGGGCTGCTGAATACGGAAAATCAGCCGATGCGCGAAGCGCGGCAGCAGCCGGAGATGCATCCGGACATGGGGCAGACGAAGAAGGTCAGTTATATGAATAATAGCAGCAAGGACAAATTGAATCTGCTGTTCTCCATGATGCTGTTCGGCACGATCGGTACGCTTTCGAGGTTCATCAATATGCCGTCAGGCGTGATCTGCCTCGGAAGAGCTTTTTTCGGTGTGATCATTATTCTTGCTTTCATTTCTCTCAGAAGAGAGAAACCGGACTATGAAGCGATCAGGCGCAATATAGGCTGGCTGATCCTGAGTTCGTTCCTGATGTGCCTCAACTGGATCTGCCAGTTTGAGGCGTTCAAGCACACGACGATCGCCGCAGGAACGCTTTGCTATTATATGCAGCCTGTCTTCTATATCGTCGCAGCCTCGATAGTGCTCAGGGAGAAACTCTCACCGAAGAAGATCGCGTGTGTCATCGTAGCTTTCTGCGGTATGATCCTGGTGTCAGGGGTCCTGCAGACCGGGCTGCGCCTTTCTGAACTCAAGGGCGTACTGTTCGGAGTGACGGGAGGGTTCTTCTACGCGATGGTCGTGCTGATCAACAAATACATGAAAGATATCTCACCGATGAACACGACTATAGTGCAGATGGCACTCGTGTCGGTCATCATGCTGCCTTACTGCGGCATGACCGGACAGTTCGGCCAGATCTCTTTCACATATGTCGGACTGATCTGCCTGCTCGTGCTGGGATTCCTGCATACGGGCATCGGATACATTATATACTTTGACGCAGTCAACAAGCTGCCGGCTCAGACGGTAGGCATACTCAGTTACATCGATCCGGTAGAGGCAGTACTTCTGTCGGCATTTTTCCTGAAAGAGCCGATATCGGTATTTACGATCATCGGCGCGGTCATGATCCTGGGCGCGACTGCTTTCAGCGAATTATCACCTGACAGAAGACAGCAGTAACAGGTTCCGGACGGTCAGCAGACGCAGCCGGAATACAGGCGCAGAAAACGGAGGTACCAGATGGACATCAGCGGCGCAAAAGTAGGATTCATAGGTTTTGGCAACATGGCATCGGCCATATGTGACGGACTCCTGCTCAGGGAGGTGATCAGCCCGTCCGACATGTACGCGTGCGCGAGGGACAGGGACAAGCTCGCGGCGCGATGCGGGGAGCGCGGGATCAACGCGGTGGATGACGCTGCCGGTGCAGCGGCAGCGAGTGATATAATAGTTCTCGGAGTGCTTCCTCATCAGGTCGAAGGTGTTGTTACCGGCGCGGCATCCGCGCTGAAGGGCAAGCCGATATTCTCGATCGCAGCAGGCATAGATCACGCGAGGCTCGTCAGTTTTCTCGGAGAAGGATATCATCACATCAGCACGATACCGAACACTCCGATCGCTGTAGGAGAAGGGATCATAGTCGCTGAGAAGACTCACTCGCTCACTCCGGAGCAGCTTGATCTGTTCGAAAGTATATTCGGCAGGATCGCAAAGATCGAGTATTTCAGTTCGGAGCTTCTCTCGCTCGGCGGGACAGGAGCGGGATGCGCGCCTGCTTTTGTCGATGTTTTCATCGAGGCACTCGCGGACGGTCTTGTCAAGCACGGCATGACAAGGCAGCAGGCGTACAGCATAGTTCCGCAGATGATGATCGGCAGCGCGGCTTACATGATGAAGAGCGGCCGGCATCCGGGAGAGCTCAAAGACGCGGTATGCTCTCCGGGCGGTACGACGATCGTCGGCATCAGCGCACTCGAAGAGGCGGGGTTCCGCCACGCGGTCATCTACGCGGTAGATAAGATCATGGACAAAAAACACTCAATGTAAAAAAATCGCCGGTATTGCCGCTCAACGCCGGCAATCCGGCACATCGGAATAATGGAGGCGCTTCATGCTGCTGATCATCAGCAAAGTACTCGTAGTATTCATATACATAGCAGTAGGATTCGCTGCCAACAAGCTCAGGGTGCTGCCGTCTGAGTCGTCGCGGTATTTCATTGACCTGATTATGGAGATCACCGTGCCGTGTCTTATGATCAGCTCGATCACAGGCCGGGAGCTCGACGGGAATATGTACCGCAACACGATACTCACGTTCGTTCTGTCAATGGCACTGTATCTGATCATGATGTTCCTGACCAGCCTGTTCGCTGATCATGTCTTCAGAGATATCCCGCAGCAGGACCGCAATGTGCTCGCTTCAGCTATGACCGGATGCAATTCCGGATTCATGGGTTATCCTGTGGCTAAGGCAGTATTCGGCAATACGGTGTTTTACTATGTAGTCATACAGACGATAGCGAATAACCTGTACCTTTTCTGTATGAGTATAGCTCACCTGCACCACAAGGAGCAGACTGCGTCCGGACGACAGAGCAGCCGGCGCGAGATCCTGAAGTCATTCTTCAACATCACCACGATAGCCACGATAGTGGCTGTTGTTATGCTTTTCGCCAGTATCAGGCTTCCGGCATTTGTTATGGATATAACCACAACGATCGGAGATATCACGATACCGTTATCGATGATACTTGTGGGAATACAGCTCGGCGGTTCGGATTTTGGCAGCCTGATCCGCAACAGGGATCTTATGATAACCGCTCTGGCAAAACTGACATTAGCGCCGGCCCTGGCTGTTCTGCTGCTGATGCCTGTTCCGGTTGATCCGATCGTCAAGCTTACAATAGTGCTGAGCACGAGTTTCCCGAGTGCGGTCATCGGCGTAGCGGTATCCGCCAGAGAGCACAGCAATTCCCGCCTGATGGCAGAAGCCGTAGCGGCATCGACGATGCTGTCCATGATCACGCTGCCGGTCTGGATCATCATATGCACCAGATTATATCTCTGAGAAGCGGAGTATGAGGGACCGGATACATATATTCATATAATCTTGAAAATGAAGCTTTGATTATGAAAAATACACGGGATCATATAATAGCAATTATAGCTGTCTTATCTTTTGTACTGTATTTTTTTGTATCAGGATATGGCCATATCAACATAGTACGGTTAGCGATGCTTGAGGGTGACTACAGACCAACAGATGAAGATCTTTCCTGGATGATTCTCACCATTGATCCGGTAGGTGGAGCGATCATGGATAACAGCCTTGGAGGGCCTTATCTGGCGACCTTTGATGACGAAGCCGGAAACCCCGGCGTAGAAGGGAAAATAGTCAGTTTGGATAAGGACACAATAGTAATAAAGATCGATGATGGTTATTATGAACGCTTACCAGATCCTGACTGGAAGACTACAGATTCTGATTCCAGGCTGGAAATGCATTATGAGAAATCCCGGGACAAGCTGATCCTTGAAAACAATGGGAAGAAAATGGAATTCTACAGCATAGGTAAATAACAAAAAATGAGCGCCAACCTTGCAAAGTGTCATTAAAGGCAAAGAAAAACTGTTATAATCATTATAATGTAGACTGCTTTTGGCCTAGAGGAGGTTCGGTTATGAAAGGTACTATTTTCAGAAGACTGAGTATATGCATTATGATAATGATGCTTACCACGGTCTTTGCGTTTGCGGATAATGATCCGGGTCAAGACCCTGAGAACAACCCAAGCTATGGCTTTGAATCATTTGAGACAGATGTAACTCAGCTTTCGGACAAGCAGAAAGCTGCGATCGAAAAAGGTATTTACAGCAGCACACAACCGGACCCGGAGATCAGTCTCAGATCTTTTGTCGGCGAATTCATCTGCATCAATACGCCTGAGGCCGACAGCTGCTACTGTCTTGCTGATTCTTTGTACTATGATGTTGACGTAAAGGATACGTATGAAGACTCATATACCTGCCCGGTAGCAGCGATCTATAATCCGAACGATAAACTGATCGATACTTCAGTAGGAGAGGACGCTGCATATGAGGGAGGATGGACGAATTACACTGGATCTGTCAAATTACATTTATCCAAGTACACTTCGGGAACATATTATTTCTGGCTGATCAACTGGCCGTGCGACGCGAATGGGACCCTGCATGATGTGGAAGACTGGTATGAAGAGTGTGAATGGATGTGGGTCCGTTTCTATATTGGCCCTTACGGAAAGGTGATCATCCGCAATACGATAGCGAATTCGGCCAAGAGGACCAATGACGTCATATGGGACAATTCAAAAGTAAAAGGCGAGGACCGCTATGAGATCAACTGGAGAGCGCGCGGAGCGTCCAAGTGGGCCAGCAGAACAGTAGGCATCACAACGAGAGGAACAACAAGCGGCCTTACGGTCGGGAACCTGTATGAGATCCGTGTCAGGCCTAAGAAAGGCGGTATCGGCGGAAAATGGTCGGATACAGTTTACCGCTATTTCCATACCACCCAGAAGATCAGACTCACTTCACGCAGCAAGGGAAGCTTCACGATGAGCTGGCAGAAGAACCCTAAAGCCACGAGCTATCAGGTGATGTTCTCAACGAATTCCAACGGCGCCGGAGCAGCAAACAATATCAATACCGTAAGCTCCTCGGCCACGAGCTTCACCAAGAAAGGTCTGAAAAGCGGTGTGACATACTATGTCCAGGTCAGAGAGATCAGGAGAGTAGGCGGCATCAACTACATCGGCAACATCTCCTGCCCAGTCGCCGTAAAAGTCAAGTGACACCTGGGACGTTTCGTTCTGTCACATTAAGAACAAAATAGTGACACCTGGGACGTTTCGTTCTGTCACATTATGAACAAAATGAAAAAACCGACATAACAAACCATACCTGCGAGGGACCAGGACCTCGCAGGTATTTTTTGAGCCAGATGCAAAAATGCAGTAGAATAAACGAAGCAGCAAGTCTGTATAGATGAAACATCATTTATGCAGGCTTCTTTTTTAATGCGCGGGATTATAGTAAAATGCAAAGTAATAAAACAAGATTTGCACAGCCGGCACAGTTCCGCATATTCCGGCACTTTGGAGCATATTATGGATAAGATAAAAGTACTTTTCGTTTGCCACGGCAGCACGCCGTTGTAGAGCAAGGATCTTTGAAAACTTCGAAGAGTGGAAACGCAGATATCCCATAATACTCCTTCATTACTACAAAACCACAATATATAGTGGTTGACGTGTAAAATATGACAAACTGACACTATATATAGTGCTCCCTATTCGAGCTAAAAACCTTGATAATTCTATCTTTATGTACATCTGCTCAGTAAAAATGAACTAAATAACAACAGGAGACAGACAATGGCAGCATTTGATGGAATACAAGTCCCATGGCCGGGATGGAAGATAGTGAAAAAGATAGGTCAGGGGAATTTCAGTACGGTATATGAAATAGAACGGAAACTTTTGAGCCGGACAGAAAAAGCGGCCATGAAAGTAATCTCTATACCGCGGGATGAAAATGAATACAACACGATGCTGATCTCAGTCGATTATGACGAAGAATCTGTCAAGAAGAGGATCGCGGAAGAACTGTATAAAGCTGAGAAAGAATACGGAGCAATGCGTGATATGAGAGACAGTGCAAATATCGTCGGCTGCGAAGATTTTGCATATGTAAAAAATGAAGATTCAGTAGGATACACGGTCTTCATTCGCATGGAGCTCTTGAAATCTCTGCATGCAATCAATAAAGAGAAAAGAGTAGCGAAGAAGAGCTTTTCTGAAGAGGAAGTGATCAAACTCGGAAAAGATATCTGCAGCGCACTCATGGTCTGCGAGAGAAAAGGGCTCATCCACAGGGACATCAAGCCCGGAAATATCCTGGTATCGTCTCGAGGGGAATATAGTCTGGGGGATTTCGGCATAGCAAGGAATCTTGATCATTCGACATACGTAACTATAGCCGGAACTTTACCGTTCATGGCGCCGGAAGTACTCAAACGGCAGAAGGCCGATAAAACTGTCGATATTTACTCTCTTGGTCTTGTTATGTACTGGCTGATGAATAATAACAGGATGCCATTCGTACCACAGACTGGGGTTCCGACATCCGATGATATGGAAGAAGCAAGTAATCGCAGACTCAGCGGTGAATCTCTTCCTGCGCCATGCAATTCCGGTGAAGAATTAAGTTCGGTCATTCTGAAAGCATGCGCATATAGAAAAGAAGACAGATACAGCTCTGCTGCAGAGATGCTTGCAGCTCTGAATGCAGTAGATAGCCGGAATACAGCAGTCAATATTCCGCAGTCGATAGAAGATACAGATGATCCGGATGGAACCTATATTGAGGATAATACATTTACACATACAGGGATAAGCCCTATCCATTACCGGCGTTCAAAAGAGCCGGATGAATCCGGAGTGTTGCCGGTAACTGCGGAAAATACTGAATCTGCTGAAGAACTATACGAGCGAGGCGAGGCGTATTACTACGGGCGAGGAGTAGAGCAGAGCTACGGCAAGGCCGCAGAGTGGTTTCAAAAGTCCGCTGAATTGGGGAACATGAAAGGGCAACACGCTCTTGGGTTTATGTACTATAAAGGAAAGGGCTTAGTACAAAACTATAGAAAAGCAATAGAATGGTTTTCCAAAGCAGCCGAGCAAGGACATGACGATTCACAGTGCTTTTTAGGTTATTTTTTTAGCACAGGACTTGGCGTAGAGAGAAACGATAATAAGGCCGCAGAATGGTACTGCAAAGCAGCAGAGCAAGGTCATGCGAAAGCACAATATAGTCTTGGCTGGTTGTATGACAAAGGGAACGGCGTAGAACAGAGCTATAGCAAAGCCGCAGAATGGTATCTAAGGGCAGCAGAGCAAGGTCACGCACAAGCACAGCATAGACTTGGCTATTTGTATAGCCAGGGTAACGGCGTAGAGCAGAGCTACAGCAAAGCCGTAGTATGGTTTCGGAAAGCAGCAGAGCAAGGTCTTTCAAGTGCTCAGCATAATATAGGTTATTTGTATGAAACCGGTAACGGCGTAGAGCAGAGCTACAGCAAAGCCGCAGAATGGTATCGGAAGGCGGCAGAGCAGGGGCATCCTGGTTCGCAGAATAATTTGGGTTATTGTTACAAAACTGGTCTAGGAGTAAAGCAGAGCTACAGTAAAGCCGTAGTATGGTTTCGGAAAGCAGCAGAGCAAGGTGATGCAAATGCACAGTATTATCTTGGTTTACTTTATGAAGAAGGGCGAGGCATAGAGCAGAGCTACAGTAAAGCCGCAGAGTGGTATCAGAAAGCGGCAGAGCAAGGTGATGCAGATGCACGATATGCCCTTGGTTTACTTTATGATGAAGGGCGAGGAGTAGCGCAGAGCTACAGTAAAGCTGCAGAGTGGTATCGTAAGGCGGCAGAGCAAGGTCATACGTGGGCACAGATAAGTCTTGGTGCACTTTATGATGAAGGGCAAGGCGTAGAGCAGAGTTACAGCAAAGCTGCAGAATGGATTCTTAAAGCGGCAGAGCAAGGTCATGCATTTGCACAGTATGCTCTTGGTTTAATTTATGATGAAGGGCGAGGAGTAGAGCAGAGCTACAGCAAAGCCGCAGAATGGTATCAGAAGGCGGCAGAGCAAGGCGATGCAGATGCACAGTATGCTCTTGGTTTAATTTATGATGAAGGGCGAGGAGTAGAGCAGAGCTACAGCAAAGCCATAGAGTGGTATCGCAAGGCAGCAGAGCAAGGCGATGAAAATGCAAAAAGGCGATTGAGTGAAATAGAAGGGAAAGGAGACAGTTGCAGAACTCCGACCGGGATGCTTACAGATCTGGAAACCGTGATAAATACTAAATCTGCAGAAGAACTATACAAACGAGGTGCGTCGTATTACTACGGGAATGGCGTAGAGCAGAGCTACGGCAAGGCCGCAGAATGGTATCGCAAGGCAGCAGAACAAGGTGATGAACGTGCACAGTTTATGCTGGCCGTTATGTATGACCATGGAGAAGGTGTAGAACAGAGCTACAGCAAAGCTGCAGAATGGTATCGTAAGGCAGCAGAGCAGGGTCTTGCGGGTGCCCAGTATAATCTGGGACATAGCTATTACTACGGGAAGGGAGTAGAGCAGAGCTACAGCAAAGCTGCAGAATGGATTCGCAAGGCGGCGGAGGAAGGTGATACAAAAGCACAGCATGGTATGGGTTATTTGTATGAAAACGGGAACGGCGTAGAGCAGAGCTACAGCAAAGCCGCAGAGTGGTATCGTAAGGCGGCAGAGCAAGGTGATGCGGATGCAAAAAGGCGATTGAGTGAAATAGAAGGGAAAGGAGACAGCTACAGAACTCCGACTGAGATGCGTGCAGATCCGGTAACTGCGGAAAATACTGAATCTGCTGAAGAACTATACGAGCGAGGCGAGGCGTATTACTACGGTCGGGGAGTAGCGCAGAGCTACGGCAAAGCCGCAGAGTGTTATCGCAAGGCTGCAGAGCAGGGCGATGCAGATGCTCAGTATAATCTTGGCTGTTTATATGAAAGCGGGCAAGGTGTAGAGCAGAGCTACAGCAAAGCTGTAGAATGGCTTCGAAAAGCAGCAGAACAAGATCATGCAAAGGCCCAGTGGAGGATGGGAATTCGGTATAGCACCGGGCAAGGTATAAAACAGAATTACAGCAAATCCGCAGAATGGCATCGGAAAGCGGCAGAGCAAGGTGACTATCATGCACAGTGCAGTCTTGGTTATTTGTATGAAATAGGAAAAGGCGTAGAGCAGAGCTATAGTAAGACTGCAGAATGGTATCGGAAAGCAGCAGAACAAGGAAATGCGAGAGCACAGTGCCATCTTGGTGAGTTGTATGTCACTGGCAGGGGCGTAGAGCAGAGCTACAGCAAAGCAGCAGAATGGTATCGGAAGGCAGCAGAGCAAGGGGATGAAGGCACAAAAAAGCGTTTACAAGAAATAGAAAGGAGAGTGTGTGAAATAAAGTCTGTAAATAGCTCCACATGGTAGCTAACTTATTCAGGCTGACAGGTCAGACGGCGTCAACCTGTTGAAAACACTGTAATTCATGCTTTCAAAAATGTCAATATAGCCAGGCCTTTAGGAGCCTGGCTATTGAATTGTAATGAAACCTATTCAGGCATTCTGCCTTCATA
>JAFRLN010000142.1 GCA_017431175.1 Mogibacterium sp.
ACATACTCTGTCCCTTTTCATAATGACACCTTATTCTTACGGCTGTTCAAATCCATGTGTACCATACCTACTATACAATAATTGCCGGCATCTGTCCAAATCTGCAGTTCCGGGACCGGCGGAATACTGTTTTAGAAAAAAAACATTGTATCTTTTTAGTACAAGGAGACCCCTTGACATTCTTGTATTGATTCCAGTACAATGTAGTCACAACAAGAGAGAAGCATATCAAGCTGAAACGATTGGTAATGCTCCTTAGCTATCGGACCACAAGTGGAAAAGTACATGGCCGGAGAACAAGCGGTTGAAAAGTACAGCGTGGAAGAAGTACCTGCCAGAGTAATCAGGAGAGGAAAAGTACACAGGAGAAGAAGTAGATCGCAGAATTGAGAGTCAGAGAAAAAGTACACAGAGACACACAGGTCGGCAAGGAAGCGAAAGAGAAGTAAGATTTCAGCGCCGAGACAGCGAACAGTCGCAGAACGGAGGTACGGGCCCATGGGAACATTTGAGAGAGAGGTTGCTCTGATATAGAGACTCTGCCAAGCCAGCCCGCTTAGGGGAAATCAGATAAGTGAAAAGAGATTGAAAGATTATCAACAGAAAGCTTATCGGAGTAACCTGAAAGAAACTAAAAAAAGAAAAAACATCGATCATAACAATGATCAATTAATTGAATAAAATGATGTAAATTAAAAGGACGAGTTGGGAAACCCGTCCTTTTCAGTTTCTTACCGGCTGTCTGCTATTCAGTGATAAGCAGCTCAGCGATCTGTACTGCGTTGGTCGCCGCGCCCTTTCTTACCTGGTCGCCGCAGCACCAGAGGTTGATGCCGTGATCGTTGACGAGGTCTTTTCTGATCCTGCCGACGAACACGATATCCTGATTGGATGTGAGGATCGGCATCGGATAGATCTTGCTGTTCGGCTCGTCATATAATTTCGCGCCCGGAGCCTCTGCAACCGCTGCTCTTACATCATCGAGATCCAGAATATCCTCTGTGATCACGTCGATGGATACCGCATGAGATCTCTCGACAGGTACTCTGACGCATGTGCAGGATACATTGAGTTCAGGCAGATGCATGATCTTACGCCCTTCATTCTGCAGTTTCATTTCCTCGGAGGAATACAGATTCTCGCCGAATCCGCCGATCTGAGGGATTACATTGTACGCGATCTGATACTGGAATACCTTAGGCTCGATATCAGCGCCGTATGAATTGCCCTCTCCGCCTGCAGCTCTTGCAGCAAGGATCTTGCCCGACTGATCATACATCTCGATCGGACCTGCCGCGCCTGCGCCGCTGGTTGCCTGATAGGAGGAAGCATACATCGCTTTGATCTTCGACAGCTTGTTGATCGCGTTTACCGCGACAAGCGAAATGATCGTCGTGCAGTTCGGATTGCTGATGATTCCGTTATTCCACTTTACGTCTTCCGGATTGATTTCAGGAACTACCAGAGGAACATCATCACAGAGTCTGAACGCCGAAGAGTTGTCTACGAATACAGCTCCGGCTGCCTTGATGTGAGGAGCCATAGCCTCAGCGATGTCATTTTCCGATGCGCCCAGAACGATATCGAGTCCGTCAAAGGCTGTCTCGCATGTTTTCCGGATCACGATCTCACCGAAAGGAGTCGAGAGAGTCTTGCCCTCGGACCTTTCGCTTGCGAGGCATCTCAGCTCGCCGACAGGAAAATTCCTCTCCGCAAGCACTTTGATCATCTGCTGTCCTACAGCGCCGGTTGCGCCCATTACTCCTACGTTGTACTTTTTCATTTTTGTCCCTTTCTATACTTTCTATATATCTTAACTTTAAAGTTTTAGCATCCTCTGCGGCTCTACAGAGCAAAGCTCTCGTAAAGCACTCTTACAGTTCTCTCGAAGTCCTCAGTATAGACTCCGATCATAATGTTGATCTCATCCGCGCCCTGCTCGATTGTCCGGATGTTGATCTTCTCGTCACCGAGCGCTTTGAAGATCCTTCCGCTGATACCGGTGCGGTACGCCATCTGGCGTCCTACGATCGCAATCAGGCTGATCCCTTCCGTAAGCTCGCAGTTGTCTATATTCTCGTTCTCCTGCAGTTCATGGAGCAGATCATATTTTCTCGCCTTGAGACTTCCTGTCGGGAACACCACCGAGAAGCTGTCGACACCGCTCGGAACCTGCTCGACAGGGACCTCATATCTGTCAAATACTTCCAGCACCTGTCTCAGAAGTCTGATTTTATTCTCCCCGATCTTGGTCTTGTATATATTGATAATAGAATAATCTTTCTTTCCCGTGATGCCGGTGATGAAACGTTCATGCTCTTCCTGGAGTTCGTCATCAAATTTCTCTCCGATGATCGTTCCCGGATCATAAGGCGCGTTGGTATTGCGGATATTGACCGGGATATCCTTGATCCTTACCGGGAATACCGTATCCTCATGCAGGACGCTGGCTCCCATGTAGCTCAGTTCTCTCAGTTCGTCATAAGTGACTCTTGCGATAGTCTTAGGGTTCTTGACGATTTTCGGGTCTACCATCAGGATCCCGGA
>JAFRLN010000143.1 GCA_017431175.1 Mogibacterium sp.
CCATCCCTGAGGGAATGAGATCGGTTCAACCGAGAAGCTTCCTGTCTCATAGAGACCTTCGGATACGTCTACGAAGTCGATACCGGCTTCTTCCATGCACTTAACGATCCTGATACCATCTTCAAGTCTGATCTGATCTCCCTCATATCCGAGCTTGTCGAGGAACTCGATAACAGATACTCTGCAGCCGAGTACAAAATCAGGACCGCATTTCTCGCGGATGTCAGCGATGATCTCGAGTACCAGACGCATTCTGTTCTCAAAGCTTCCGCCGTACTCGTCATCTCTGTAGTTGGTGTATGGCGAGAGGAACTGCTGGAGCAGATAGCCGTGAGCGCAGTGCAGCTCGATACCGTCAACGCCGGCTTTCTTACATCTGAGAGCAGCATCTCCGAACTGACCTACGAGTTCGTGGATCTCATCGATCGTCATAGGTCTGGTCTCCTGCTGCGATACCTTACATACTCTGTCGGAAGCCGAAACACATGGCTGTCCGCCGATCAGCGAGGACACACCTTCTCTGCCAGGATGATGCAGCTGGATGAAGATCTTAGAACCGTGTTTGTGAACTGCTGCTGCGAGTTCTGCGATGTCCTGGATGTGATAATCCTTAGTAGCAGCGATCTGTCTGAGCATACCGGCACCGGTAGCCTCATTGACTCTGCAGATCTCAGGCATGATCAGTCCGCATCCACCTGCTGCTCTGTCTTCATAATACTTGATCATTGCAGCGCCAGGTGTACCGTCGAGGTTAGCCAGGTTGGTTCCCATAGGGGTCATAACCAGTCTGTTCTTAAGCTCGACATTGCCGATCCTTCCTTTTTCAAATAGTTTTTCGTACATAGATGCTCCTTTCTTCCTTTTCATTATTATCCAAACATATTGGAAACCGCCCGGCATGAGAGTGCCGGACTATAATACGGGAGATATATGATATCTGATTAAAGTATAAAAATAACGAAGTCAGGCTGCATTATCACGATTACCCAAAACAAAAAAGCACATTTGTGCAGTCTGACCTAAAAGGCGGAAAACGCTCCTTATTTTTTGTATATTTTTATGCCCCCAGATGGTTCCGGGTCAGCTTTTTTGCAGTTACAATTGTGCAGTGTGTTGATTGACTTATTGTGCAGTGTAAACTAATGTAAGTAAAACAATTATTGGACAACTTTCAGATTTTAGCTGTTCAGGACATATCAGCTGAAGTGGTTTAACGGGAGGACCGCAGGATGATTTTCAGTGAAATAATAGAGCTCCTCAGCAATCTCTCTGACATAGAAGTCATCTCTTCCGGTGCCGAAGAGGAGATCACCGAGGTAAAGTTTATTGACCCGCGCCAGAAACAGTTCAGCAGCAGCATTCTGTATTTCAGCAACACCAAGCAGGATCCCGCTCAGCTGCCTCCTCAGTGTATCATCACAGACCATTCCGGCATCAGTGAGGCCGGTACTGTTACGGGGAACATAGCAGTAATATCTGCGGCTGATTTCGGATATGTCTTCAACAGCGTGTTCCAGATGGTCGCAGATTCTCACAAGGATGGCTTCTACGATTCCCTGATGCGGACTCTTGACAGAGTCCGCAATGTTGACGCCCTGATTGACATCGCCTCGCAGGCATTCGGCGCGTCTCTTATTTTTATAGACCGGGACTTCCGCATTCTGAATTATTCCACGCAGATCCCTGTCACAGATAAACTGTGGAAACGCAATATCGAGCAGGGATATTGTGATTACGAGTTCATCAAAGCTGTCAAGTCCCTGAAATCTGTCCAGATGTCTGACTCGACCATGACCGCGATCGAAGTCTCCTGCACTTCCTCACCGTTCAAGAAATTTGCCTGCAGAGTATACTGCCGCGATATATGGGTAGGATTCCTGATCGTCATAGAAAATCACGACTCGTACAGACCTGAACATGCAGATATGCTCAAGACTCTGAGCGGCGTTCTCGGCTATGCCGTAATGAAGTACGAGCCTAATTATCTGTATATGACAAGTGAATACCACAGCTTCCTGTATAACCTCATCATCGGCGCGGATATTTCTTCTCTTCCGGAAGCCTACAGGAGCCTTTCATTTCCTTCTCAGATGCAGGTGTTCTACTGCAGGGCTACCGGACGCACGCAGTCTTTCCCGCAGGAGAGAGAGCTCGCTAACATCATGTCATCTATTATCCCGGACTGTCACGTTATCGGCAGAAGGGACAGCGCCGCAATGGTCGGAAGCCATAATATACTTCAGAAGGCGGGGATCGTTCTTTCCGCTTTTCCGGCGGATTGTCATGTTAAAATCGGGATCAGTCTGCCGTTCACAGATATTTCAGAGCTCAAGGCACATTATGATGAGGCAAGAGATGCTCTTGACCTCGGACTGGTGATCGATCCGGATCTCAGCATCTACACCTTTGAGGATTATGGCTTATATGTAATGCTCAGGACGGTAGAGTCCTCGGAGAATCTCATAAGATATCTCCACCCTGCGCTTCCGAAGCTTTCCGAATATGACAGTGAAAACGGCAGTGACCTTGAACTGACTCTGTACACTTATCTGAAATGCGCATGCAACACCACGGAAACGGCGGACAGGCTCTTCCTCCACAGGAACAGCGTCATATACAGGCTGCGCAGGATCGAGGAATTATGCGGGATCGATCTCGATGATACGGATCTCAGATTCAGGCTAAGACTTTCTTATGCCATACTCAATGTCCTAAACGGAAAGAGGAAATGGTCCGGCGCGGGCTCCGGTAAAGCACAGTAACCGATGAACAAGAACGAATTACAGAAGGCCGCTTCCTGAAGAGGCGGTCTGTTGTTTCAGCCGCCGGCAGATTGTGCAGCAGATACAAATGGCAATATCCTTTTGGTAATACTGTATATTGTGCACATCTGAGAACGGTCATATAATCAATATAAGATCTCTTATTGCGTTTTATTATGATCAATCGAGGTGAAAACTATGAAAACAATTGGCAAAGTCACCGGCTGTCTGCTCGCGCTGCTCTGCGCCGCTCATACAACGGAATGGTTCCTTGAAGGAAGACATGTAGCTGCTGCCGCAGGCATTCCTGTCAGGAAAGCACTGCCTCAATGCCTGCTCAGAGGATTCCTCTGGTGGAAACCACTCAAGAAAGAGCTGGACCTGTAGTAAACTCTTCAGACGGACTGTATATAATAGAAAAGGACTCTGTCCCGAAGGATAGAGTCCTCTTTCATTCCGCAAAATGTAATAAATAATGTAAGGGTCTCTCAAAGCACTTCTTCAAGTATCTTCAGAGTGTCGGATACTACCTGCGGACAGAAATCGAACAGAAGCCCTTCTTCGAGGACTATTTCGAATTCCCCGGGAACGGACAGATCATGCCCCAGCAGATTCCTGCACGAGCAGCTTCCGTATTTTTCGGTGAATTTCGCGATAAACTCTGCCCTCTTGCTGTTCATCACGTCTTTCTGTGACATATCTTCTTCACTGAAATGCCCGTATTTCATGCCGAGCGCGATCATAGCGCCTATCACGGCGCCGCATGTCTCGCCAATACCCATGCCTCCGCCGAAAGCCGCCGACATACGGCTGGCCTCTTCTCTGCTGATTCCGAGACGGTCTGCGCACTCTGCCAGAACGACCTGAGAACAGTCAAATCCTTTCATGAACTGTTCAGCAACTGCTTGTTTATCCATCACTTCTCTCCTTATCTGCTGTTTGCGGTTTTGTTCTTTCTATATATACCTGCCTGATCAGGACGATGAGTCCTGACAGCGCAAAGAGTATCAGCAGTCCCGTCACCATGAGCTTTGCCCCGCCGGTCAGCATGCCGCCCACATATGAGTATACGAGCGTTGCCGGGAGCTGTCCGATCCCGGTTGCGACCAGGAAGCCTCCGAATGACATAGATGTAAGGCCGGCAGCATAGCTGACGATATCAAATGAAATAAATGGAAGCAGTCTGGCTATAAGAATACTGAGTCTGCCATGTTTCTCGAAGAATTCATCGATCTGCTCCAGGCCGGCTTTGCTTGTCAGTCTTTCAACAACATCTCTTCCCAGGATCCTCGCGATCCAGAAGCATAGCGCGGCACCGGCCATGGCGCTGGTCCACGACAGGATCGCGCCCTTCCACCATCCGAACAGGCTTGCGTTCGCGAAAGTGATCAGAAATGCCGGAAGCGGCGCGGCTACAGACTGCAGTATCATCAGCATGAAGGACACTGCGGCTGCGTACGCTCCGTATGAATCAACGAACTGCCTGATCACCATGAAGTCTCCGGAAGCGAACATCCTGCCTATACTGTTAAAAGCGTCTCTGACACCGGGCACAGCGAAGTAGCTCAGCAAGACAGCTAACGCTGAAGCGATTATCACAGCTTTACCGATTATATTGGTCTTTTTGCTTTTATTGTCCTTATTCTCGCCCATTCTTTCAATATTATTACATTAATCGTAATAATCTGCTATCTTCTCAAGGAAACCTCTCTCAAGATACTGGTCCAGCTTGCGCATAGTGCTCTCGTTGGTAAGCAGCCTTCCCGGTTCTCTGTACTCGACCCATGCCATGGCGCACCATGTGATTCCTCTCAGACAGGTAATTGCAGTAAAAAGCCTCGTTCTCTCCCCTATGTCGGATGTATCGAACCTGCCGTCCACGCATTCGATATACTTCCGGATAAACGCCTCCATATCAGCTCTGTCCAGTATCACATCCGTCTTCCAGAAAGTAGTCGTCGGGGCAAGGAAATGTCCGAGATCCTGTGCCGGATCCCCGTACAGCGGTTTCTCCCAGTCGATCAGGTGATCCTGCCCGTCTGTGTCGATAAGAAAGTTCGTAGAGTTGAGTTCGGTATTGATGCAGCAGCGGTATGGGATCTCCATCCTCTCCGCTCCGGTTGCTTCTCTGAAGGCCCAGCCTTTATCGAGCAGCTTTCTGATCATCTGCCTGGTACTGTCATCTCCCAGAGGTGATGACATATATACAGATACCATCTGCTCGCATTCCTCGAGAATCGCTCTGAGCGGATCCGGAGGACATATCAGAGCGGTCAGACCGCTGTCATCTCCCGGCGACGGTATCATTTGCCCCGGGACCTCCATGCTGTGTATGTCTGCCAGTATCTGTGCGGCGCGCATAAGCTCGCTTCTGTAATCAAGAGCGTGTCCCGGCAGTTCTTCCATCACAAGTACCCCATGGTCCAGATACTTCTTCGATCCGTCCACGTAGAACACCTGCGGCGTCCGCCCTGTACTCTCCAGCATCTTCAGCGCTCTGTACTCATAGCCGATCTGATCTTTCAAATGCATCTGCGAGCCGCAGTTCACGCGGAGCAGGAGTCTGCGCCCGTCTGCCGGACGGGTGAATCTGTAATTGATATTATATTCTCCCTGCGCAAGCAGTGTATATTCCTCACGCACTTCCGCGGGCAGACCGATCGCCGTCCTGTATTCTTCTGACCTGATAAAATCTTCGAGTCCCCTGATCAGTTCCATTGCTTATCGTATTGCCTCATTTCAGCGTACATCTCTGTACTGCGCAGCTATTTCATCGGCAGGTACGCCCGCCTTATACTTCCGCCTCAGTCTGTACATAGTGTGCATCAGCCTCAGCATCGGTATCGTCTGTTTCGGATATCTCCGGTCAGATGTATAGATCCTGCGCCGCGCCATCCCTGTCCTGACTCCCATCTCTCTCAGCGTCAGCGACAGCTGATAGTCTTCCATTACAGGTATCTCAGGGAAGCCTCCAACCAGCTCAAACAGCTCCCGTGTCATGAATATACCCTGATCACCGAACATGATCCTGTGATACTTCGCGCGCATGTTGGATATGACGCGGTTGGTCAGCATGAAGAAATGACCGGAGTGAAAAGCTATGCCAAAACAGCCTGCCTCATATTCCGCCATTATCCGCCGGATCTCTCCCGCAGGATCTTCCGGCAGTTCACTGTCACAGTGCAGGAAGAACAGGATGTCTCCCTGTGCAGCTGATGCGCCGGCATTCATCTGGACAGCTCTTCCCTTGTCTGTATGTATGACTCTGAATTCATCGGGTATCCTGTCACAAGTCCCGTCTGTGCTGCCCCCGTCGGCAATAATGATCTCAAAATCATCACGCAGCGGCTCCAGCTGGGATACCATTCTGCCGATCGTCGTTATCTCATTGTATACGGGAAGTATCAGCGAGATACTCATTCTGTCTCTGAGAAACCTGCCGGTGTGACTGTCTCTCAGGACACGGCTCCCCCTCATCCGGGCTCTGCAGCTGCTGAGATCCTGAGGCGTATCCATATCCTGATGCTCTGCCGCAAACTCGTAAGTCAGTCCGCTGCCTTCTGCTGTCCGAATCAGTTCCTCCAGTACACTGCCATGACTGTATTCCCGGTCCTCGAACAGACAGCCGTGAGGACTGTGCATTCCTATCAGCCAGTATCCGCCATCAGCTGAAGGCCCGATCACGATATCACTCCGCTCCAGTCCGGCCGCTGCGTCAAGGATCTCTTCAGTGCGCATCTCCGGGATATCAGAGCCCATAAGCAGGCACGATGTATACCCAAGCCTGAACGCATCGCCAAACGCAGCCTCCATCTTCTGCCCGAGGCCGCTTCCTCTCTGCGGGATATACCGGACTTTGCTCCCAAATATGCTGCGGAGCGGCTCTGCCTTTCCGTCACCGCCGTCGTCATAGCACACAATGATATCTGCTCCGGTCCTGAGCAGTCTGTCCCGTATGTCTGTAAGAAAGCAAGTCAGAAGCTCCGCGCAGCCTTCGCCGTCAAGATACGGCATCATTCTTGTCTTGACCCTGCCGGGACGCGGTACTCTTGTAAATACTATAACGGCAGTCCCCTGCGCTATTCTGTTTTCGCCTTTCACTGCTGACTTCATTTATTTCTATCTGAATTTTGTCAGGACACGGTTGATCACAGACTTACCTGTGTCCGGATCCTCATCTGTTCCGAGTATCTCTGTAAGTATGTGTCTTACGCCGGGCATTCCGTTCCTCTTCAGCCTGCCTGCGCAGCTCGCGCAGTATACCCTGAGGCCGTTTTCGCTTCTGAGTTCAGACGCAATGCTCCCGGCAAGCTCCGGCTCGCGGACACCCGCGCTTCCGCCGAGTCCGCAGCACTGAGCGCCGGAAATTCTCCGGTAAGGTCCCTCCGTGAAGTATTCTTCTATCTGCGAGAGGATCGTGCCGCTCTCCCTGTCAGGACACGGCATGAATACTTTGTCCCCTCCTGAGATCTTTGCTCCGAGTCCGAGTTCATGCAGCTTGTCATAGATACTGACTACAGGAATATCCAGTCGGTCTCTGAGATAATAGTAGCAGTTAGGGCACAGCACGATTACCTGACTGACACCGGCAGATCTGAGTCTGCTGCTGATTCCCTCTGTGATCCTGCGCTCCTCGTCTTCCAGTCCCAGCTCCGCTATCGGTTTGCCGCAGCAGTCGTGGACCGTTCCGATACCTGCCTGTTCCCTCAGGATGCGTTCCAGCAGGGCAGTGGTCCCGGGGTACATCGAAGGAAAATTGCAGCCCGGGAACAGGACCGCGCCGCTGCCGGCATGCCTGTAGTTCCTGTATCTGTAATTCTTCTTCTCCCACAGCAGCATCCTGTAGCCGCCGGCGGAGAGATTTTCTGACCCTGAAGAAACCAGCTCTCTTCTGTAATCCATGATGACTCCGCGGCCATCGATCCCCTCAGGGCACACCCTCGTGCATGTGCCGCAGAGAAAACAGTGGAACGCCAGCTCTTTCAGCTTCTCTCCGTCCCCTATATCGATACTGTATTTCTGAAGAAAAGCGCAGTTGTCACTGCACCTGTGACAATGTACGCATTTCGTTATATCCGTTGTCATTTTATCTGTCTTCCTCCTGTGACAGCGATTCAGAAGGTTCTTCTGTTATGTATCTCTTCCTGAGCCAGGCTGCCACTCCGAATACTGCCGCTGCCAGCAGGACAGCAATGCCGATATACAGCACTCTGTGCTCGCTGTCCGCCAGTCCGGCAAACCCTACCGTATACATAGCGGTCCCCGGTATCATGAAAATGAACGATCCTATCGAGTAGGCCGCAAAAGAAATATCTGTGACTCCATACGCGAAATTCTGCAGATTGTACGGGAATACAGGTACGAGCCTGGTTATCATCAGGACGAACATCTCGTTCCTGCCGGTCTCGTCGAACAGCCATTTCCTGAGAAGCGCGTTTTTTTCTATCGCTGGCTTGATGCTGTCTTTGAGAAAAAAACGGCCGGCGATGAACGCCGCCATTGCTCCGAGAGTAGCGGCCAGAACACAGCAAAAAGTGCCAAGCACCGGTCCGAAGACCAGGCCGGCGATAATAGCAAAAGTGACCCCCGGCACTGCGAGCACCACGGAGCCGACGACTGTTGCCGATATGTAGATCAGTATCGCAGCCATTAGATGATCCTGCACCATATCTGTCAGAAAAGACAGATTATCTGTATCCCTGAGCCAGTCAGACCAGCCATAAATATGATTGAGTATCAGGATCACCAGCACGATGCCAATGAAGATCCAGAGTCTGCGGTTTTTCATTTCTGCCCTTGTCTTGCGTCTATCTGCCGGATGATACCGGCGGTATCAGATATGTAAATAGTAAATGTGGTTAGTTATTTCAGTCAACGACCTCCGCTTTCAGCATTATTGCTTTTATCAATAGTTTATCTGTCTGCCAATTGCTATTTCTAATCTTACGGACTCTATCGTTCTGGTTGAAAGCACAGATTTAGGTTCATTTAAAGTAGGCGAGTTATCTTATACCTGTCACACAGAAGAGACAACTTTTCTTCATAATAAAACTCCATAAACACCTTCATACTTATAGCGGCAACAGCCCTGAAAGAGCGCAGGCTCCTTCAGGGCTGTTGTCATTGTTACTCTGTCTCCGATTGATCAGTTCTTTTTTTATTGCAAAGCCTCTCCATTCATATATCTTACTTGGATATTTTCCTTAGTTCCTATGTAGCAGAATCTTTCAACGGTCTGCTCAGGCGAGAGTTTTCGGACAGCATCGGACAGGCCGTCTATGACGAGCGCGTCGAATACTGACCCCGGTTCCAGTGAACCTGTGCCGCCGAAAAGCTGACCGCTCTGCTTTGTCGCCATCCAGAACGCCTCTGGGAAAGTGATTTTACGGTTGCCTTCCGGCTCATAGAATTGCTTGAGTTTGGACAGCTGCACAGCGCGGGCAGCCTGTGTGTAGACACCGATATGATGACCTGCAGATATGTCGCTGCCGAGACCGATCTTCATTCCCCCTGTCCAGCAAGGTTCCTGTCTGCATTATTCCCGCAATAACACTGATCGTCGCGTCCGGGCACTGGACAGCGTAGCTGTCGTATTTCTGCATGATACGGATATCCTCTTCCGAAGGGAAGATGAAGTGCCCGCCGATAACAGGACCATTATCCATCAGCCCGGCTCTCTCATAGATCTCTGTGTCGCATGAGCATTCCGGGAACAGAAGTCTTGCCTGCTCCGCCTCCCATAACGACTCGACCAGGTGAGTCTGCATCCCGACTTCGTATTTCCTTCCCAGCTTCCCGAGACCGCTAATCAGTCCGCGAGTGCAGGTCGGAGCGAATCTCGGAGTGAGTATCGGTCTTGTGTTCCGGTTACCGCTGTACTTTTCCAGAAAAGCCTCGGTCGCGCGTATCGACTCTTCCGGATCCTCCAGGAGATCCTCCGGCGCGCTGCGGTCCATGTTGATCTTGCCGACATAACCTTTGATCCCTCTGCGGTCCATTGTCTCGAGCAGATATGATGTTGCTTCGGTGTGTATCGTCCCGTAGACGCACGCGTGCATCGTTCCATTGGCGATCATGTCATCAACAAAAGCATCATACACGAGTCTGGCGAATTCTGCATCCGCGTACTTCGCCTCTAACGGGAAAGTGCAATTATCGAGCCAGTCCGAGAGCAGCAGATCCATCTGGAGCCCCCGGTTAGGATACTGCGGCGCGTGTACGTGGAGATCGGAAAAAGCAGGAATGAGAACGGCGTCTCCGTGATCTGTCAGAGGAACGCTGCTGTATTCCTCCGGGATCTCGGGCCATATACCCTTCACTATGCCTTTTTCAACAGCGATGTAGCTGTCCGGATGCACCGCAAGGTGTTCTCTGTCTTCAGAATAGACTATGTCTGCGTGTATCAGCTTCATCTGTCTCCGCCTCGCTCGTCTTGCTTACCGCTTTCTGTAATTTTCCTGTATATCCCCGCCAGAACTGCGCCTGAGATATTATGCCATACGGAGAAGATCGCCCCCGGTACTGTTGCCATTGCGAGATCGGGAAAAGCGGATCCCGCAAGACTTGTGGCTAATCCGGAGTTCTGCATCCCGATCTCAACGGAGACCGCCTTGATCCTTGCCCACGGCATCCTGAACAGTCTGGCGATACAGAATCCGCACAGATACCCGAGCATATTGTGAAGCACGACAACTGCCAGAATAACGAATCCGCTGGCAAAAATGTTCCCGGCGTTATGGGACACCACCGCTGCCACGATCAGGCATATGGCGACAGTAGAAACGAGCGGGAGTATTCTGACGAGCCTCTGTGTGACCGATCCGAACAGCTTATTGATCAGAAAACCCAGTCCGATAGGTACCAGAATAACTTTGACGATACTCAGGAACATCGCCGTCACATCTACTGTGACAGTTGTCCGGAGCAGCAGCCAGGTGACAGCCGGTGTCATGATTGGAGCTATGAGTGTACTGACACTTGTCATTCCCACGGAAAGCGCTACATCTCCGTCAGACAGATAAGTGATCACATTGCTTGACGTTCCTCCGGGGCAGGTCCCTACCAGCACCACGCCGGCAGTCAGCGCCGGATCAAGCCCGAACAGACGGCTGAGCGAAAACGCCAGAAGCGGCATTATGATATACTGCGCAGAGCATCCGACAAGGATGTCCCTCGGTCTTGTGAACACAACAGCGAAGTCTTCCGGTTTGATCGTCAGACCCATTCCGAACATGACCAGCATAAGCAGACTGTTGATCCACGAGGTCTGTATCCAAAGCGCTGCAGATGGCAGAAACAGGGAGAGCGCCGCAACACCCAGTACGATCAGTGCCATATATTTTCCGAAAGCTTCACTTATTTTTTCAAGTAATCTCATCCCATCCCTCATCATCCAGACGAACGACACCGCTCTGCTTTCCCGGTTCAGATGAACAGCCGGACAGTAAGCAGATGATCAGAACTACAGCAATCAGCGCGAGCAGTAAAGCATTCTTCTTCTCTATTATAATTTTCTTAGTCATCACCTGTATCACACCGTTATTATACTATCCGTCAGCCTGTGTGTGTAGGTGTGAGACGGATCAGAAATGACTTACAGCAGCAGAATCATTATTAAGAACCAAGAGCCTTAAGACTCCCGTGAATCTCAAGGCTCTTCTTGTTTAAATTGTTTTGGAGACAGAGAACGCCCCATGTCTCCCCGGTCTCTTACCGATCAATCCCAGAGCGGCTCTGCTTCCTTCTCCTCAGGATCTTTCTTAAGTACTATGTTGAGGATGATCGCTACGATAGCAGCCGGAACGATTCCGGAACCACCGAAGATGTATCCTACGAATGCAGGCATCTGTGCCAGTACATTAGCTGTAGCACCGAGACCATAGCCAAGACCGAGTGATACGGCAACGATAGTGACTTCACGGTTGCCTATACCATCCTTGGTGATCAGCTGGATACCGCTGACTACTATAGACGCGAACATCATTACTGCCGCTCCGCCGAGCACGGACTGCGGCATCAGCTGAACGATCGCTGCCAGCTTAGGGCAGAATCCGCAGAGTACCAGGAAGATAGCACCCATCGTTAATGCGAAGAGGTTGACTATCTTGGTCATTCCCACAAGTCCTACATTCTGGCTGAACGATGTATTAGGCAGCACGCCGAAGAATGTGGCGAATGTCGAACCGATACCATCGCAGGCTACTCCTCCGGACAGCTCCTTGTCTGTAGCTTCACGTCCGAGACCGCCCTCAGTAATACCCGAAAGGTCACCGATGGTCTCTACCGCTGTTACGATGAACATGATCATGATCGGGATGATCGCACGCGCGTCAAACACAAATTTTACAGGCATGATCTTAGGAAGTGAGAACCACGCAGCTGCGGCTACTTTATCCCACTGCAGTACCCAGGAGTGGACATAGGTCTCTCCTTCGGCAACAAAGGTCGTGTCCAGGAACAGTGCAAGAACAGCGCAAAGTATGTATCCGAAGATGATCCCGAACAGGATCGATGCCGCTGACCAGATACCCTTGGTGAAATGCTTGAGTACGATGATGAAGATCAGTACCGCAAGACCGATCAGAAGATTGGTCGGCGAACCGAAGTCCTTGTTATTGTTGCCACCTCCGAACGAGTTGATACCTACGCTGATAAGTGACAGTCCGATCGCAGTAACTACAGTTCCGGTTACTACGCTTGGGAAGAACTTGCGGAGCGGTTTAAGCATAAAACCGAGAACCATCTCGAATATACCGCCGATAAAGCACGCACCGAGAATAGCTCCGTAGGCAACTACTCCACCTCCCATAGAACCGGCGACTCCGCTCATGACTCCGATGAATCCCGAGCTCGTACCCATGATACACGGCAGACGAGCGCCGATAGGTCCGATCGTCCACAGCTGAACGAGTGTGACAAGCCCCGCTACCAGCATCGCGTTCTGAATGACATTTACCATTACTCCTGCGTCTCCAAGCGAGCAAGCTCCTCCGATGACAAGGATCGGTGTCAGGTTGCCTACGAACATGGCCAGGACGTGCTGCATGCCGAGTATGATCGCTTTCCCTGTAGGTATGCGTCCTTCCATCTCATATTCAGATGTCATGACGCTGAGACCTTTTTTGACTTTTGCTTCTTCAGCAGCCATTATTGAACCTCCTTTCTCATATATACCCACCAAACAATTAAATATGTGTTTATTATTGCATATCTATGCCCAATTAATAAAGGTTTTATAATGACTACAGGAACAATTCTGCTATCATGCAGGCATAACATATCAAGAACAGTCCCCTATGTCACCCCGCCGTCTCAACTCGCGTCAACCAAACGCAGTCATCACAAAAGCCCACGTCAGTTAGCAATACTGAAATGGGCTTTTGCTTTATGAGGGGTTATCAAATGTTAGAATTCTTTCTTAGCTCTTATAATGTTGTTCTTCTGTTACCGGATCCGGTGTCTGGTGAATCTGCTCTTTCCTGTCAAGGATCATATTAGCGCTGGATCCCTGTGATCGTCATTGTTTCTGTGTTGTATGTTACTGTGATGTGCTCGCCAACCTGAACGGTGTTGCCTGCTGTGTTGAGTGTGATCGCTGCGTTGCTGTCTGTGCTGCCTTCTACTCTGATCTGGCATGTCTTCTCGCCGATCTGAACGATCTCGCACTTTACTGTCTTGACTGCTGTCTCTGCTGCTTCCTGTGTCTGCTCAGCTTCTACTGTCTCTTCTGTAGTTGTATCTTCAGTCTCCTGGACTTCTTCCTTTACTTCTTCAGTTGTGTCCTGAGTATCCTCAGTCTCTACTGTTGTTTCTTCTGTAGCTGTTTCTTCAGTCTCCTGGACTTCTTCCTTTACTTCTTCTGTTGTGTCCTGAGTATCCTCAGTCTCTACTGTTGTTTCCTCTGTCGTTGTTTCTTCTGTCTCCTTGACCTCTTCTGTGGTCTCGGTGTTGTCCTGAGTCTCAACTGTGATGTCCTGATCCTCGACCTCTGCAGCCTTGGTGCTGTCGCTGATGTTCTTCTTCTCTGCGACTTTTACTGTCTCTGTGGATCTTGTTGCTCCGTTCTTGTTTACGGTCTCTGCTGCCTTGGTGCTCTTCTCTATATTCTTCTTCTCTGCGCCCTTTACTGTATCTGTTGACTTGGTGACTCCGTTCTTGTCTGTTGACTTTACTGTCTCAGCCTTCTTCTCTGCCTTTTTCTCGTCTTTCTTGGTCTCAGCTTTCTTCTCTTCTGTCTTCTTTGTTTCGTCCTTCTTCTCTTCGGCTTTCTTGGTCTCTGCCTTCTTCTCCTCAGCCTTCTTGGTCTCTGCCTGCTTAGCTGAATCCTTCCTATTGATCTTTCTTGCTTCTACTGCTTTTGTGTCCTGCTTATTCTCAGTTTCTGTCTTCCTGACCTCCTGCTTCTTAACAGACTCTGTCTTCTCGACTTTCTTAGTATCGTCTGCTCTCTGCTCTGTCATCTCGGTCTGTGTTGTTCTTCCGGTGGTCGATACTGCGTTGGTCTTGTCTCTGTGTCCGCAGCTGCACATGCTTACTGTCATTACCATGATTGCCATGATGATCACGATTGTCTTGATGCTCTTCTTCATTTTGATTCCCCTCTCTATTTTTGACTGTTGTTTTCAGTTTTTTCTGTCCTCTCTCCGAGGTGTCTGTTCTTGATGTCTAGATAATAAAGCCGGTC
>JAFRLN010000014.1 GCA_017431175.1 Mogibacterium sp.
AACAGGTTGACGCCGTCTGACCTGTCAGCCTGAATAAGTTAGCTACCATGTGGAGCTATTTACAGACTTTATTTCACACACTCCCAGACCTTTCCGGTCTGGCTGTTTTTTCTGTCTATTTCTCAGGCGGCATTTCTCTGGCCATCTGATAGTTGCTGAATTCTTCTTCCTGCGTTACTTCCCTTATCACTTTGATCCCGTCCGGTATGATGACTTCCTCCTCCGGAGATCTGAGTTCTATCTCCATGATCGCCTGCCTGCTCCAGCCGGGATAAATATCTATCTCGTAGTACGTATTGTTTTCCGTGAGGCAATAGCGGGTCTTCTGTATCGGCTTTCTCAACGGATCCGCTTCTATAAGCGCGGCAACGTATTCCTTCGGCGTTATCCGTCTTTCGGTCTCTGCTCTTGAAATGTCCGAGATGCGCCGCTTCTCTGTTCTGAAGAAAACATAGTTGCCATTCTGCCCGCGCTGTCTTACGCGGACCTCGCGTCCCTCAGGGCTTTTCAGATATGTCTGGATGATATCTATCTTCTCGCAGTTAGGCTTCTCGTCAAGCGCGCGGATATCCGGATACCTGATCAGATACTTCCTCTCTGTTTCCATCGGTTCCGGCTCTCCGAGCAGCGAAGCGATCTCTGCCAGCAGTCTTCTTAATTTGCCTTCGAAGCCGGTGGAGTTATCTATTATTCTCAGGTGAGGATGGCCTGTCCATGCGGCAATGATCTTATCATCAAGCTCTGCCGCCTGCTCCGGGGTCTCTGTCCTCGCTGCGTTGTTGGCAAGCGTATACGCTTCGAGAGCTCCCTTGGCAGCAGTGACCATATGGAATACTCCGTCATAGCCGTCTCTCTCTTCGACCTCATTCGTCCCTGCCGCTCTCATGACAGCGTCGAATTCAGCCTGATTCATATATGCTTTGTTGTCAAGCACGCCTCTGTCGCAGACGATGAGCACCTTTTCTGCCGGCATCGTACGGGCAGCCTGTTCGAAGACCGCTTCTTTCTCCTTCTGGAGCCTCACCTGACATTTCTGATAATCAAGGTTGCTGCCGCATGTCCACGGTGCCACTCCGCCCGTAATAAGTTCTGTCGCTGTCTCGGGAACAAAGAGGACTGTATACCCTCTCCCTTTCCCGCCGAATTCCTTCTCTATCCAGCTCATCGCGGTCGTTTTGCCGGCACACGGTCCCCCGGTAATGACAATTTTGGTGATCTCCACGCTATTCTCCTTCTCCTTCATAGACAACAGTGTTTCCAGCGGTATGCTGTACAGTTCCGCCAGCTTCCTGAGCTGCGGCAGCGAAGGTCTTGCTCTTCCGTTTTCCCACTTGGACACAGCTTTATCGGTTATCCCCAGCTTATACGCGAGAAGCTGCTGGGTCATACCGGATCTGCGCCGAAGTTTCGTCAGATAGTTTCCGAATCTGTAATCGTTCATCTCTGCCCCTTTTTAACCTGTCGTTTCTGCGTTTCTGTGTTCCTCCGTTCAGGCTGTACGTTCCTTCTGGATACCCGAGTATTTCTCCAGGATCTCACAGACCGGGATACTCAGAAGCATGACTGCGATGTCTGCGACGAACGCGTAACTGTTCTTAGCGATCCTTACGATCATTGGCTGAGCATACAGCAGACATTCCGTCAGTGACTTGATCCCAAGGATCCCGGCCGCAGTCATCACGATTATTATAACTGACATCGCGATTCTGCGCACCCACAGCGAGTCAATTTTCCGGATCTTCTGAAACAATACGCCGCACACCAGTCCGATGGCGAGATTCCCAAGCGCCCAGCCCGGCATCCCCCTGAGACCGGAGATCACGATACAGTAGATGATAACACCGAACGTACCGACAGCCGCCCCCGGGACCGCGCCGTACAGGTAACAGTATACCATCATGGCAACGTACCCGAGGCAGAGGTAATAGTTTTCAAAGACCGGGACCTGCAGGCACATCGTCAGGACAACGAACAGGGCGATTCCTATGCCCGTCACAGTGATATATCTGGTTTTGTTTTCCATTCTGTTCTCCTTTCACGCAGCTTACTCTCTCCTGCACCTATATTGTAACCTGCTTACCGGAAGCACAACAGATACATCAGGTATACCTGCGGTAGAGTTTTGCTGCTGCAGGCCGTATGAGTTCCGGCCCTTCCGGTAATAGCTGCCACTATAAAATCCGCGGACCCTGATATGCCGCGGATTCTATGTCAACAGGCCTTCGCTGAAAAGACTTCACCGGCTACTGCTGTAAAGTGTAGACGACCTCGTAATCATTGAATTCATCCTGATAGAGGACCGTAAGCGTCGTATTGTCATCGCTGATCTTGCCCTGGTACTCATTGCCGTTAAAAGTAGTGATATATACAACGCCCTCTTCATCGAGTGTGTATAAGAATTCCGTCGCGCCGCCTGACTGAGCGATATATCCGCTGCCGTCATTGCTGAAAACGATCTCGTCATCCCACAGGAGCGCATCTCCCAGTTCCTCTCTTCTCGCAAGATCAATCCACTCACCTACGATCTGATAAGTTTTCGGAGCTGCCGGTTCATCAGGCACTTCCACCGGCTTTTCAGGCTCCTCAGGGATCACAGGGGCAAAGCTCTTCTGCGGGTCCCCTTCAATGATGATCCGCGCAACGCCGCTGTCCAGCTTTTTCCTTGTGGACTCATAGTAAGGACTGCCGGTATTCAGCCAGCCCTGCTTCTCGGCGTATACCCCGTCATCTTCGCCATGGGCTCTTCTGGCGGCATCGACTGCCTCCTCGAGCGTTTTGCCTGACAGCATATTGCTCATGATCGTAGAGATCATGTCGCTGCCGTAGTATGTGAAAACGCTGTTATAGAAGCCGGTGACCGCGTCCGCCCCGCAGAAAAGCAGGACATCGGCAAGCGTATAGTCGACAGAGCCGTCCCCGTCCTGGCTGCATCCAAAACCGCAGCAGTTACCCATATGTACATAGGATCCATCCAGTCCGCCGCCCTCATAGTATTCCCTGAAGAAGGACGGCATGATCCAGTAATACTGCTTCGTTGCTCTTGTCTTCTCATCGACGATCACGGTTACCTTGGCGATCCTCTGCTCTCTTATGTCTTCAGAATACTCCTCCAGATTACCGGCGTTGATCTCCTCCAGAGTACACAGCACCGGGACTTTGTCAGACGACTCATTTCTGAGCCCGTACCCGTAATTCAGCATGGAACCGTGTGTCCTGAGGATGATATAGTCATAGCCTGCCATATTGGTCTTGTATTCAGATACCGTTACAGACGTATCGATACCGCAGTCTGATCCGTTCTGGCGGAGCTGCTCCGCAATGGCCTCCTGCTCCTGAGCTCTGTTGCTGTCCGGTCCGTCAAGACCGAATAGAATGATCCCTCTCGTATCTTTGACCTTCATGTCTGAGAAGTCTTCTCTGAACTGCGTCTCACCCGTAGTATAGCTGTCATCACGGCCATACTGCACGATATTGAGTCCGCCGTCAGTGTCGACATACAGACAGAGCTTGTTCTTCTCGTCCCGCTGAATAGATTCTTTTACAATCGTATTTCCTTTGTCGTCAGTCGTGCCGCTGTCCGCAGCTTCATTAAGATATGCCTCGACAAGCTGTCCTCTGGTTTCCTCATCGGCCTCTTCAAAGCTCTTATCTTCTATCGTTCTCTGAACGCCTGCCTGGATCTCGTTGGATCCTGCTCCTCCGGCACCGCCGGAGCCGGCTGCCGGAGGATTGCTCCCTCCATGTCCGGGATCCCCATCCTGATCCATGAATGCCAGTATGCCGCCAAATATCGCGGCAGCAACAAGCAGTAATGCCAAATACTTTTTCATCGTAAGTTCCTCCTGAAGCCCCGATGCGGCTGTTATTACCGCTATTTTCTTCATGATCATTATAATCGCCTGCAGACACGCTCCGGTCAGGGGGGTGACTGAAGAAAACCCCCCCCTTCTCATGGCACGTCTCGTCGCGCTATACTGTTGGTGTCAGGAGGCAGGACTGCTCCGGAACAAGCAAAACAGTTATCAGATTAATTTCATATCAGCCGGTGAGGGAGAAAGGAAGTCATTATGTATACAAAGTGTAAGTACTGCAGATACTGCAACACATCAGAGAGAGACGGTTATAAGTGCTACTGTGAGTGGTACAGAATCTACGTAGATCCTGATGAAGTAAGCGAATGCTCGCACTACACAGACTGATGGAATAAGACAGCGATTGTTGAAGAGGCTATAACGCAATATAAGAAGATGGTGACCGCAGATCATGCGAGTCACCATCTTTTGTATCCTGTGCGTTTCAGATGTTTACTGTTCGCGCGCTGTGTACAGCTTGGCACCTTTTCTGAACTCATATACTAAGAACGCGTCATTGTTATAAATACTATCATATGTGGTCATGATCAAGTGAGGTTCATCAAAGGCATCCTCAGTCCGCAGCTTCTCATCCTGCGGAGTCCCGGCAAGATAGATGTTCCTGACTCCTTCTGCGCCTGCATACCAGGCATCAGCGATCCCTTCAAACCAGTCAATACACAGATAATCGATCACAGAATTCTCCGGAACTGTAGAAGCCACATTCTGATCATTGCCGAATAATATCAAATACTTATAAGTTCCCGTCCCAAGTGAAGAAACATCACTTATCTTATTAAAAGAAAGATCCAGGTCGATTCCAGAGGAATCTTCGTCTGTATGCTTTTCCACTATGCCTTTCAGCGGCGATATATCTGAAATTTCATTGAATCCCAGTCCTATTTTATTCAGCGCCAGGCATTTGCTCAGCCCGGAGATATCGTTGATTCCGCATCCCTGAACGCATATCGTTTCAAGACTGGCCAGATTACTGCAGAAATCAAGATTGTCTGTGGGCACCTCAACCAGCTCAAGCCTCTCTATCCTGCGATACTCTTTGATAAAAGAGAGATCGTCCTTATCCAGTCCCGTCTGCGATACATCCAGATCTGTCAGAGTGCTGCTGTTCTGATCATTGAGCCAGGTCATATCTGTCAGTTCAGTATTACCGCTCAGATCAAGCTTTTCAAGTCTGGTGCAGTCAGAGAATACACTCATATCGCTGATCCCGGTGTTGTGAAGATCCAGTTTTGCCAGCTCAAGCGCTGTACACTGTGTTCCGATCGGATCAAGATCGCAGTTTCCGGCTGTTAGATCCGTTAACGATGGTATTGTCAGTACCGGATCAACGTTTTTCACATCAGTGGAGCTGATGTGAAGACTACTCAACTTTGGGGCATCCGTAAGTGAGGAGAGATCGCTTACGGAAGTACCGGTTACGTCCAGAAGCATCAATTCATCAAGATTTAACTGACTTAGATCACTGAACTCCTCCGCATTCGTTATCCAGAGAAAATATAGTGGCTGACCGTTGAGAAAACTATAGTCTGAAATGCCCATACATTCATCAAAGTCCAGCTTATATCTCCTATTTTTATCAAGAAATCCGGAAAGGTCGCATTGGCTGAAATCACAGTTATGAAACCTCACATCATGGAGATTTTTGAATTTTGAGAAACTGTCGATATCCTTCTGTTGTATCGTCACATCGTCAACAGACAGTGAGTACTTATTATTTTTATATTTTTTTCCCAATGTAGCTTTATACTTAGTCATTGTATTGCCTATTAAAGCAAGCAGTATGAT
>JAFRLN010000015.1 GCA_017431175.1 Mogibacterium sp.
GCTCTAAAACGTTATGACTGAGGTCGGCTTCACTAATTTCCCTGCGTAGTGGTGGCATTTCGATTACGGCGATGAGAAATGGGGACTATATACGAATAATGTTCCTGTGTATGCCGGGATCCTGGACGCTAAAGTTGCAGAGACGACTCCTTACAACTACATGGATCTTGTCAGAGAGTCCGATGCAAAGCAGCAGGAGATGATTCATGCAATGAAAAGCATCTACAGCAGATGCAGGGAGCTTGATGAGAGTGTCGCATCAGTGATGAGGGGGACAAAACCTGATGCATAGACATCGGGCGTTGGATCATCAGGTGAGAATTACTTGGATAGGTTATTGTTAGTGAAACACTTTAACAATGGAGGTAAACAATGGCTAATTTATGGATGGGATTAGTTGGACGTGAGTCACTGATCGCCGCAGACGACATGTGGGGACTCCTGGTTGTAATGACCATGGGTGTATTCTTCTCCATCTGGCTGGAGCAGAAATACGCATGGGCTTCAAAGGTATCAGGAGCTATCCTCGCGCTGATCTTTGCTATGGTACTCGCCAATGTAGGGATCATTCCGACCTCATGCGTGCTCTATGATGATATCGTATGGGGCGTGATCGTTCCGCTCGGCATCCCGATGCTGCTTCTCCAGTGCAATCTGAAGAAGATCTGGGCTGAGACAGGACGAATGCTCGTTATTTTCCTGATAGGAGCGGTCGGCACGGTATGCGGTGCGTATCTTGCCTTCTTCCTGCTCAAAGGACCGTACGGCAACACTGAAGATCTTGCCAGAGTAGCTTCAATGATGACCGGCTCGTACATCGGCGGAGGTGTTAACTTTGCTGCTATGGCATCGCAGTATGCGGCAGGTGAGGATGTAACTGCAGCCGCTACTGTTGCGGACAATCTGCTGATGGCTGCTTACTTCTTTGTACTGATCTTCTTCGCAGGCAACAAGTGGTTCCGCAAGAATTTTGCTCACCCGCTGATCGATCAGGTTGAAGCAGGAACTGTCGATCTTGAGGCTGCCAAGACTCAGGCCGCTGCGTTCTGGAGCCGCAAGGATATCTCTCTCAAGGATATCGCCATCAACATCGGATATGCTGCAACTGTAGTATGGATCTCCAGACTTATCGCAGGTCTGTTCTCAGGATTCGAACCTACTAATGTTGCCATGATGTTTGTTGCAAGATTCCTCGGATCACAGTATGTATGGATCACTACCATCTCGGTACTGGTTGCTACATTCATGACTAAGACAGTTAAGGAAATGCATGGTTCACAGGAGATCGGAACTTACTGCATCTACCTCTTCCTCTTCGTAATCGGTGTTCCTGCAAATATCTACACTGTAGTTACCAAGAGCCCGCTCTTCCTGGTGCTGACTGCAATCATGGTTATCGTCAATATGATCTTCTGCTTCGGAGCATCCAAGATCTTCAAATTCAATCTTGAAGACGCTATCATTGCTTCGAATGCCAATATCGGCGGACCTACGACAGCAGCAGGTATGGCTATCTCACAGGGCTGGGTCGACCTTGTAGGACCGGCAATGCTCGTAGGTACATTCGGATACGTTATCGGCAACTATCTCGGTACTATCGTGGCGGTATCGCTGGGATTATAGAGACTGTAGTTATTTTTACAGATGTCCGGAGTCTGACTCCGGACATCTGTCTTCAGATCCATTGATCTTTACTCCTGATCACACACAGAGGTTATACGTATGATACGAAACAGGCATCTGGCAAAATGGCTGATGATCACATTGATCATGGCAATAGGGATCGGTACTTTTGGTGCTCTGTACATAAACAGTGAGAAGAAAAAGGAAACCAATGACGCGCAGCCTTCCTCGTACCTGACCAATCAGAGGCAGCATGATATTGACATGACGGAACTTAAGTCTTTTCTTGGCGATTACCAGGCTGTTGAAAGCGGCAGTCCTGACGAAGAGAACTACGTTCCGGGGTGGTGGCATCTGTTTATCTCTGAGGATCATGAAGAAAAGGGACCTTATATGTCGTTATATGACAGCGAAACGGGCAATCCCGGATTCGAAGGCCCTATCATGTACCTGAAAGACGATATCGTGATCATCGAAATAGATCAGGATCTGTATGAGGGGATGCCGGCAGACTGGAGTGCAGAGGGAGATAGCAAGTATGCGATACTTAATATCTCAGCCGAAGACGATGGCATAGTACTTGGATATCGAGGCAGCGAAGTCCGGTTCGAAAGGGACGAATGATTCTTCCGTTAAACCACAGGGTGAATTCACAAGGTCCGGTACCTGTGATATATTCATGTCCAGAGAAAGGATATTACTTATTTAAGAGAAGGCGGTCTCTTCAGTGACATATAACTCAGTTAAATGCCCGAAGCGGAGAAAACAGCTTCATCGAGAAGGGTACTCATTTTGTTTCAGATACGAAAGTTGCCGGTTCGAGTCCGGCGTAAACGCTGTTATCGTGATTCTCGGGCATAGTAAAGTATGTGAGTAGGAGTCTCGGGGGATCGCCGTCTGATACGGAGGAGTGGAGTGAGACTGCTGACCATCGGAGGCAAACTGCCGGCGATCGATCTTAAAAAAACAGGCCGGAATATAGCGAGAATGCGTAAAGATCTGGGGATCTCTGTCAGAGAGCTGCAGATCATGTTCGGGTTTACCAGCCCGCAGGCAATCTATAACTGGCAGAACGGGACCTGCCTCCCGTCTGTAGATAATTTTATTGTTCTGGCGTCGATCTTCGGTGCATCCATCGATGAGATCATTGCCATTGAGGGAGAGGATTCGGATGATTACGAAGACGAAGATCCGGTGTTCTATCCTCAGATTCTTTCATAATACGGTCTCCCCGTCTGAGTGACAGGACAAGGGGCTTTTTATTTTGCCCGGGTTCCGAGGAACCGGTGCTGCTTTAAGGGCGAAGCCCTTTTTTTTGTTCCTTGATTTACAGCAGGATGGAATATTGTATAATGTGCATGATTACTTTATGTAAGAACGAAGAAAGCACAGGAGCGGAACTGACAATGAAGAGAAATGACAACGCATGTCTGGTCTGCGGAAAACCGTTGAAGTATTTTACAAAACCGCAATTGATGGAGTGCCATTTCTGTCATCAGAAATTCATGAGCTATGCATGCTGTGAAGACGGACACTACATCTGTGATGACTGCCACTCTAAAAAAGGCATCGAAGCAATTATCAGCTTTTGCATGAAGACTGATTCAGCAGATCCTATAGAGGCAGCACAGAATATTATGGAAGATCCGTATATTTATATGCACGGGCCGGAGCACCACACTATGGTTGGCGCTGCCTTGCTGACGGCATATAACAATGCGGGTGGAGATATCGATCTTGAGGATGCTTTAGCAGAAATGCACAAGCGCGGCAAACAATATCCGGGCGGGTCCTGCGGGTTCTGGGGATGCTGCGGCGCGGCGGTGAGTGTTGGAATGTTCATCAGTATCATAACAGACACGACACCGTTGTCATCGAAAACCTGGGGCTGGTCCAATGAGGCTACATCACGCGCCCTTGCGAAGATAGCATCATACGGAGGACCCCGGTGCTGCAAGCGAAACTCTTTTACTGCCATCCTGGCAGCTGTAGAATTTGTCGCAGAGAAAATGGGTATAGAGATGAAAGCGCCGGAGCGGATTCTGTGCACTTTCTCACATGAAAATCACGAATGCTTAGGAAAGAGATGTCCGTACAACCCTGCTTATTGTAAGCAGCCGGATCCGCAATGATAGTAATAACAGTCAGGCGGTCAGACCGGCGGTGCTCAGTTTTGCTGCTCCGGGTTAAGTATATTTTGCTGGCTTGGAGCCGTTTTTTATTGTATTCTTAAGTATACTGATACTGTATACTGGTGAGATATGTCCACAACTCACTTTATGACTGGACCGGCGGTCATTTCTGCCTGGCCGGTCTGTTCGAGAGAAAGGCAAAAAAGTGAAGATCATAGTGATAGGAACCGGAAAAGTCGGCAGTCTTCTTATAGAAAAGCTGGCTCAGGAAGGACATCAGATCGTAGCGATCGACCATAACGAAAAAAAACTCACAGACATGCAGAATGAGCTCGATGTGCTCTGCCTGGCCGGTAACGCAATAGACAGAAGTGTCCTCATCGAAGCGGGTGTCGGTACGGCTGACCTTGCTATAGCAGCAACGGACAGTGACGAAGTCAACATGCTCTGCTGCCTCCTGTCAAGAAAGCTCGGAGCCCCTCATACAATTGCGCGTGTACGCAAACACGAACTCGCGGATGAGATCAGCATGTTCTCTGAAGACATGGGACTGTCCATGACCATCAATCCCGAGCGTTATGCGGCCCAGGAGATCTTCAAACTGCTGAGATTCACAGGGCTGACATCCGTGGAGACCTTCGGGCACGGACTCTTTGAAATGATTGAATTCTGCCTGGCAGACGAGGGCCCTGCAACTTCGATGACACTGCGGGACCTTGCAGTAAAAGGCCGCTCTAAAGCGCTGATATGCGCGATAAAAAGAGACGGCGAGACGATCATACCTGACGGCAGCGTTACTCTCAGAAAAGGCGATATTGTATGCTTTGCTGCCAAGCCGAAGGAGGCAGAACAATTTCTGCAGATGTGCGGCATCAAAAGCCGTATGCCGAAGCACGTGATCATCATCGGAGCAGGAAAGATATCGTTTTATCTGATCCGCATGATGCGCCGGGTCGGAATGACTCCGGTAGTCATTGAAAAAGACTCTGAGAAAGCGGATGCGTTCAATGAAGAGAGTCCGGACGTTCTCGTTATCAATGCAGACGGTACCAACCGTGATACACTTGACGAGGAAGGCCTTGACACGACAGATGCTTTTGTCGCCCTGACCGGCACTGATGAAGTCAATCTGCTGATGGGAATGTACGCGCAGCGCAGAGGGATCTCAAAGGTAGTAACCAAGATCTCAAAGAGCAATATGCTTGATCTCATCGACCGTACGCGTACGGGAAGCATCGTATGTCCGCGCGATATAGTGTCAGACCGCGTCATAAGTTATGTGCGCGCGATGGAGAGCGCGGGCGGCAGCAATGTTGAGACAGTCTACAGCATTGCCGGCGGTGCTGCGGAGGCGCTTGAATTCAGAGTAAAAGATGAAAACAAGGATCTTACCGGCATCCCCCTTAAGGATCTCAGGATCAGAGAAGGTGTCCTGCTGTGCGCGATACTGAGAAACGGTGCAGTTGTAATACCTCGGGGTAATGACACGATCGAACAGGGAGACCGGGTAGTCATTGTGACGACCATAAAACAGCTTACGGATCTTGCTATGATCCTTAAATAACTAATGAAAACAAAAGTAGTAATACATACTGTCGGATTAATGATGCTTGTTGAAGCCTGCCTTCTGATCATACCCGCTGTTGTGGGGCTGATCTATCACGAGCAGGTATCTGTTCGCGCGTTCCTGATATCCGCGGCCGCCGCTGCGGGGGCGGGCGGTGCTCTCAGTCTGGTGAAACCGGGCGGGAGCAATATCTTTGCGCGTGAAGGTTTTGCGATAGTCGGTCTGTCCTGGATCATGCTCAGCCTCTTCGGCTGTCTGCCTTTTGTAATAAGCAGACAGATCCCGGACTTCGTGGACGCGTTTTTCGAGACCGTATCGGGATTCACAACAACAGGTTCAAGCATCCTCACAGATATAGAAGCCCTTGATAATGCCATGTTGTTCTGGAGGAGCTTCACCCACTGGGTCGGAGGCATGGGCGTGCTCGTTTTCGGCATGATCATTATTCCCCTCGGCGGCAAGCGGAGCATGCATCTTCTAAGAGCGGAGTCTCCGGGGCCTTCTTCAGGAAAGCTTGTGCCTAAGATGCGCGATACAGCGAAGATACTTTACGGAATATATATCGGGCTTTCTGTGATCCTTCTGATCTTCCTGCTCGCCGGAGGCATGTCACTTTTCGACAGTCTCATCAATGTGTTCGGAACCGCAGGTACGGGCGGATATTCCAACCACGGGGCCAGTATAGCGTACTTCGACAGCGAGTATTTTGATGTTGTGATCGGAATCTTCATGATCCTGTTCGGCGTCAACTTCAATCTGTATTTCCTGATCCTGCTCAAGCGGTTCAGGCCGGCTCTCAGAAGCGAGGAGCTTCACTGGTATCTCGGTATCATAGCGTTTGCTGTGATCACTATC
The DNA here is from genome assembly GCA_017431175.1 of Mogibacterium sp. GTDB lineage: Bacteria > Bacillota > Clostridia > Peptostreptococcales > Anaerovoracaceae > Crickella. The sequence goes on from JAFRLN010000015.1 coordinate 6,178, forward strand.
GCCGCCAATATCAACAGTATTTACGGGTCAGTCCATCAGTCTCTTCGCCACGCGTTTTTCCAGGTGGCATCGGTCATCACGACTACCGGATTCGCCACAATGGACTTTGACCAGTGGCCTCAGTACTCACGTCATCTACTTGTGTTGCTGATGTTCGTCGGAGCATGCGCGGGAAGTACCGGCGGCGGTCTCAAGGTGTCCAGAATCATTTTGCTGCTCCGCACAGTCGGGAGAGGCATGCGCAGGATGATACACTCAAAATCTGTTGAGAAGATCCGCTTCGAGGGGCGTACGATAGAAGAAGAGACCATAAACACATGTCTCGTATATCTGGCAATTTACTGCCTGACCGGGGTGATCAGCGTGCTGCTGATCTCTCTGAATAATTACTCTTTCGAAGTCAACGTGACAGCGGTCATATCCTGCATGAACAATATCGGCCCTGGCCTTGGAATGGTAGGACCTGCCGGGAACTTCTCTGCGTTCTCCGCGTTCTCGAAACTGCTGCTGTCATTTGATATGCTTGCGGGCAGGCTCGAATTCTTACCGATCCTGCTTCTGCTTTCGCCTAAGACATGGAAGCGCTGATGTGCAGCAGAGCAGTTAAGAAAATAACTGGGATTATTAAACTACCGGTTATATAGAATATAGCCGGTTACTATGCTATCCTATGATTGTCCGAAGCGGAGGCTACAGTTACTTCGGTAAAATATTTGTCTGTCAAACAAATCATGCCGGTTCGAATCCGGCCTGTCTATGCTCAGCATAGGCAATCATTCAAACTGTTCCATAATTCTCGGACAATCAAACAGAGATTTTTTTCCGCTTTTGACATCATCGGCGGCTCAGAGCATCGTTAATGTATCGTTAACGTACAGCTGTATCTGACCGCCTGAGGTTGAGGCGGTTTTTTTATACAGGAACCCGGGTCTAAAAAAACTCAGCAGGAAATCCCATCATCCATTGGTGGCGGGATAACTCCCGGGCAGCAGTGCCCGGAGCGGAAAAGGAGGAATTCAGATATGAGTAAGATAGCAAAAGTCGTTAAAAACGCAAGATGGGGACAGAAGACAGGTGCCGAAGTCAACTACATGGGCGGCATCTCATATAAGATCAACCCTATCGATACTCTGAAGATGGTAACAGCGTCAAGCATTTTCGCTGAGCCCCAGTATTACCGTGACGGCGCGTTCGCGCCGATGACCATCCCGGACGGAATATTCAGGCTTCACGAGCTCTTCAAAGAATTTGCTGTTATCGGAGATCACTTCGAAGGCAAGAAGACTTCTGAAGTAATGGAGCAGGTGATTGACGCTGCCCTCGACTATGATTACAGACAGACACTTGAGTGGGCAGTTACACTCCGTAAAGAATACAATATGAGGCTCAATCCGCAGGTCATCATGGTAAGAGCTGCGATGCATCCGTACAGAAGCACGTTCACAGAGGAGAATCCAGGTGAATTCGCGCGCATAAATTCTGAAGTCATGCTCCGTGCTGACGAACCTGCATCCCAGCTCATGTACTACCTGTACTGGAAAGGTTCCAAGAAAGGTATCCCAAGCATACTCAAGAGATGCTGGGCTGCAAAACTTGAAAGCCTCAATGCGTACCAGGTACACAAATACAAGAACGCGGGCATCGGTATCATAGATGTCGTACGTATCTCTCACGCGCACAGCACTGTCCTTGATGAACTGATGAGGACTGGCGATGTCAAGGTAAGAGAGGAAGATAACACCTGGGAGGCAATGCGCTCTGCCGGAACGGACTGGAAAGAGATCTACGGTGCCGGCGTCATGAGACACATGGCGCTCCTCAGAAACCTCCGGGGAATTTTCACAGAGGTTGAGGACGCTGAGTTCTGCAAGACAGTAACGGATGATCTCAAGAAAGGTGTTCCGGGCGGCAGACAGTTCCCGTTCCGTTACCATTCAGCGTGGAATGCTCTGAAGGGAACAGCTGTCCATCATCAGCCACAGCTTCTGGACGCGCTCGAGGACTGCGTAGACCTGGCATGCGATAACATGCCTCAGCTCAAGGGCAAGACTATGTGCCTGTCTGACAACAGCGGCAGCGCATGGGGCGGATTCACAAGTGAATACGGAAAGACATGTGTAGCAGAGATCGACAACCTGTCAAGCGTTATCACTGCGCATAATTCAGAAGAAGGCTATGTCGGAAAATTCGGCGACAAGCTCAAAGTATTCCCTGTTGGCAAGAGGGTCGGTATCCTTAAAGAGGCCAACAGCATATCACAGGACAGAGATTATGATGTAGGCGGTGCCACAGAGAACGGTATCTGGATCTTCTTCCGCGACGCGATAGACAGAAAAGAGCACTGGGACAACATCTTCATTTACTCTGACATGCAGGCAGGACACGGTGGTCTGTATGGTACCAGTGAGGGAACCAAAGAGTATACAGAGCGCGGATTCGCAGTCAAAGGCCACAGGATGTATGTCGATGTTGCGAAGCTGATCGACGAGTACCGCAGCAAGGTCAACCCTAAGGTCAATGTCTTCTGCGTTCAGACAGCAGGATACACCAATGTTGCTGTTCCGGAATACGGATACAGGACTAATATCATGTACGGCTGGACCGGTAAGGAGGCTGTTTTCGCAGATGCGATGATCAGGCTCTGGGACGAGATAGACGCACATGGCAAGAACCAGTAAACAGGCTGCGGAGCGATACGGTGAGCATTTACCGGCGTCTATAATACCGGGCATGCATATATGAGGAGCTGTAAGACACATGGGAATTGAAATATTCCGAAAAGAGAATTGGGACCGCTGGATGGACGATGAGTTCATCCGGCAGGATTCCCGCAGGATGGATAAGTACAAGGACAAGTGCCTGCTTGAGTATATCGCTATATACGGCAATGACCTCGCTGAAGAGTGGGCAATGAGGGAACTCAGAGTGTCCGAATGCCCTGTAAGTGTCGGCGGAATAGAGGGAAACCGCGACATAGACAAGGCTGACCAGCGGTGGCTCGTCATGCGTGAGCAGGTGATGAGAGAGACTGACTACTGGGTACTTGAAAAAGCCGCCTGTGAAGCACCTCGTGAGCTGGCGAGGTTCGCGTTCAGCAGGCTTACAGGCTGCGGCCGGGTCTTGCCCGGTGTCTGGCATGAGATAGAAGTGACCGGATGCGGTCTCAAGCAGGGCGTGGGCCGAAGTGACATAGAAGAGCTGTGCCGTGAGATGATGAGAAAAAACGGGCCTCTGGCGGAGGAAGCCGCAGCGTGGCTTGAAGAACTTGCCGGCATCAGCGATGAGGAGCTGGCAGAGCTGGCGGCGCCGAGGACCGAGAGATCATGGGACAGTGATCCTGTTGAGAAGCTTAAAAGGTTATTCCTGGACACATGCACAGATGAAACTCCTGATGCGCAGCCGGCGGTCAGCGGTTCCATTCTTCTCGATAACGTGATCCGGGAGATATATGATGCATACATTTTCAACAAGTACGCCGGCATATACAAGTGGGGGTCCTCCCTGATCCTGGACCTTACTATGAAACCTTTCGGCAGTCAGGTGATCAGATGGTTTGAGAAGCGCGGCAGGAGACCTGTAACTCTGCCTGATACAGTCAGGCTGGTACTGTCGGTATGCGGCGCTGATACAGCAGGCTTTACTGATGAGAAGATACGCGGGATCGCAAGAACTGAAACAGAAGACAAGCTCGGTCACGGTTATTACATCGGGCTTGATCTTCTGTATGGTTTTGATACAGAAGGAGATGCTGCTAAGGCGGTCAGACCTCTTACAGAAGCTGCTGAAGCAGGCAACAGATACGCGATAGAAGAACTGATAAGTATATATGAAGAGGGGATCGGCGTGAAGAAGAACCCGTGGCTGGCTAAGAAGTGGCGGGAGAAACAGACAGAGGTACAAGAAAAATGGACAGATCAGACAAGAAATCCTTAGACGGTTACAGGACCAGAGACATGCTGAAGGAGCTGATCGACGGTTACAAATACGGAAAACTCAGCGCGGAAGAGACCTGCCGGAAGGCAGAAGATCTTCTCGGGTCCTATACTGTCTTTTACGGCAAAGACGAAGACCTGAAGAGGACCGTTGAAGAGATCCTGCCGGAGACGATCCGGGCTTTCAGAGAAACGGAAGACGATCAGCAGAGGCTGCTGGATTTCTGGAAAGGACTTAAGGACTGCGATCATCTGCTCTATTTCGGGTACACATTTACAGAAGAGATCGAAGAATATCTGACCGATGGGATGGATAGAGCGGATCCGGTTGAGTATACGGACCGGTTCCTTGCGATCGAGCCGGAACTGGAGAAGCTGGTACGGGAGGAGACCGGTGAAGGCGGTTATTTAGGTTTCTGCCACTTGTACTGGAGCGTCAAGAAGAGAATACTGAAAGAGAGATTCGGCATAGAGTGGAAAAGCACCGCAGACCGCTTTCCGGGCGTAATGTTTGATTAAACGTGAAACCTTCTGAAGAACATCGAGATTGAAGATACCGGTCCCTTGAAAAAACACCCCCCGGAAAGCAGCCCGCAGCCCTGTGATACAATTCTGATGGAATCACAGATGGCGGTGATTAAACTACGGGTTGAATTTACACATGTTGACATATGTGATATATTCATTGCAGCAAACAGCCGGGAAGGCACTATATGGAACCCACGACAGGGATCCGGAGAGGAATACCCAGACAAATGCTTTATCATTACAGACCAGAATTCATGAATAAGGGCGCGAAAATCCAGAGTATAGATCTGGGATGCTCTTTGGTGTGTAAAAATGAGACAGGAATAATGGGTGCGCGGCATGTCAACATATAGCCGTACACATATTTAAAGGAACCATGACCGCTTGTCTCATAAGAGGCAGGCGGTTTTTTAACAGGAAGAAGTTTTCAGCAGTAAGAAAGGAGAGACAGATGCAGGGCTTCAGAATCTATAGAGACCTTATCGGGACGCTGTGCCTGCATTCGGGCAGCAACGATCCGAAGGAACTCATAAAGGCGGATGAGTTCACAGAAAGAAAATCAGAAATTGTTGCAATTATAGAGAATAAGGCACGCTAGGCCGGATCATTCCCTCCGGCCGGGGCATGGCCGGAGAGGAGAGACCAACAATGACTTACAGAATGGCCGGTGCAGTAAAAGTCCCTGTCATCGACCTCACAGCTACAGGGCAGAACATCAAGAGATTGAGGGTAGCTGCGGGCATCTCTGTCAGAGACCTCCAGATGATCCTCGGATTCACCAACCCACAGGCAATCTACAAGTGGCAGAACGGTGACTCTTTGCCAACGATCGACAACCTTGTTATCCTCGCAGCCGTACTCGGCGTCACCGTTGACGAGATCCTCGTCACAGACGCTGATACTGCGGGTGATGCAGAGGCATCTGTAAAGGGCGCTGCTTTCATGCAGACGGAGGTCTTGAGATGATCTCACGCTGCTGAAGGAGACCGGCAATACAACGTAGTAAAACAGGCATAAGGGCTGCCGCTGATCAGGCGGTACCCCTTATGCCGGATATGCTCCACTAACCCAATTTGGCAGAGGAAGTGGATTCAGTATCCACCAAGTACAGGTTCGAGTCCTGTGTGGAGCACCAATAAATGCCTGCAGCGGAGAGTCCGCCACCACCGCTGCGGGCAGCGAAAAGCGCTTACAGCAATCCATCGAAATACAAGGATATGACTCTTAAACATAAAACCTATATTGACGAGCGCTTTGGCCAGAAGATACTTCTCTTAGAAGAAGATGTATAACAGTTCCTGTTGTATATCTTCTTTTTTCTGTTTTGTCTGTAAAAACACTTGACATGGGAAGATATATTTGATAAAACATATTTGTATCAAATATATATCCGGGAGGGCATATGGAATACGATTATCACGACATCATGAAACTGGATAACCAGCTCTGCTTCCCGCTTTACGCGGCTGCAAGAAATGTGACAAGCCTGTACACCCCGTGGCTCAGGCCGCTGGGACTGACATATACGCAGTACATCACTTTTCTTGTGCTCTGGGAAAAGGAAGGGATATCGGTCAGCGAGATCGGAAGCAGACTGATGCTGGATAACGGTACACTCTCTCCGATGCTCAAGAAGATGGAGCAGGAAGGATACATCGAGAGAAACCGCAGCAGGGAAGATGACCGCGTCGTGATCATAACCCTCACAGAGCAAGGAAGAGATCTGCAGGAAAGAGCGAAAGACATACCTGAGAAGGTGGCAGGATGTATCGATCTGCCGGTCGAAAAAGCGAAGCAGCTGTATGATCTCCTGTATGAGTTACTGGAAAACCAAAAGGGCAGCAATGCGAAAGGAGCTACAAAATGAAAACAGTATATGATTTTACGGTCAAGGACAGAATGGGAAATGAAGTAAGCCTTTCAGATTATCAGGGCAAAGTGATTCTGATTGTCAACACAGCTACAGGATGCGGATTCACTCCGCATTATGAACCGCTGGAGGCAATGTATAAGGAGATGAGAGATCAGGGCTTTGAGATCCTTGACTTCCCATGCAACCAGTTCGCCAATCAGGCACCTGAATCCGATGATGAGATCCACGAGTTCTGCACTGTCAAGTTCGGAACAGAATTCCCGCAGTTTGCTAAGATAGACGTCAACGGTGAGACCGCAGATCCGCTGTTTGCTTATCTCGCTTCTGAAAAGCCGTTCAACGGTTTTGGAAAGGGCCTCAAGAATGCGGCACTCAATAAGTTCGCGGCTGCGAATAATAAGAAGTACGGCGACAAGACATACATCGGATGGAATTTCACCAAATTCCTGGTTGACCGTGAGGGCAAGGTCATTGCCAGATTCGAGCCTACAACAGACATGGATGAAGTAAAGAAAGCTGTAGCTGCAGCACTGTAAGATATACGGCAGTCAGAGACAGTTCGGAGGACAGAAAATGAAAGTCGCGGTAAGATACTATACGAAGACCGGCAATACTAAGCGTCTGGCAGAAGCGGTCGCTGAGGCCGTGGGCGCAGAGGCACTTCCGCTGAGCGCTCCGATCGAAGAACCGGTGGACGTCCTTTTCCTCGGTAATTCCTATTATGCGTTCAGCATTGATCCTGAAGTGCGGGATTTCATTCGTTCGCTCAGCAAGGATAAAGTCGGATGTATCGTCAATTTCGGCTCTGCAGCCATGCTGAATTCTACCTGGAAGAAGGTTAAGGCTGAAGCAGACAAGGTTGGTATACCGATGGATGAAAGGGAGTTCCATTGCAAGGGAGAGTTCAAAGGTATCCATAAAGGCAGACCGAATGACGATGACATGAAAGCGGCAGCGGCCTTCGCAAAGAAAATCATAGGATAGTACTTCACAGGAAGACCTGGCATGCCGGGGCAGAAGATGCCCCGGCTTTTAGTTTGGCGAAATTGAGGGAAAACGCAGACTGATGTGGTATGATTATTATGTATATCAACTGAAATCCTAAGCACATAACATGTTCAACAGAGGAAAGATCAAGATGAGAAAAATACTTGCGGTGGGAATGGCGCTGCTTGCGAGACTATAGCGCTTCGCCATATGACCATATGAATTGAACGAAGGAGACTAACCGTGAAATACTTATATATACTGCTGGTGTTCATACCGGTAACGATCATAGGCAAGATCATGGGATTTTCAGATCCTCTGCTGTTTGTGTTCAGCTCTCTTGCGATCATTCCTCTTGCGGGGGTGATGGGCAAAAGCACTGATGATATCGCCTGTTTCTGCGGGCAGAAGATCGGAGGGCTTCTGAACGCGACTTTCGGGAACGCGACGGAACTGATCATAGCATTCGTCGCTATGAAGGAAGGCCTGTTCGATGTTGTCAAAGCTTCGCTGGCCGGTTCGGTGATCGGAAATATCCTGCTGGTGCTCGGCATGTCAATGCTTGCCGGCGGACTGAAATACAAGATCCAGACATTTAACAGGAACTCGATCAATATTACAGCCAGCATGCTTCTGTTTGCGGTGCTCGGTCTGTCGATACCTGCGATCTTCACACACACACTTCCCGAGGGGAGTCTGACGACGCAGTATGAAGGCCTCAGTATCATAATCGCTTTGCTGATGCTCCTGGTATATATTATGCAGTTTGTATTCTCCTTCGTGACACACCGGACACTTTATGAGGATTCCGTTCCGTCTGAAGAAGAGGAGGGAAAGAGCGCGAGTCTGCCGCGCGCGATCGGAATGCTGATCGCGTCTACGATCTGCATCGCGGTCCTGTCAGAGATCTTCGTTGGGACGGTGGAACCGATGGCTGAAAGCGCAGGCCTCAGCAAGACTTTTGTCGGTATCATTCTGGTGCCGATCATCGGCAATGCTGCTGAGCATTCATCCGCGATCATAATGGCAGTCAAGAACAAGATGAACGCAGCGATAGAGATCGCGCTGGGTTCCAGTCTGCAGATAATACTGTTCGTAGTACCTGTACTGACTCTGCTCAGCCTGTTCTTCACACCGATGAGCATCGTATTCACGCCTTTTGAACTGGTCTCGGTAACGGGCGCGGTGCTTATCGCTAATCGCGTCGCGTCTGACGGAGAATCGAACTGGCTTGAGGGTCTGCAGCTTGTGACCGTATACATCATGATCGGCGCAGCATTCTTCTTTGTGTAGGTAAGAGGTGAAAAGCTTCTGCTTGCCGAAACAGAGGGTGAGATAATGAAGACAAGAGATCTGATCGGCTATCTGATGGGTCTGGTTCTGTTTGTGATCCTTATTCCGCTTATTATGTGGCGGCTGTCAGGGGAAGTGCATCCGAACGCGGCGCAATGGATCTGCTTCGGGATCATGGCAGTGACCGGGATCAGCCTCAGCATCTGGTCGATCGTATATATGAAAAACGTAGGCAAGGGAAATCCCATGGACGCGTTCAACCACGAGGTGGCACCGCGAACGGTCAATCTTATGACGGACGGACCGTACAGAATATGCCGTAATCCTATGCTTCTGGGCGTGTTCATTTATTATGCGGGAATTGTGATATGTCTGAAAACCTGGCAGGCGGCGGCAGTTTTCGCAGCCTATTTTGTCATTATGATGTTCCAGGTCAGACGTGAAGAAGAGCGTCTTGAGCAGGACTTCGGTGAGATGTACACAGAATACTGCAGGAAGACAAAAAAGCTCATCCCGTTCATCTGGTAGACAGCCTTAGATGTGACCGGGAAGACTCTCATTCGGGCAGGTGAAAACCCATGAACATAACACAGACCTTTTACGATAATCTGGCGGAACAGTACGACAAACTGTTCCTCGACTGGGAAGCGGCAACTCGGGAGCAGGCTGCGATCCTGGATAAGATATTCAGTGATCACGGGTTCGGCCGATCCGCCCGCATCCTTGACTGTGCCTGCGGCATAGGTACCCAGGCGATCGGACTTGCGTCGCTTGGCTATGATGTCACGGGGTCTGACATCAGTGACGCGGAATTAGAACAGGCAAAGGAGAGAGCCGCAGAGGGCGGCGTGAGTATCCGGCTGGAACATGCTGATTTCCGCTCGCTGTCAGATACATTCTCTGAACAGTTCGATATTGTTATCGCTATGGACAACGCGCTTCCTCACATGCTGACAAGAGAGGATCTGAACGCAGCTGTGAGCAGCATCACAGACCGGATCAGAGCAGGCGGGATTTTTGTCGCGAGTATCAGAGATTATGACAGCCTGTCAGAAGACAAGCCGCCGTACTCGCCGCCGTATATCCACAGGACAGACGAAGGGCAGCGTGTATCGTTCCAGACATGGACGTGGACCGGCGACATCTATCACCTTGTCCAGTACATCATCGACGATGGAGGCGGGCTCAGTGTAAGCAAGTTTGAGTGTGATTACAGAGCGACTCTGAGAGAAGAGCTGGCTGATCTCCTGCGTGCTAACGGCTGCAGCAAAGCAGAATGGAAGTTTCCTGAAGAAACAGGGTTCTATCAGCCGATCGTGATAGCCGGAAAGTGAATCCTATGGGAAATATGACTGAAGTAAACAAAACTCTGTATATTCCGCTGTACGGCAAGTCGCTGGTGAGCAGGCAGCATATTATTCTTGATGATCCTGACGCTGAAAGGATACTCAGGAATGAAACAGTCGCCTTCCGCCGCAAGTCAAAGTCAAAATGGCTGGCTTACAACATGGCTATGCGCGCGAGGGTGTTCGATGACTGGACAGATAATTTGCTGCAGCAGAACGCGGACTCTGTTGTCCTGCACATCGGATGCGGCCTTGACAGCAGATGCCACAGAATACAGCAGCAGTACAGAGAATGGATCGACTGCGATCTGCCGGAAGTGATATCTCTCCGGAGACAGTACTATCAGGAGACAGACTGTTATCATATGCGGGAACTCGACGCGTCTGATCCGGATCAGATCGCCGGACTTCCCGGCAGCGGAACGGCGATCATTGTTCTCGAAGGTCTGAGCATGTACCTGACCGGTGATCAGCTGAATGGTTTCTTCAGAGCAGTGCAGGATAAATACCGGAAAGTGCACATCCTGATGGATATTTACACTGTTTTCGGAGCGAAAGCATCAAAATACAGAAATCCTGTAAACGATGTCGGCGTGACAGAACTGCACGGGATCGACGATATCGGGTCAGTCCTGAGCGGCCTGGAAATTCATATGGTCGCCGAGCATTCATTTACACCTGGATATCTGATTAATGAATTGAAACCTGCTGACAGGATCATATTCAGAATACTGTTTACAGGCAGGCTATACAGCAGGATATACCGCCTCATTGAACTTGGTTCATGAATGCGCAGAGAAATACATATCGGAGGAAACTATGAAGATCGCATGGTTCTGTATCCCGGCTCACGGGCATACGAATCCGACACTGGGACTTGTAAAGACGCTGACTGATGCCGGACATCAGGTGTATTACTTCTCATTTGAGGAATTCAGGGAGAAGATAGAGAACGCCGGGGCTGTTTTCATCGGCTGCGACGGATATGACTTCGAGATGGAAGATAAGGAAAACGCGGACCGTGTAGGCAAAGACAAGGTCTTCGCTACCGAGCTTCTCGTATCTTCCACGCTGGCGCTCGATGAGATGACATCACGCGTGATAGGAGAGATACAGCCGGACGTGATCGTGTCCGACTCGGTTGCTTTCTGGGGCAAACTAGCGGCCATGAAGCACGGTCTGCCTTACGTATCATCGACCACGACTTTTGCTTTCAACAGATATTCAGCAAAATACATGCAGGAAAGCGCGTGGGATATCGCCAGGATGCTGATGGCCATGCCGCGCATCAACAAGCAGCTGAAGCGTCTTCGTGACAAGGGATACCCAGTGAAGAGTCTTCTGGATATCGTTCAGAACGACAATGATACCAATACCATAGTGTACACATCGAAGTATTTTCAGCCGTGTTCAGATACGTTCTCTGCCAGATACCATTTTATCGGACCGTCGATCAGACCGGTGACTCAGCCGGTAGTGAAGACTGCAGATAAGACAGTGTACATCTCAATGGGGACAGTGAATCAGAACAGAGAGTTCTACAGGAACTGCATCAGTGTGCTGGCGAAGACCGGATGGCAGGTGATCATCTCTATGGGAACGAATACTGATCATTTTGACGATCTGCCGGAGAATATACAGGTCTATGAGTCGGTCGATCAGATGGCGGTGCTGTCGATCGCCGACGCGTTCATAACCCACTGCGGAATGAATTCAGTGTCAGAGGGACTGTACTTCGGCGTGCCGCTGGTGCTCTTTCCGCAGACGCCTGAGCAGGATGCAGTGGCGAAGAGGACAGAAGAGCTCGGCGCGGGAGTAAGGCTGAAGTCAATATCCGGGGAAGACGTGCTGGCTGCTCTGACCGCGGTCATCGATGTGCCTGAATACAAGGCTGAAGCCGTGCGCATCTCCGATAGCTTCAAAGCATGCGGCGGATTCGCTGAAGCTAAGGCATTTCTTGAGGAAGTCGCAGGACAAGCCTGAGCGCCGTACATGATATCATTATTGCTGACAGTACGAAAAAGGACGCTGTAAAAGGAAATAACAAATGGACAGAAAGCGGATTGCGATTGCCGTAGAAACAGTTCCGGTAGTATCGGTTGCGTTATCGATCCTGCTGCTTGCATTGCCATATGACTCGGTTCTGATCAGAAACATACTTAAAATAACCTTTCTTCTCGCTTTTCTCGGATTCCTCTTCTGCTTCATAGGACGCAGGCTGGCAAGAGGAGACAGGACGGTCAGGATATTAGGTATACTGGACTGGCTCGCGACTTTATCCATAATAGGCTACTATACTCTGGCGATATTCTATTTTGGATTGTGAAGATGAGATCAGACTTATGGCTTCGTGAATTCGAGTAATGACAGATATGGGCAGATCCGGCAGACAGACAGTTTTCAGCAAGTATACAGGCACAGATGAGTGTTTTGCGGTGCCTGAATATGTGACTGAAATAGCAGAAGGAGCCTTTTCCGGCAACAAAAGCCTGAAACATATAGATCTTGGCAATGTCAGATCTGTAGGAGCGTATGCTTTCCAGGAATGCTCCAATCTCGAGTCAGTCATCATGCGCTGCGTTACGGTTATCGGCCGGGGCGCTTTTGAATTCTGCCGCTCACTCAGCAGTATCACTTTAGGTGATGTAACAGAGATCGGGGAGAATGCCTTCTCTTTCTGCGGCATGTTGGATATACCTATGATTCCACGCTCGGTGACGCACCTCGGATCCGGAGCGTTCTCTCACACCGCGGTGAGGCGGGCAGAGATCAACTGGCTCAGCGAGATCCCTGCACATCTGTTCAGCTGCTGCACCTCTCTCGGATACGCAGACATAAGCGGCGCGGCAGTGATCGGGGACGGAGCCTTCGCGGAATGCAGGGCGCTTTCCTATGTGAGATTCGGCGATTCAGAGAAGATAGGAGAGAGAGCGTTTTACAGATGCGGATCTTTTGAACTGACTGCTCTTCCGGCCGTGGCAACGCCCCCGTCGACATCGATGGTCTTTACGACCTTCTTGTTGCCGCTGGTCCAGCTCTTGACCAC
>JAFRLN010000016.1 GCA_017431175.1 Mogibacterium sp.
AACTCGCCGAATTGCTCATAGATCATTGTGCTGCTTTTGCCCTTCAGGTACCCCATAAAACTTGATACTGCTATCTTCGGCGGTATCTCGACAAACAGATGTATATGGTCCGGACACGCTTCCGCTTCAATGATATTTACACCCTTCCACTCGCACAATTCTCTTAGTATTTTGCCTATCGCATTCCTCTTTTCACCGTAAAACACTTTCCGTCGATACTTCGGTGCAAACACGATATGGTATTTGCAATTCCATTTGGAATGCGATAGACTGTGAACGTCATTTAGACCCATGATCCTCCTCCTTGTTTTGTTTTGCAGTTGGCAGACCGCAATGCAATTCTAAGGTTTGGAGGATTTCTGGTCAATCGCATAGCGTTCACGGAACCCCGCGTCCAACGCGGGGTTTTCTGATAACAACAAAATGACTTCGAAAACCAATTCGAAGCCATTTTTTGGAGCTGATGGGGGGAGTCGAACAAATTTCTAATCAATGAAACGCTGAATTTTCAAGGAAAGGAGTGAAGTCCCTCACTCAGTGTATCCAGAAGTGTATCCAAAAACTTCTTTTTCGATTCCTCTTTTCTTCCTTATCGACTAAAAATCCAGAAGTCGTGAAAGAAACCCTTCCTTTTTAGTCTTCCCATAGAAGTTCTTATATTCAAGCACCCATTTACCAGCTTTATTCTGCTTCATTCCAACCTTCCGGCAGATTTTCTGATATGAATACCCTCCTACACACACTTCATTCCTGCGCTTCTTTTTCTCTGCCATAGCCTAAATAGCGCCTCCTCCCTCAAGCTGTTTTGATATATAGAGTTCAACAGCCTCGAGACTTACAAGCTGCTTATTGCCTACCTGAACCACATTGATCTCGCCCTCACGTACCCATCTGCGCAGAGCAGAGGCGGTGATTGCTGTATTCGGGTCAATTGTCCTGAGTTCAGCAACACACTGTCTGATTGTTCTCATACGTACCATAAGCTTCCTCCTTTCTGAGATAGCAAGATGCTATCCTTACAACCAAAAAAAAAGCGAAGCTGCGACTGTACAAATCGCACCCTCGGCATATTTGAACTGTGTTTGTATAATGATCTCGTTCAAAGTGATAATATGGGTTTTTATCACCCTGCATAAAACCACTGTCTTTGATGGATAACCGGAATAAGCGACGCAACACAAAAGGCCCGGATGTACCGAGCCTTCTGAAGTCTTTTCGTGTTCAGTTATTCTTTTACATCATAATTATATCAGAGGCGTAAGATGTACTGATACTATATACTACTCGACAGCGACTGTACTCCTGCTATACTTCTGATAAATTGACGCGGCTGATCATGCAAGCACTTAAATGGTAGTGAAGGCTGGACTTGAACCAGCGACAGACACGGCTTATAAGGCCGCCGCTCTCACCTGCTGAGCTACTTCACCACATTGGCCGAGGGAGGGAGATTCGAACTCCCGCACCGGTCACCCGGCCTGGCAGTTTTCGGGACTGCCCTCTTAAACCGCTTGAGTATCCCCCGGCATTATTGATGGTGGTAAGGGCTGGTATCGAACCGGCGAATAACAGGGTTGCAATCTGCCTCCTTAGGCCACTCGGAAACGTGCTCATACCTGGGAGGATCGACAGGATTTGAACCTGCATGACCCGGAATCACAATCCGGTGCTTTACCAGTTAAGCTACGACCCACACAATGGTGATCCCCGCGGGACTTGAACCCTGCATTTCCAGATTGAGAGTCTGGTGTCCTACCCTTTAGACGAGGAGACCATATTGGTGCGCTGTCATGGATTCGAACCATGGGCCGCTCGCTTATCAGACGAGTACTCTATACCAGCTGAGTTAACAGCGCAGACTTGTCACAAGGAGAGGCCCACGCAGCAGGAAGATTCCTTATGACGATTGGCACCCCGAGAAAGATTCGAACTCTCATCTTCGGTTTTGGAGACCGGTGTTCTTGACCATTGAACTATCGAGGTATATTGGCGGTCCGTGCGGGAATCGAACCCGCTGCTCCCGGCTGACAACCGGGTATAGTAGCCGTTATACTAACGGACCATAATGGTACTCCTCAAGAGAGTCGAACTCTTATATTCGGTTTAGAAGACCGATGTTCTATCCGTTGAACTAAAGGAGCATATATAGAAGCCCCTGCAGGATTCGAACCTGCACCTGCGGAGTCAAAGTCCGATGTCCTGCCGTTAGACGAAAGGGCTTTATCTGGCAGCCCCTGCAAGACTTGAACTTACACCTCCGGAATCAGAATCCGGCATCCTGCCAGTTAGACGAAAGGGCTTCATTGGTGATCTCACGGGGAGTCGAACCCACGATTTTGAGGATGAAAACCTCATGTCCTATCCGCTAGACGATGAGACCATATGGCGGTCTCTGCAGGAATCGAACCCGCAACACTCACCTTAACAGGGTGCCGCTCTGCCTGTTGAGCTAAGAGACCAGATGTTATGAAACAATTGGACAGCAGATATATATCCTTTCCTCGATATCATCCAGGTCATCTTCCTCTACCGAGATTATCTCATTAATGGTCGTTCCGAGGATTGCTGCAAGGACGATAAAGTTATCTACAGATGGCAGGCATTTCCCGCTCTGCCAGCTATATATGGCCTGAGGATTGGTGAAGCCGAACATGATCTGAAGTTCTTTCACTGTGATTCCCGCTTCTTTTCTCATCCTCGTGATATTCTCTCCTGTCTTCTTTAAATTGATTACCGGTGCTCTGCCGACAGCTTTTGTACGCACTTTTTTCCTCCCGTAAAAAATCCGCTTATCCCGTATATGAGACAAGCGGATATGAGGTCGTTATCTTTCCGTTCAGGCTTTAGTCATTCAGGCTTTAGTCGTGCAGCCTTTTAACCGTCTGGCCGCACCTCTGTATCTCTCAGCTCATATCTGCACACAAAACTATTCTCCGCATCGATGATATGGAGCAGATCGTTTTCGAAACTTAACATCTGTGGGGATATGAGTCTGTATGCCATCTCAACTATTTCTTTTCTTCTGATCTCTGCAATGAATATATCATTGGGCAGTTTCACTGTAAATTAACGCTGTAGTTTAAAACTGCATATATCAATCATTGAATACTGCCGGAAAAAGCACGAAAATATAAAAACACCCGGTTTTATCCGGATGTTCAGAATATGGAGCTGATACTATTATCTTCCTGTGTTAACCAGCATCGTAAGCCGCTCTCCCAGCAGTCTGTTCACCAGCGCTATGACCCGTCCTATCCCAAGCATTGCTATCAGTGTACCGATACCAACTCCTATGATGTGATGCGATACAGTCAATGATAGTACGCAGGTAAGAGTGACACATGTTATATCAATGATATTTTTGGCAAGTCCCAGCTCGATCCCGCTGCGGTCTGAAACTGCCTGTACCAGTCCATCCCCGGGGTTTGCAACAAGCCTCATATCCAGACTGAGTGCCGCTCCGGTCCCGACAAAAATGACCGAAAGCAGCATGACAGCTATCCTTAACCCCATCGTATCCGGTACGGGTATCCATGCGGATAGTGCATTGAGCAACATAGTAAAGAAATAGCTGAGAGGGAGCTGCAGCACATCAGCCAAAAGCGCTTTCTTCCTGTCCGCAGGGCACCTTTTGCCTGGAATCAGATGAAGCAGCATCTCAATAGCCACGAAAGAGGCATAGAGAAGGAATGTCATATCACCGAACTTTGTCCCGGTAAGCTTCGAAACGCAAAAAGAAACGGCGATTATAGGCGAGACCCCCAGATCTGCTTTCGTACTGAGTGTCAGGCCAAAGGCCAATATGCATAATCCGGATAAATACACGAGTACACGTGTAACTTTTCTCTTAGTAAACACTAATAATACTCCACCAGAATACAGCTTCTGAATCAAAGCAATCAGGATCTCGATCTCTATTCCTCCAGAAGGCTCTGCAGCCTGGCAAGCCGCCTGAGTGCCTCGTCGAGTGTGTCCTTCCCGCGTGCGAAGTGCAGCCTTATGAGGTTGTTGAGCGGTTCGCGGAAAAACTTGAGCCGGGTACTGCCGCTACTCCGATCACTGATTGAGGCTGTGCAGATTCAGGACCGCTGTTTGTCCTGAAGAATATCCACGATCGTTTTTTCTGTTCCGATCATTCCCGGAGAGGCGATGAGGCCCATATTCCTCATTGTTTCTTCCGGTGTATGTCCATTTATGCCGTGCACATCGAATATGTATACTCCCTGCATTGCAAGGGCGACTGACTGCCATGCGGCATCAACAGCGACTATGCCTTTCATCGTACAGCCCTGATTTCCACCGTCACATATCATGCCCGTTATGGAGCTTGCCATGTTGTTTATGACACCGCGCATCACATCCGGCCCGGCGCCTTTCATCATTGCGAGGCCGCATGCCATTCCCGTTCCGGCGGCAATAGCACAGCCGCAGAACGCGGACAGTTTGCCCGAATACTCTTTGATGTACATGCAGATCAGATAGCTTAACGCCGTAGCTCTGAGCAGCTGCTCTTCTGTATATCCGCTGACTTTATATGCCGCATAGAGAGGCATGGCAGCGATGATACCATGAGCGCCGGATCCCGTAATACTCATCGCAGGACGTGACAGGCCAAGCACGCGGGCCTCGATCGCTCCGTTGCACATCAGAGACGCTGTCCTCTGCTCGTCGCTGCTCACGATCTGGCCGCCGTTTGCCGCCAGCAGGTAAGGGCCGAAAGTTGTTTTGCCGCTCTCAAGGCCTTCCTGCAGGAGGGCCATGTTCAGCTCGAACGCACTCCTGATAAAACCGATTTCTTCTGCCGGAACTGCTGCGGCATACCTGTAGAGCTCATCGAGCGTGTACTTGTGGATCAGAGGAACATCCGGACTTTCCTCTTCGCTGTCATGACCGGCGGAATCATCACGGCTGAAAACGGTCTTTCCATTCTCTGTGATTTTCACAATGTTGGTGTGGGCATCTCTTATCGTTACGACAGCACTCCCTTCATCCGTGGTCACAGCCGCCTCTATGAATATCCGGCTTGTGATCTCGCACATGGAGACAGCGATCATGCCGGACTCCACCATCCTGAGCGCCTCTTCAGCCTGCTCAGGTGTTATCCCCTCCAGACACTCGAGGCCTTTGTCCGGATCGGCACCGGACGCGCCGAGCGCTGCTGCGTGGTAATTGCCTACCTCCGGGCTGCCCGGGATCCCGCATGTGAAAGCATTCTTGAACATTCCGCTGTTGAGGGAAAGCTCAACTTTTTCTATATTTCCGGCAGTATGTCTGCGCGCAGTGGCAACCGCAAAAGCTATGGCTCCCGGTTCCGTAACACCAAGCGCAGGCTTCATATCACTTCTGATCAGTTCAGTCAATGCATCCATGGACTCCTCCTCGTGAATCTTCGGCTAAAAAGATTGTCCTGCTAATTGTAATATATCGTTTATATTCTCATCAAGGTTATAAACACGCACAAGAAAAACTCCGGACTGTAATCCGGAGTCGTGAAGCTGTTCTGTCTCAGGGCAGCTTATTCTTCATTTTTCGGGACGCCGTAATGGCTTGAGTCTCCTTTGTGCAGCTTGCGGTACTTGCTGGCGCTCATCTGCTCCATTTCTCTGAAAAGCTCATAGAACTTGCGTGTCGAAGATATGCCCACGAGGCTTGCGATCTTTTCGATAGAATAATCAGTATCCAGCAGATAGTTCTTGGAATAATTGATCCTGTATATATTCAGCGTATGTTTGAACGAAGTGCCGAAATACTTGTCGAATATCCTTCCGACATGACGCTCGGATATGTGAAATGTCTCCGCAGCGTCTTTTATACTTATGTTCTTGTTATAATTCTCGTGCATGTACCTCGTCAGCTCAAGAGCAAGGTTGATATTGTCGGTCCTCCGTTCACTTTTCATCTCAGCGTCTTCGACAGTGATGTCGAGATTTCTGAAGATGTGAATTAAGTACTGCGTATAGAAAGCACGTATCATGTCATCATGCCCGGGCCCGTCAGATTCCATCTCAGTGCCGAGCGCCTTGATAATCCACTGACAGCCGAGGGTGTCTGAGAAGGTACGCCCTTCTGTTTTGTCAATGCGCTTTATGACCTCAGATATATAGCTGTCAGTGATACTGTATGTCATAGCTGCACCCTTGACCGGTTCAGGTTTTTCGAAGACTAAGATAAAATACTTCTTCGGATGCTTAGGCTCATACAGAGTATTGTGACTCACTCCGGGCTCCACGATGGTAAACTGATTTTTCTCCATTTCGACATACTCATCTCCGACCATAAGATGCATCGTCCCCTCCAGACAATAATAGATCTCATAGTCGTTATGGACGTGTGAAAATTCCAGACAGCTTTCATCGGTTATCTCGGAGTAATTGATCTGAACTGTGTAATCTCCTATGGTAATCTGAAAAATGCGGGGATTATATGACTTGCTGTGGTGCTTCCTATATTTCATGATTCTTCTATACCTCCAATGTGCTCCGGCTGGAAAAGCAATAATGAATAATCCCCCCTCTAAACATGGTTATTATAATCTGTTTCATTCATCTCATCAGAAAGCCCAGTATCTGTTTCGTTACCGATGTGCCTTTCATGCATCAGTCCGGAGCACGCAATACTTTTTTCTATATATGTCTCTTAAGGACACTGTATACTTCTTCCTTGTTCGTGATGTATCTGAGCATAATACTTCTGTGTGAAGCCCCTGCTTTTATAAATATCCCGCTCGGTGTATTCTGCACTTCGAGTATGTCCTTATATCTCAGGTCGATATCCCTGCCTGCCTTGCCGTATATCCTGCGGCTTGTAATGATCAGACATGCTTCCTGAGTGTCGACAAGTACCCTCGCAGCATCAACCATCATCCACATCGAAAGGACATTGGTGACCATGAGGACAGCAAAGTGTCCGGCATAAACACGGCCGAGCACAAAAGAAACGATCGCCACGGCGATAAACAGCAACAGTCTCGGCTTGCCATCGATCATTGCTACGCACTCGATCTTTTCGTCTGCTCTTTTTTGTTTTTTCAGTTCTTCTACCCGCTCTTCATATTTTGAACTCATATCAGAGTTTCTCCTGCCTTCTGTGGTTGCCGCTATTGCTTTTCTGTGTCCCGGATCCCCTGTTTCGTGGTGCAAAGTGACCCGTATGATATACGGGCCACTTTACTGATCACCTTCCTGTCAGTCTATGTCAGGATTGCACTTTATAAGGATCTTAGGGTATTTGCCAGTGAGCTGTGCATCGAATGCAGCGACTCCGTCTTCAAGGTCGAAGACTTTCTCTGTCAGTGCATCGAGGTTCATTCTTGTCAGCATCTGAAGTGCTCTTGGATATGCGTAAGGAGCTACGAACACACCGGTGATCGTCAGTTCCTTGAAGTAGCAGTACTTCGAGATATTGAACGGCATATCATAGTCATTCGGATACTGAGCTCCGTAGATGAGCATTCCTGCATTTGCCGTGACTTCAGGCAGATCTCTTACGCAGTGGATCGAGCCGGAGCAGTCAAGGACCACATCGTATCCGAGCCCGTTTGTGATCTCCATACATCTCTCATAGAAGTTCTCGTTGACCGGGTCGATGACGAAGTCAGCGCCGTAAGTCTTAGCGAGTTCACGTCTGTCAGCAATAGGTTCGCTCATTGTCAGCTTGGTTGCACCGTACATTTTGAATGCCTGGCAAGCCATCTGTCCGATAGGGCCGCCCCCGGATACCAGTACACGCATACCGACCTTCATGTTAGCTTTGTCAAGCATACGCACGATAATCGACATCGGCTCGAGCAGGCAGCCCTTCTTCAGGCTTACCTCATCAGGCAGTTTGTAGACCTGATCTTCGTGCCATACGAGCTCACTGGCATAACCAGGACGGTTATATTCCTGAGCATTGACGCAGTACTGCTGCTGTCCGTTCTGGCAGTAGTAGCATCCGCCGCAGAATCTCAGGAAGTTTCCTGCTACGCGGTCTCCGACCTTGAGACCCTTGTGGTTAGCTTCAGGTCCAAGCTCTACGATAACACCGGATACCTCGTGCCCCAGTGGAATCGGGTCTGTCGAACCCTGTGGCTGACCAAAGCATCCTGCTACGCAGTGTGGGTCCGATCCGCAGATAGCGCAATATGCAACTTTGATTCTTACATCCTGAGGTCCCATTTCAGGCAATGGAATGTCGACGAGATCGACTCTGCCTCTTCTGGTCTCATCAGGATCCTTCATATTACCAACAAATACTCCACATAGTGTTCTCATCTGTTAACCTCCGATTACCATTATCTCATGTTATTATTAAGAAACAGCTGCAGCCTGAATTGCCGTTTTCAAGATCAGACTGCAGCCATGGTTTGAATCCCGGGCGAAGCTCTCTGCGTGCCCGCACGTATACTCTATTATCTAGGTTTGCTGCAGTCAAGAAGGATCTTGCAGTATTTGGACTGATGGAATACATCAAAGCTCTCAACTGCCTCTGCAAGCGGCATGATGTGCCCGATGATCTTGTCTGTCTGCATACGGTCGATCATGTTGATCGAACGGTGCATGATAGGCTGCGTCGTAAATACTGTCTGGATACGGCCTTCTTTCATGTAAAGTGAGTGCAGGTTGAGCGGCATCTCGAATGTTGGCGGAAATACTGCGAAATATACAGCAGTTCCGCAGCGCGCCAGAATGTTGAGCGGTGTCTGTGCCGCCTTAGGCGAACCGGACATCTCGAAGACCTGGTCGAAGCCCTCACCATTAGTGATCTCCATAGCTCTTGCTACTACATCCTCGTTGAATGGATCGATCACGTATTTTGCACCCATCTCGAGAGCCATCTGACGTTTTTCCGGAACCGGATCGATAGCTGTGATGCTTGTAGCTCCGGACAGGATGATCTGGTTGAGCATGATCGAACCTATACCGCCTACTCCGGCGATAGCTACTGTAGCACCATGCTTTATAGGAGCGAGATCCATAGCGCGGAGGCAGCAGTTTGTAGGCTCTACGATGGCATATTTCATCAGATCCGCATCGTCAGGGAGCTTGTAGATAGTCTTGCAGTCTGTTACTACATATTCTGCAAAAGCGCCTGTCGGCTTCGCGTTCATGCAGTACTGCGGCAGACCCTTCTTGCAGTTTTCACACATTCCGCAGTGTGATACAGGGAACATGGTGACTTTGTCGCCGACCTTATATCCGGCTTTTGCCGCTTCCTCGCCGAGCTCTACGATAGTGCCCGAAGCCTCGTGTCCGAGTGGTGCCGGCGGCTGTGCGCCCATTACGTTCTGCTCTACCTGATGAACATCGCTTGCACAGATAGCAGCATATGCTACTTTTACTTTAACTTCATTTGGCTTTACTTCCGGGATATCAACGTCGAGAAGCTCGATCTCTCTGTCGTGTGTCCACCAGAGTTGTCTCATTTTTGCCATTTTATTTCCTCCTGTATTGATGGATCAGTTAGCCATACCCTTTTCACGGAGACGCTCAACGATCTCGTTGTAGGTCTTCTTATCAAGCTTGTAGTTGAAGAGTGCGATAGCAGCAACGATGCAGCAGAGTCCTACGAACATGTGTGAACCGAAATTCATTGTGAAGAGAACCTTTGCGCTCTGCTCACCGCCAGGAACGTATCCAACTCTGTCGAGCAGTGCTGCAGCTCCGGAGATGGATACAGCCTGTCCTACTTTCAGCATGAAATTGATGAATGTTGAAAGGAATCCGGCAACATAGATACCATACTTATCGTATGTGTATTCTGCGGTATCCGGCATCATTCCGAATACATTTCCGAGCATCATTCCGCTTCCGAGTCCTACAAGGCCCTGCATCACATAGTAGATAGCCTGTGCGCCTGAGGACTGAATAGGCAGGAAGTACGAAATGATCGAAGCAACGGCAATAATCGAGAAAGCAACTCCGCCGAGAGTTCCCTTATTCTTGACCCTCTTGACAAGATATGTTACGGAGAACGCTCCGATCATTCCCATGACGGACCAAAGTGTCTGTGTGTTCGCATAAAGCAGCTCATTCTGGGCATTGTATGTGCAGAAGTACAGACGGAATGTCATACCTCCCTGTATGATCCCCCAGGCAAAGAACGCGATCGCGATCTGTATTACCGGCCAGTTGCCCTTCAGGGCCTTGAACTGTGTGATGAAACCTACCTTCTCACCTACTGTGTCATCGATCTTGACGATCTCCTTTGTGGAGAAGATCGTGATAAGGAAGAACGGTATCGCAAGCGCTGAGAAGAAGATGGCTGCATTACGGTATCCTGCAGCACCGCCGCCGAAACGGTTGACCACACGCAGCGTCAGATATGAAAGCACGATCATGGCAATGAAGGCACCAGTCATTCTGTAGCTGGAAAGTGAGCTTCTTGTCTCTGTGTCTCTTGTCATCAGAGCCGGCATTGCAGAGTATGTTACGTTGACCATCGTATACAGAAGAACGAGGATGAAGTACATACCAAGGCCCCACCATGTTCTTGCGCCGGTCGACCATTCAGGGAATGTCGTGAATGTCAGCACATTGAATATAAGCATTGGCATGAAGGCGAACATTACCCAAGGTCTGTAACGTCCCCATTTTGTGTTGGTGTGGTCAGCGAGTGATCCGATAACCGGGTCATTGACAGCATCCCAGAACTTGGAGATGAAGATCAGGATACCTACTGTTGCGCCCGGGATCAGTGCGATGTCTGTGAGGAAGAATACGAGATATGCACTTACTAATGACCAGCTCATGTTGCAGGCAAAGTCTCCGCACGCATATCCTATCTTCTTAGGCACACTCAGTTTTGTAAACTCATCGATCTGAACGTTATTGTTGTTGCTCATGTAGACCTCCTATTAAAACCCCGTCAGTGATTATTTCAGCATTTCTCTGATGCAAGCCAGAATGTTTTCATCAGCATATCCGTACTTTTCCTGAAGTTCAGATCCCGAACCGAATCCGGCGTAGACCTGAGGAATTCCGAATCTCTTGAATTTTCCCGGGAATACGTTGTTGTCAACGAAGTAGTCAGCAAGCGAGCTTGCAAGTCCGCCCGCCATCAGATGGTCTTCCCATACGATGATACCCTTGGTCTCATTGATAGCCTTGAGTACTGCTTCTTCATCAAATGGCTTGATCGTGTACATGTCGACCACACGGATGTCGTACCCTTCCTTTGCAGCTTCTTCAGCTACATCGAGGCCCTTGCCTACCATCTCGCCGTGGCAGATGAGAGTCAGGTCTTTTCCTTCACGGGCTGTTACGCTGCCGCCGATCCTGAAATCGATGGTGCCCGGCTCGTAGAGGACTCTGTCCTTCTTGCCCTGTGCGAGTCTGATATACATTGGTCCTTCATAATCCATTGACAGCTTGAGAATGTCGCGGATCATGTTAGGGTCGCCGATGGAGATTACAGTCATATTTACCATAGACTTGAGAATAGCAATATCTTCCATGGCATTGTGTGTGGAGCCGCCGCCTGATGTCAGACCACCGCCTGTACCGATGATACGAACAGGGAGGTTCTGATAGCATACAGCTGTACGGACCTGCTCACATGCTCTCATTGAGAGAAATGGAAGCATTCCCATTACTACAGGGATGTTTCCTTCAAGAGCGATACCTGCAGCTACACCGATGCAGTTCTG
Organism: Mogibacterium sp.; assembly: GCA_017431175.1. Lineage (GTDB taxonomy): Bacteria > Bacillota > Clostridia > Peptostreptococcales > Anaerovoracaceae > Crickella. The sequence goes on from JAFRLN010000016.1 coordinate 11,627, forward strand.
CTCTGCGATACCAACGTCTATGAAACGTTCCGGATAGTTCTCTTTGAACTCGATGAGGCTCATTGCCACGTCCGGTGTGCATACATAGAGTTTTTCATTTTCCGCACCGATCTCATTAAGAGTTGAGCCAATTACGCTGCGTGCGGATATCCATTCTCCGAAATTAAATGAACCGGCCATTATTTTGCCTCCTTTCCATAAACGCGTTCAATGCTCGCGATAGCTTTCTCATAGTCTTCCTTGTTAAGGCTTCCTGCGTGCCATCCAATGACGCGCTCCATGAAGTCAACGCCCTTGCCCTTTACTGTGTTAGCTATGATAGCTGTCGGACGATCGGAATCGGATGCAGGAAGATTGTCGAGTGCATCCACGATCTGCTCCATATTGTGTCCGTCGATCTCTACTACGTTGAAACCGAAAGCTCTCCACTTATCAGCATATGGATCAAGTACAGTGACCTCCTCTGTATGGCTGCACATCATCTGCTTGTTTCTGTCTACTACGACTACCAGATTGCCAAGCTCCTGTGATCTGGCTGCTATAGCGGCTTCCCAGATGGTTCCTTCGCAGGACTCACCGTCGCCGACCATGCATACAACACGATGCTTCTGCTTCTTGGACTTAGCTGCAAAAGCCATACCTACTGCCATAGGGAGTCCGTTTCCGAGAGAACCCGATGAGCATTCAAGTGCAGGAAGCTGCACGCGGCATGGGTGCATTCCATAAGCGCTGTCGAGCTTGCCATATGTTTTTACGATCTCATCATAGTCGAAGAAACCGCGGAGGCACATTGCGATGTACATACATACAGCGCCGTGTCCCTTACTGAGTACAAAACGATCACGCTCCGGCATGCGGATATCATTCGGATCAAGATTGAGTCCGTGGTGGAATAAACCGATGAGAAGATCAGTCATGGACAGATCCCCTCCGATATGTACCGCACCCTCATACTGCACACAGAGATCGAGCAGTTTCTTTCTCATTGTGAAAGCAAGATCTTCAAGGCGGGCAACTTCTTTTTTGTCAGCCATATGGGCCACCTCCTTACTATTATTTGTGAATCATTTATCTACTCCAGAGTTTTGTTTACCCTGTTGTTATTGACATAGTAAGAATTTGGACTGTTTATGTCGATTGTGTATTAGGACGCGTTTCAAAGTGACGAAGTCCTTTTTCTGCACTTTGTTTGACAGTTAACATTTATGTTTTTTTACACAAATTTTGCGAATTATTTGTGTAAAAAAACAGTGTCAACAGAACAAAAAAACGCCCTTGACAGTGCATTCAAAATCCTGTTTTCAAAATAGAACGACAAAAAACCTGCCTCCGGCGCTCTTGTGAAACGTCAAGTTTGTCATTTAACAATCAATTGCGCGCCGTAATTGTTTCTTCAGACTCAGATCTCAGCCTCTCTTTTTTCTCCACGATCCGGATTCGCGATGTATATACTCAAGTCCCGCTTCGCTTTCGGGCTTGAGGAATTAGATGAAACATGGTTCAAAGGTATTGTTGATGATTCTGTTCTCGGTTATTATATCGGCGAGACAGTAATCTGCAGGGCTCCTGCTATCGAAGGTTTGCCTGAAGATACCAGCATAGATCAGCTTAAAGCTTTTTCAGCCACTGCCGTGTCAGGCGATGCTGTCTACCTGTTCCATGCAGTCAGCCTTACTCCTGAAGCCCTGCTCCAGAAGCTGCTTTCAGGGGCTGAAACGGATATATCCAGGGCAGTCACGTAATAAACGGAACAGACTTCCGGATCACTCACCTAATCAATTCTGTAAGGAGGAAATATCATGCTGCTTCTCAATGAAAAAGAAATCAAAAGCGTCGTGACTATGAAAGAAGTTATCGAAGCTGATAAGAAGGCTTTCCGCATGATCGCCAACGGAGATGTTGACGTTCCGCTGAGGACAGGCATCAAGGCTCCTGCATACGACGCCGAGTTCCTGTTCATGCCTTCATACGCCGCCAGTGAAGATATTGCAGCTATCAAAGTCATCAATATCTTTCCGCACAATCCTGCTCAGGGTCTCAACGCAAGCCCTGCTCAGGTAATGCTCATCGACGGCAAGACCGGTGTTATTATTGCCATGATGGATGGAGCAGCAGTTACAAAGCTCAGAACAGGCGCTTCTTCAGGAGCGGCATTTGACATGCTCGGCAAGAAAGACTGCAGGATCGGCGGTCTTATAGGCACAGGCGGCCAGGCTCCTGCACAGCTTGAGGCTATGGTTGCTGTAAGACAGCTTGAGGAGGTACGAGTATTCGACCTCAACTTCGAACAGTGTGAAAAATTCTGCGAGAGAATGCAGAAAGAGCTCGCAGACTACGGCGCTAAGATCGTTCCTGTCAAGTCAGCTGATGAGGCAACTGTGGACGCAGACCTCTTCATTACAATGACGCCTTCAGCAAAACCAGTATTCGACGGCACCAAGATCAAACCCGGATGCACGATCAGCTGCGTAGGTACTTACGAACCGCACAAGCACGAGATGGATCCGGCTGTTCTTCCGAGAGCTTCTAAAATCATCTGCGACCACAAGGAAACAGCCCTCTCTGAGACCGACGACCTTCTCATTCCTATCGCTGACGGCATAATAACAGAGGCTGACGTCCTCGGCAGCCTCGGCGATGTTATAGATGGACGTATTCCGGGCAGAGAAAGCGATGATGAGATCATCGTCTATGAAACAGTCGGCGTTGGCTCGCAGGATCTCATGGCAGCTAAGCTGATCTATGAGAAAGCTGTCGAAGCCGGCGTCGGAACAGTATGGGAATAAGCTGTGGTGAATGCGCACATGCATACCACTGGATCGTTGGTAGGGGAGGCAGGGATCGAACCTGCGGCCAGAGCTTTATAGGAATCCCACTCTTCCCGCTTATACTGTCCATACCTTCAGTATGACATTCATTACAAACATAGTGTCTGTTAACACACCGTGTTTTGCTTTTTTTCTCTTTTGCGGCAATTCTCACACTCCATGAGTTCATCCGTTTCAAAATACTCAAGCGGAGCCTTGCATATAAGACATTCTTCCTGCATTACAAATACCTCTTTTATTAACTCTTTTGCAGGAAAAGCGGGAACGATAGAGGGCGTGTCCCGCTCTCTATCGTTTAGGCACGTATTTGCAGCAGCGCAGTTCAAGCCTCAAGAAAGAAGTTGTGGTCGCAGAGGCTGACAGCCTTCTCGTCTGAGGACTTGTCGATCGTAAGAATAACTTCGGCATCATCCGGCGAGGCTGCGATCTCTGCGCCCTGAGAGCGCATCAGCATATCTACATAATCCTCTACCGTGAATGACGTCTCATGTTCTATACCTGAGACGTCTGCTTTGCTGAATTCAGTCCACTTCTCCGGTGACTTTCCTCCATGGTACATACGTCTTCCCTGCACGTCGATCTTCCCGTAATGGATGAATGTGTCATTCGAACGGAGCTCATGCGTGAAGATGCAATTTGCAGGGTTATAGAGGGCTATATCCTCTGCATTGCTGTCAACTGCCATAAGCCCGACGAAGCATGTTTCGATCGCACCAAAGCCCGTCTTGCCATCGTACAGGTGTATGTCAGTGAAAGCGCAGCTTACTGGCGCGCTCATGTCTATATCGATATACTCTGCAGCATCACTTGTAGTTATATCTCCGGAATGAGTGATTCCTCTCTCTGTATATTCTCCGTCCCAGCCGATGTGGATTTTATTGCCATCGAGATCGGCCGCGGTAACGTGCAGGTCCACATCGACTCTGGACCTGTCGTTCCAATAGACGAAGAACCTGAGATAGTTCACTTCATCCGGTATGCGGACCGCCATGCCGTCAGGCAGGTATCCACCGTCATCCGTCTTCTCCCCGGCAGTCATCCTGCTTGCGCGCAGATCATATGTGCCGCTGTCGAGGTACACTTTCCTGCCGCGAATAACTGTTTCTTTCTCTTCCAGATGCTTCGCTAACAGGGTCTTCATGATGGAGCGGATAGTCTCCGTATTGGCACTATCCCTGCTGTATCTGCTGACATCAGATCGATAGCTTTCATCCAGTTCCCTGAGCTGCTTCTTCTCACGTCCGTTGATATTCCTTATGAGCATCTCCACATGCTCCGGGTCCGTCATGCGCTTCCTGTGCCCCTCCAGTTCCCTCATATAATTATTGCGCACTTTCCTGAGACTGCTTCTCTTCCTCATGCGCTCCAGCCAGCCGCAGCTCCGGTCTTCGATGATGAGAGACAGCTGCTTATTGTACCACCTGTCGAACTTTCGGATCATTATTCGCATCTCATGGTCGGCCTGCAGCTGGGAGTGTTTGCTTTCACAGTATTCACGTGCATGTTTCGCATCAATGCTGATCTTGCTGCGCTTTTCCTGATAGACCGCTTCATCCGGTGCGAGCCTGTCCTTGAGTTCCATGGCATTTATGACTCTCAGCATGGTGTTCGGGCTCATCCTGCCGGCCTGAAGTACAAGCCTGTCCGTAAGCTCATCGGCTGTGTATCCCAGATTGAGCAGCCAGTTGAGCATACGAAGCATCATTCCCGGTCTTGCTGCGATAAAGTCCAGAGCACCTTCGTCGCCCGATGAGAGAAGGTATTTTGCCTGAGCCTCCCATGAGCGCAGCTCACCATTCCTGAGCGCCCTGACAGCTTCCTTGTGGTCCGCGCTGCGGGAGTACATGTTATAATCCACGAACTGCAGCACTTCGAGGCTTTTCTCTCTCTTACCCCTCGAAAGTATCAGGTTCGCGCTGAAATCATCTGCCGGATACGACTCGAGAAGTCTGACGATTGCTTTCTTCTGGCTCGTCCTGAAATGATAATCGTGACGCGGAAGTATGCCTCTTACGCACTTGATCACGTCGCCTGTGTGGCTGCACATCTGTCTCCAGAGCCGGAGCCCCCTGTCTCCGGATGATGACTTCAGGATCGCCTCGAATAGTTCTGTCAGATTCTCCTTAAAAGGCACCTTGATCCCTCCAAGGTCTTCCGGCGTCAGCAGCGGGATTGCGAGAGTAACTATCTCGCGGTCCGGATCATTGAGTCTGTTCCTCCGGCTGAGTACGCGCTTCGCAGCAACGAGAGGTGCCTCCTCTTCCGGCAGGAGCTCGATGACTTTGGCATCCAGGAGGATCTCATCCTGCTTTGTCTTCTCAGTCTTATCCATATCCGGCATCCATCCGCGCGAGACTTCTACCCCTAACAGGTCCTCGACCCCGTAGGTCGAAAAGTAATGCATGAGCTGGTGGAAGCGGAATTCCGCCTCGTCCATGGCCATGACCTGCCTCGGAAAATCAGGATACATCGGCTCGGCTTCGACAAACTGCAGCAGACTGCGGAAGTGCTGAGGAAAGTCACTCAGCGACGGACTCTTCGCAAGCGCTGCGAGGTCCTGCGGCCTGAGTGTGTAGCCCAGCTGTCCCAGCTCTTCATTGACCGTAACAACAGCAGTCATCGCCTCATCCGTCAGTTCGTATGAAGTGTCTTCGTTCTTCTTATAAACCGCGATCCTGAGCTCGCTCAACAGCAATTTTTCAAGCGTGAGTTCCATTTCGACCCTCCGATTATGCGTACCAAAAAAGGCAGGCTATCTGATGACATATTCCCGCACATCCGGTATAGTTGCCGTAAAACGATCAAAAGGATGTCATCATAGGGTGTGCAGAAAACGCCTGCCCCATTATCTTAATAATTATAAGAACAATCAGGATTTTAATCAACCGTCTTTGCGGCGGCTTGGTATCATGCACTTTGCTGCGGTGCGGCCAGGCCCTGTGATACTGATAGAACCTGGCTCGATCGGTCCGTTGCTCAGCTTCCACCTGCGGTCCGCACTGCGGCATGCTTTGGTGCCGAGGATGCGTGTATACATTCCGTCTTTTTCAGCCTGGAACTGATCGTGGAATTGGTAAATCAGATAATCATTGTTTTTCATTGATATACGATTAATTCTTTGTGCGATCAATATCCGAAGATAGACTTTGCATGTTTCATGTTTTCGCGTATCGCGACGCCGAACGGACACCGGGTCTCGCAGAGACCGCACGCGAGGCATTCGCCCGCGTGGTGCGCGAGAACGCGGTAGTGCTCGCGCTCGGTGTCCGGCACCCTGAACTCTTCTGTCCCTTCATGGATGCCGTTCGACTCGTTATGCGCAATGACCAGGTTCATGAATTTGGTCACGTCCGCTATGTTTATCTCAGCAGGGCAGGGATGACAGTGCGTGCAGTATATGCAGTGTCCCGTCCAGCTCACCTTTGGGAAAGCTGCGAATGCTTCGGCATAGTCTCTTTCCTCTGCGCCCGCATCAACGTAAGCGATGCTGGCATCCAGCTGTTCCATGTTCCTGGCGCCGCTGCAGACTGTAGCGACAGCCGGCCTTGAAAGGGCATAGCTTATACACTGGACAGGAGTGAGCGCCGCGCCTGCCGGTGACATCTTTTCGTCCAGTATGTCTCCTCCGGCAAACGCCTTCATCACGCTGATACCGGTCCCTTTGCTCTCGCAAAGCTCATACAGCCTCTGTCTGTCAGGGTCCATGTTCTCAAAACCGCCCTCATATACCTCATCTGCCCAGAGGTCGTCCACGTTCTCTGTGGCAGGCAGCATGTCGTACACATAATTGACGCTGAACATCAGGACCTCTATGCCGCCTTCTTCGATCGCCCTCATGGCGACTTTCGGATTGTGAGAAGACAGTCCTATATGTCTGATCTTACCTTCCGCCTTGAGCTGCCTCGCATAGTCCAGTATCCCGCTGCCCACTATGTCTTCCCAGTCGCTGTCAGCATCGCAGTAATGGATCATCCCGACGTCGATAAAGTCGGTGCCCATCCTCGCAAGGGAATCCTCAAAGGCCGCTTTTGTTTCCTCAAGATCTCTTGTCCTGACGTACTGACCGTCCTTCCAGGTCGAGCACAGATGCGACTGGATGATGAACTTCTCACGTCTTCCTTCAAGAGCCTTTCCGACGGCGTCTCTCGCTGCAGGGTCAGATGTGAACATGTCGAAGTAGTTTATCCCGGCTTCCTCAGCCCTGTCGAAAAACAGCTTTGCCATGTCATTATTCTCAACAAAGCCCTCGCACCCCAGCGCGATAACGCTTACCTCAATTCCTGTATTTCCAAGTTTTCTGTATTCCATCTAAGCCCTCTCTTTTTTATTTGTTTTACCTGTATAAACATATATAGTACTTCCCTTAATTGCAACTATATTGTGTTTTTTTGATGCATTAGTATTATGTTTTGATTAATACTTTTCGTCATAGGTCGTCCTTTCAAAATATTCTGACCACAATATAAGCGCCCGACTCTTTGCAAGTAGAATCGGACGCCATTCGTTGTCATATTATTGCATTATTTATAATTAAATTCCGAGCGAAGCTCTCTGCGTGCTCGCACGTAAGAGACGAAGCGAGAGAATTCAACACGCGTCGGAGCTTCAGCTCGTCAGGGTTTCAGTGGGGGATTTCTACCCGCCACTGAAAGTCTGAAATGGAGCCCGCCGCCTTCGCTTCGTCTTAGAGGCGGGGGGCATCGACGCGTGTTATATTAGTTTTTTGCTGTCAGCTTTTCGAGCAGCGCTATCAGCTGTTCCTTCTCGTCATCTGTCAGATTGCCAAAGGCCTTGTTCAGCCTGGCAGTTTTCTCATCCTGCAGTTCTGCGTTTCTTGCTTCCCCGAGTTCAGTCAGAGTGATAAGTGTAGCTCTCTTGTCTGTCGGATCAACGGTCCTTCTGACGTATCCATCGTTCTCAAGCTTGGAAATCATCTCAGATACTGACGACGGATTGATCCTGAGCTCTTCGGTCAGCGTTTTCTGCCTGACTCCGTCTTCATATCTGCTGATCACCTCCAGGACTCTCTCTCTGCCAAAGCCACGATCGTGTTTTCCGCAGTGTCCCGGGCCATGTCCATGCATTGGCCCATGTCCTTCACCATGGTGATGGCAGCCTTCAGGTCCATGTCCTTCACCATGTCTGTGACACCCACCTGGTCCATGACCATGTCCGTGACCATGATGACCTCCCGGCATCTCTTCTCCGAAACTTGATCCTACGACCGCTTTTCTGATAGCGTGCGGTGCTCTCATAAGCTGCTCAAACAGCCTCTCGTTTACAGTCTTTTCCATGAAGCTCTCCTTTCTGCGGATCTGCTTCATCCGCATCTCTCAATCAATATTTTATTTTGGTACCGAACTAAATATACTACTCGCTTGATTTGTTGTCAAGTTATTTCGGTGCCGAAATATGTTTATGGTATGAGATTGTATTATTTCTTCTTCGGATAGTAACTGGGATTTGCTCATTTTGGACTCCTTTCATCTCGTCAGTGCAATGTCTGATAAAAACAGGAAGCAAAAAAAGACGAAGGTCAGGGGTCTTCGACCATTACATGTATATCGCTCTATATGTTTCTTCTATATTGTTCATATCATTAATATACTGGATATTATTCTTAGCACACCAGGTCTTTATCAACTCAGCAGCTTCTTCATGGCTACTGTTCCATATCAGTTAGTCTCCGAAGATCAGTTTCATGCGTTCGTAAATAGCTCTGAAATCGATCTCCAGCTCTCCGCCGGAGAGGCCTACCGGGACTATATCACTAAATGTATATATATCCGGCGGGGTCCCTTCGCTAAAATGATAGACTATGATCTCTGTCCTGAATGGATCAACGATCCAGTATTCACGAACTCCTGCTCTCCAGTACTTATTCAGCTTAATCTGCTGGTCCTTACTCATCGTTGATTTCGACAGCACTTCAACGATCAGATCGGGTGCACCGTTTACTATCCTTCCATCCAGTTTATTCTTATCGCATACTACAAAAACATCCGGTTCAACAAGAGTTGTGTCGGATTTCTCCAATTTGACAGATACAGGAGCAATCATCGGCAGGCACTCCGGGTGATGCCGGCTGGTATATATCAGCAGCTCTGAATAAATGCTGCCGGCCAGATGCTGATGCTTCTGCATCGGTGAGGCCAGCATAAGCACGTCTGTGTCATCGGGTGTTTCGGGGTCATAGAATACGCCATCGATGAGTTCTACCCTGAATTCTTCAGGAAGAAGGTCATAGTCGGCTATCGTATATGTACCCTGTCTGCGCCAGTTTCTGGTCCTTGCATCGATCAGGACATCAGGAATCCCCGATTCATCGGCATATTCGTAAGCAAGACTGTCCTCCCTCACTTCTGAGATCCTTTTATCAGATCCGTATGCATAACTGTCAGGGCGTCGGCCAAGTACTCGCCATATGTATTTGAGTGACTCCTCTCTCGGAGCTTTTGTGGCTCCGCTGAAGATTTTTTGTACAGTGCCGAGCGGCACTCCCGAAAGCTCAGCGATCCTCTTATTGGAATAACCGAGTTCTCTTTTCCGCCTTCTCATTTCTTCAAGATTCATGTTTATGTCATTGCCCCCATTCGCCAGGATAATTTTAGCATATATTTGAATCCATTTCAAGTCGCTGGACAATATAGTATCCTATTTATATCCCGCGTTTATATTTGTCGCTCGCAAAACTCATGAACCCGATCATAGAATCTTCATCCTAAACTCAAAACTATACTGCAGCATTTGCTGTTTTCAGCATCAACTGCCTCAACCCCAGTAAATCAAGGGCTTCCGGCACTCACTCTTGTTGTCTTAAGAGCGATGTTTTCAAGATGCTTTCCTCTGAAGCTGTCACCGCGAATATTGAAATCGTAGAGACCGTTATAATACACGAGAGTCGAAGCATGTATTGCAAATTGCCAGCAGATGTATTACAGTATTGGTGGAGGTGAGATCAATGAAAGACACTACTGTAAGCGCAAGAGTTGAAAATGATATCAAAGTACAGGCCGAGGATATCCTGCAGAAGCTGGGGATTCCTGTGTCTGTAGTCATTAATTCACTGTATCGTCAGATCATATACAGGAACGGCATACCATTCCCTCTGACAGTCCCTGAAATCCCGAAGACTATTGATTCCATGACAGATACTGAACTCACTGCCAAGTTGCAGCACAGCTACGAGCAGGCACTCGCAGGTGAAGGCAGGTCATTCAAAGAAGTTTTTGAAGACCTCGAAAGGAGTCTTAAGTAGTAATGCAGTCATATGATATTATCATCACTCCCGATGCTGAGATCGACCTTAACGAGATCAAAGACTATATAGCATATGAGCTTTTCTCTCCTGATACTGCACTAACTTACACTAATGAAATCAAAGCGCTGATCACCAAGCTGGAATATCTTGCACCGAGTATCGCGCCTGTACCGGATGAACCTTTTCACTCAATGGGAATACGTAAGATCATTGCAAACAAGTTCTTCGTATATTTTTGGATCAACGAGAACGCAAACACCGTCTTTATCCTTAATGTAATCTATCAACGACGCGATCAGCTTAAAGCACTCAAGCACCTTAATAAATCTGAAAAGCAATAATACAAAAAACTACCGGTTTTTACCGGAAGTTTTTTGCTTGGAGCTGATGGGGGGAGTATCCCGCTGTCAAGGACGCCTGCGGCGCCGCTGCGCGGTCTTCGATCCTTGACTGCGGTTTTCCGGGTGTCTGACTTCATCATACACCCGGATACGAACCCCCTTTGATCTTAGCCACTCGGCGGTTGGGGGCTCGCCTCCCTCTTCATGAATTCCACGAAAAAAATGGATGGATGAACCATCCATTTTTTTCGTGGAGCTGATGGGGGGAGTCGAACCCCCAACCGCCTCGTTACGAATGAGGTGCTCTGCCATTAAGCTACATCAGCAAATATTTTGCTCTGCCATTAAGCATCTATCGGAGGAGCGCAGCCGACGGAGATCCAGGTTTCCGTCCTTTCGGCAACGTCGTATGATCCGAAGGAAACCTTACATCAGAGCATCGCGCTCTGTTATTGTAACAGAGCGCGCTTTTTAATTCAATGGTAATCTCTGTCGGAGAATCTGTTTCCTGATACTATTTCTTACGATTTCGAGTACAGGTTGTTGTTGGAAAACTCCGGATTGGAGGTGATATCTATTCCAAGTGACTTGAGTGCCTGTTCGTCTTTGTCTGAAAGGATCGCGGTACAGTGAGCGATGCAGCCTTCCAGGTTAGGGATCTCTCTGAGAGCAAGTTCAGCGAACGGGTTGGTCAGCTTGGTCAGAGTCAGAGCCATGATCACCTCTTCGAGATTGAGGCTGGACTTGTCATGGAATACTCCGACCTTGGTATTTGTCATGCTCTCGAATATCGTTGGCGAGATGATAAGCATGTCGTCTTTGATTCCGGCAAGTCTCTTTATCGCATTGAGTACCATAGCGGCAGTGGCTACCATCCTCTTGGAAGATCTGCCTGTAACTATACTTCCGTCAGGAAGCTGGATGGCGGATACAACAACGTTCTCATATCTTTCAGGGTTCTGTTCCCTCTTGACCTCGGCGTATTCCTCAGCAGCTGCGACTACCGGTCTGTCATACCTGGACGCTCCGACTTCTTCCATGAGGAGTTTCGTCCTCTCGAGTGTGGATTTGTCGATATTGCCTTTTCTGTAAGAGCACTCTGCGATCAGATATCTTCTTACGATCTCCTGGCGGGCAGCTTCCCTGCACACGTCATCATCGGTGATAGCAAAGCCGCATCTGTTAACGCCCATGTCTGTAGGAGACTTGTATCCTTCGTCCGAGCCCGTGATAGCGTGAAGGATCCTCTGCAGTACCGGGAACGCGTCAACATCCCGGTTGTAATTAACGGCAGTCTCTCCGTATGCGGTGAGATGGAACGGGTCGATCATGTTGAAGTCCTTGAGATCGGCCGTCGCCGCCTCGTAGGCGATATTGACCGGGTGCTTGAGCGGAAGATTCCAGATCGGGAAAGTCTCGAACTTAGCGTATCTGGCTTTGCGTCCCCTCTTGTATTCGTGGTATACCTGCGAAAGCGAGGTGGCAAGCTTGCCTGAGCCGCCGCCCGGTCCGGTAACGACGACCAGAGGTTTTTCAACCTCAATATACGGATTGGCGCCGTAGCCTTCTTCAGACACGATCGTGTCGACATCCGTCGGATAGCCTTTGGTGTACATGTGCTTATAAGTACGGATCCCTCTTCTCTCGAGCTTCTCTATGAACTGATTGACAGAAGGCGCGTCTTCATATCTCGTGACGACGACAGAATTGACTTCCAGATCATAGCTGCGGAACTCATCGATGAGCCTCATGACCTCGAGATCATAGGTTATCCCGAAATCCTGACGGGTCTTGCTCTTGATGATATCTCCCGCGTAGATACAGATGATGATCTCTGCCTTGTCGCTCATCTTCTGGAGGAGCTTGATCTTGGCATTCTCGTCAAAACCCGGAAGGACTCTCTTGGCGTGCTTGTCCTCCACGAGCTTTCCGCCGAACTCAAGATACAGTCTGCCCTCACCGCTGTGTATCCTCTCAAGGATGTATTTTGACTGTTCTTCGATATACTTTTCTGCGCTGAATCCGGTCTTGTTCATAGTTGTCTTCCTTATCGGTCAATCTGAAAAAATCTTCCTTCTGAAAGTGTACTGTATTCTGTCATGGTATCAGGATGGCATTACCTCTATCTCAAGAATATTGCGTCTTGAGAAAAACTGGTCGAATCTGATCCTGTAGTCTACGGATATCGTTCCGTAGCCCTCTTCATCAAGGTCCTCATCGAGGCTGTTGGTATATACCTCGAGGCTCACGGTTGTCATCTTAGGTATCTGATATCTCGTAATATTCAGTATTCCCGGCTCAAGGGTCATATCCATTCCGTCATCATCGTCACCGGTGCCGTATCTTCTGATACGGATGCTGCCATCGCTCAGCTTGACCAGAGTGTGGCTGTTCTCAAGCCCTGCTTCCTCGGATTCCTCGTAGCTGATGTACCTTGCGTTATTCTTCTTATACATGGTACCTTCAGTCCGGATCTCGAGAGAGTCCTCTTTTTCGAGCTCACGAAGAAAAGCCTCTCCGCTGGGCTTAAGATTTTCCGAATACTGGGTGCTTGTTATCCTGAGATTGACATTTTTCTTAATACTCATAACTTCTTTATTTTATACTGTTAACTCAAATGACACAATACTGACATATTTCAAATCTATGATTTTTCGTGTAGAATATTAGGGATAATTCTGCGGCGGGATCATGCTGCATACCGTTTTTAGTTTAAATTAAGGTTATGTAATACAATATAACCGTATAGATATCTTTTCATACAGAAGGTGAACAAAATGGACGAAAAAGACAGAACAATTGTAACATTCGACGGAGATGATACGGCAACAACGTCTCCGCATAATAATTTCTCACTGGATGTCGATATCCCTGAGAGAGTATCTTCCGAAGCCGCGCCACCGGTGCAGGGAAGCCCGTACTCGGAGCAAGGCCAGTACTCGCAGCCAGGCCAATCCGCACAGCCAGGACCATCCGCACAGCCAGGACCATCCGCACAGCAAGGCCAATATTCGCAGGCAAGACCATCCGCGCAGCCTGGCCAGTACTCGCAGCCAGGTCAATCCGCGCAGGCAAGACCATCTGCGCAGCAAGGCCAATACTCGCAGCCAGAATCACGCCCGTCTGCACCTGCCGGCACAGACTATCAGGCAAGGCACGCGGTTCAGCAGCCTCAGACCCGCAGGGCGCAGGCACCGCTCAAACCGGTCCGCGACCCGAGATACGTCACAAAAGGAGCCCTTGTGATATGCATGATCCTGACCATGCTCGTCAGTACTCTGCTGGGCGCATTTCTCGGCGGCGCTTTTTCCGCAAGACCATCGGGCGGATCATCAGAAACCTCTCAGGATGATAACAGAGAACCGAGAAATGATTCCGACCTCTCACAGCTCTCGCTCAGCGACGCTACCGGAAGCGAGATGACGATATCCGAGATCGTTGACAAAAACGCGGATGCCGTAGTAGAGATCCTCGTTTCCGGAACGACTCAGGATTATTTCGGGCAGATGCAGGTCACTGAAGGTGCAGGATCAGGCGTAATCGTTACCGCGGACGGATATATCGTCACTAACTATCACGTCATCCAGGGCGCCAACAAGGTACAGGTAACCCTGCACGACGGAAGCACATATCCTGCAGTTATCATCGGCGGTGTCGACGAAAACGACATTGCCGTCGTCAAGATCAACGCTACCGGCCTGACTGTTGCCGAATTCGGTGACAGCAGCAAGGTCAAAGTCGGCGATACCGCTGTTGCGATCGGCAACCCGCTCGGTCAGCTCGGCGGCACGGCTACGACAGGCATCATCAGCGCTCTTGACAGGACTCTGACTATCGAGGGCAGGACAATGACACTCATGCAGACCGACGCTGCCATCAACGGAGGAAACTCCGGCGGCGGACTCTTTAACAGCAAGGGAGAGCTCATCGGTATCGTAGACGCAAAGAGTTCCGGAGTAGGTATCGAGGGACTGGCCTTTGCCATACCGATCAACACGGTAGCGGATATCATCAATGATCTTGTAGCGAACGGAAAGGTCACAACAAGACCGGTCGTAGGAATCACCATTCAGGATGTATCCGAAGCTAATGCGGAGAACTACAACCTCGAGGCAGCAGGTGTATACATCGCGCAGGTAACCGGCGAGAACGCGAAGACTGCCGGATTCCAGCAGGGCGACCGCATTATCTCCATTGACGGCAAGGAGATCAAGGACAGCCAGACATTCATCTCAGAAGTCAAGAAGCACAAAGTCGGTGACACTGTCTCGATCGTTGTAAGCAGGCAGGGTCAGGAGATCGAGATCAAGACGGTTCTCGAAGAGCTCACTACGACAGAATAGAGCACTGACAGGTCAGTCAGATAAACCGCACAGGGCCGGGATCCATGAAGATCCCGGCCTTTTTTATCAGGCATACCATTAAGGCTCTTCCCGCATTTGCATGTGAAAAAGAACAGCATTTGTCCAATTTTTTGTTGAAATACACAAAAATTGCGTCTATAATTCGCTTCAATAAGTTTTTTCCTCAGATACAAAGCAATACATAAGGCAGTAAATCAGTATGACAGACAGGATGATCAGAACAGGCGGCAATACGAGGAAGGCTTTCTTCGGTTTCTGGTGGTTCTCTTTCGATGAGGACCCTGTTGCCGTGTGCCCGTATCGCAGTCATGTTGTACCGTCCGTATACTGAAAGATACTGCAGATGATATCGAAAGGAGCCGCGGCAGGAGCCGCGGTTTTTATTTTAACTGTTCGCAGCAGGCAGGAAGGAGGATCTTGATCCTTCGCGCCGCAGCAGCCGGACAATATATGTAAGTTACATCTGTTGATCATTGTCAAAAGGAGTAAAGGGAAATGGGAGAAACTAACAGGACAGACAGAAGATCTATTTACGCAAAATATCTGCTTCCGGGCGTCATACTGCAGTCCGTACTTATCGGCGGCGGCTATGCTACAGGCCGTGAGATCTACCAGTACGGCGCAATGTTCGGTTCGATGGGGTGGATATCCGGTATCACGATTGCCATAGGCTTTTCACTATTCGCGTTTCTGACTTTCGAGATCTGCCGGATGAATAAAGTATATGACTATAAGAACTTCATCAAGCAGATGATAGGACCGCTCTGGCCTGTGATGGATATACTGACTATCCTTATCGCGATCCTTCTGATCGCGGTTATGGCCGCCGCGACAGGTTCTATATTCGCGCAGGTAGGGCTTCCGAGCTTTCTCGGTAATATTGTGGTCATTATCGCTGTCGGAATACTGAACTTCTTCGGCAGCGGCATCATTGAGAAATTCGAATCGATCGGAACGATCCTGCTCTACTGCGGATATATTCTGTTCACGATAATCGTCATAGCGCGCAGAGGAGATCACATCGGAGAAGTATTTGCCTCTCACAGCACAGTAGCATACGACGGAAGAGTTACAGTAATGCTCTGCATCTGGACTGGGATACTCTATGTAGCATATAATATCAATGCGATTCCGATGGGGATGTTCTCACTGAAGAGACAGACCAGCAGAAAAGAGACTCTTCTTTCAGGTCTTTTCGCGGGAATGCTGATGGTCATTCCATGGTTCCTCAGCTATTTCGCAATGATGTGCTTCTACGGAGATATGTCTATTGTCGGTCCTGAAGTAGAGACTCCGTGGACTATGATGATCACGGCGGTAAACGGAGGCGCGGGACTTCTCACACTGTTCGGAATCGTCATGGGATGGACACTTATCGAAACAGCTACAGGCTGCATCCACATGATCATCGACCGTTTTGACATCGCGATCCAGGAAAGCGGCAAGGGTGAGCTCGGCAGGAACCGCAGAGGTATCATCGCGGTAGTGACCCTGATTCTCGCTCTGCTCTGCTCACGGATCGGAGTCGTAGATCTGATCGGAGCCGGGTACACCTATCTGGCATATGGAATCATCATCTTCTACCTGCTGCCGACACTGATCATAGGCGGATACAAGGTAATCAAACATAAAGACACAAATTAACGCACAAAGGAGACTGCAATGAGCAGAAACAAGAAGCAACTCAAGATAAGAAAAGAATTGCTTGATCAGGAAAAGATCAGCTATGCGATGGATCATATAGAGCTGCCCGAGGGCGGCATCGACTGCAGCGAGGGATGTAATCCGTACGGATTCCCGCCGGAATGCGCTGATGTGCTGCGGAATTTCGATCCGGCAAGGCTCGGCCCTTATCCTCACAGCAGCGCGCTTTACGACACTGTCTGTGAATACTGGAAGGATCAGATCGATGTTGAGCGCGGCAACATCCTGATCACAGACGGCAGCATGAGCGCTCTGTATATTGTCAACAATATCTATGATACGCATAACGCAGTAGTGCTGGGAGTATCTCCGCAGTTTACGGATTATTACATGCACGCCGGGATGATCGGTATAGAGTATGCGCCGTATCAGCTGGATAAGTCGCGGAATTACAGATTCGACACAGATGAGTTCTTAGCCATGCACTATCAGGTCGACGGAGACAGCGGCGAAGGTCTGCCGGCGAATAACGGCAAGTCATACAATTTCATATATGTAGACAATCCGAACAATCCGACCGGCCAGTGTATCGATATCAGCGATATCGAACGCATCGTATCTGACGCCGCGAGATACAATATCACAGTCATAATAGATGAGGCATACGGAGATTTCATGCCGAAAGACAACTCTGCAGTGAAGCTGTTCTCAAAATACCGCAATCTGGCAGTAGTCCGCACGATGTCCAAAGGGTTCGGCCTTGCAGGAATGAGAGTCGGCTATATCATTGCCCACAAAGATCTGATCGGCTATATGAACAAGATGGTTAATCCGTATATGGTAGGCGAGCTTAACAGAGAGATCGCCGCGGAGGCTCTGTCTCACAGGGATTTTATTGAAAAGTGTATGGGAGATTTTGCCGCTATGAAAGAGCAGGTAAGAGAAGCGCTCGGATGCACACCTTCCCATCCGGAAGGCACCTGCGGAAGGCTCCATATGGCAGAGACGCTCGACACGAACTCTCTCATGCTGCTGTATCATGACGATCCTGAGATCAACCTGAAAGAGGAATTCTGGAAGAGAGGCGTTCTGGTGATCGACGGTTATGACTTCAAGGGACTTGATTCCAGCGCAGCCAGAGTCAGACTGCCGGTAATGGACGAATTTCCTGTTCTGCTTGACGCAGTGAAGGAGATCACTCTCCTGTGACAGTTCCGGCGCTTTACCGGCAGCAGGACCGGCAAAGCATTTCAAAAAAGCAAAACTTCCGGCTTCGACGCCGGAAGTTTTTTCATGTCCTGTTCATTGCAGCTCCGATATCGCCTCACGGGATCACTCAGTCTCCCCCATAGCTTTCATCTTCTTGCCGAGCTCGAAGACGAATTCCTTGAGAGCCTTGACGTGAGCGTCCGCTTCTCTTCTTGCTTCTTCAGCTCTGCCGTTGTTGATTGCTTCCATGATTCTGTTGTGCTGTTCCGCAGTGGATTCATACAGCGAGAAATCATTGTAATACAGATATCTGAATCTGAGTGAGAGCTCCTGTACGTAGCTTACAAGCTCGCTGAGAGTCTCGTTGCCGCTGCAGGCAACGATAAAGTTATGGAACTCTTCGTCAAACTCGATTATAGTTTCCTTGTCGCCACTGCTGAGAGCATCATCATACGCTGCTGCGATCTTCTGAAGCTCAGCCTTTTCTTCTTCCGTGATCCTTTCGGCTGCAAGCTTTGCTGCGAACCCTTCCATATCCTCTCTGACTTCGAATACATCAAGCATGTCCTTAATGGATATGTTTGCCACATAGGCGCCTCTGCGCGGCTCTACTTTAACAAGTCCGTCATCGGCAAGCCTCTTGATAGCTTCTCTGATCGGCGTTCTGCTGACATTCATTTTCTCGGACAGATCGATCTCCATAAGTCTCGTCTGGGAAACGATCTCTCCGGTCAGTATCTTGTGCTTAAGTTCAAGATATACCAGATCTTTGAGCGGTTTCTGCACTTTCAGTTGGATCTCCATCATTTGTCATCTCCTATAAAGTATTGGGGCCTTCTCTTTTTTCCATCAATTATTGATGTCTTCGTTCTGAACACAGCCGATACCGGTTGCCGTGAACCATGTACGCCATCCGTCATTCTCCGCAGCCAGTTCCTTCATGCGGGCAAAATCCGACAGAGCCTGTTCTTCGTCTTCATAGTATGCCGCCATCGTAGGACCGCTTCCGCTCATGAGGACCATGTCCGCTTTCAGCTCCTGCTGCATGACCGATTTCAGATGTGCCGCCTCAGGATAATCTCTGAGGGTATAGCTCTCAAGATCATTTACGAAGAGCGGGTACTCATCAACGATCTTCTGATAGCCGGGTTCTGACATGATCGCGTCGATTCCTTCATAAGCTGCTCTGGTAGAGACTGCTATTCCCGGGTTAGTAAGAATAACATACCTGCACAGAGGATCTGCCGGCTCAACGATCTCCCCGATGCCTCCTATCCAGGCTGCTGTGCTCGCCTCCTCAGCTCCTCTGAGACCGGCGAGTGAACCCTCGTTGCGTTTTGCGTTCATCAGCAGTGAAAAAGGAACATCTGCGCCGACGCTGACTCCGATATCCATCAGCTCTCTCAGGCTGAATGGCGATCCGAGCAAGGAGTTGAGTCCCAGCATGCACACAGCGGCGTTTCCGCTGCCTCCCGCGATGCCTGCCGCTACAGGAAGTCTCTTATCTATGGATATCATGAGGTCATCCTGTATCTGGCGCTCATAAGCGTCAATGACTGCTGCCGCACCCCTGAAAGCGAGGTTGCTCATGTCGACCGGAATTGTTTCTGTGTCCGTACATAAATATACAACAACCCCGCCAATAGTGCAATGAGGCAATTTGTATTTTGTTGCATTTCGAGGACATTTTGTTAATTTTATCACATCGAAAAGCCCGATTCCCTGCATCAGGGACCTTATATTGTGGTATCCGTTCTCCCTTCTGCCAGTTACAGTAAGTGACAGATTGATCTTCGCGTATGCTCTGAGCTCTGTTTCGTTCATTATTTCCCAATAAACAGGGGAGCTGGCGCTCCCCTCTAGACATTTCTGATTATGTGATTAGTTCTTTCTCTTTCTCCTGGCAGCTCTTGCTTCTCTTTCTGCCTTCTCTGCCCTTGCCGCGTCCTTGCGCATCTTGTTAAGCGCATTGACAGATCTGTCTTCCTTGCTGATCGGAGCCGGTGCGTGAACATGATATACATTGTTCAGAAGCTCTGCGCAGTTCTCGATCTTCTTATCCTGCGGCTCATCCTTGCCCTTGTTCTTGCGTGCTTTCTTCCTGGCGAGCTTCTCTTCCTTCTTGGCCTGCTCAGCCATGACTTCCTCTACAGACTTACCTGTTCTCTTAGCTTCTCTGTACGGATTGAATGCTTCTTTGTTCTCGTCCTTGTCAGAATTCTCTTCTTCTTTCTGCTTGTTCTGACGCATAGTGAAGAACATGATACCGCCGAACATGAAGAACATCATACCCATGTTGACCATGTTGTTGACTTTCTGGTTATAAGTCCTGAACGTGATGGTCTGTGCCTTCTCAAGCACATTGCCGTCATTGTCCACAAGACCGCCATCGATCGTCAGTGTATATTCTGAATTGTTCTTGGCTATGAAGCCCTGATCTATGTCAGCGACTACAAGTACCAGTCCATCGTTCTTAGCGCTGAAAAGGACCTGTACAGGAACTTTCTCTCCGTCCTGGTCAACGATGCTGAACTTTGACGCGTCGACTTTCTTCGCTTCGTCTGAATTGATCGGGTGGTTGAATGTCAGCTTGACGCCGAGATTCTCCATCGATGTGTTCTTCTGGCCATCCTCAGGGTAGGATGAAACGAGTTCAAGTCCGTCAGCCGCAAAGCTGAAGGCTGAACATGCCATTACCATAATCGCTGTGAGTACGGCGATCAGAGTTCCCCTCTTCATTAACTGTTTCCTCCGTTATTCTGAATTACGGCAGATCGGTCTGCCGCCGATTGATTGTCTGTCCGGTCTTCCGCGATGGTCTTGCGGCGCTTTGCCCGGAAGAACTTCTTCAGCTGCGTGCTGCATCGTTCTTCGAGCACTCCTGCAGTGATCTCAATGCGGTGGTTGAGTCTGTCATCCGCTGCTATGTTACGCAGGGATCCGCATGCGCCGGCTTTGGGATCCATCGTGCCGATAACGAGTCTCGATACTCTGGCCAGCACCAGCGCGCCCGCGCACATGCTGCACGGTTCGAGAGTCACATATACCGTACATCCGGTCAGCCATTTTGTCCCAAGCCGCCTCTCGGCAGCCTCGACAGCGAGCATCTCGGCATGCGCTGATGAACTCCGGCTTGTCTCTACCATATTGTGAGCACGGGATACGATCTCTCCGTCTCTGACGATGACAGCGCCGACAGGAACTTCTCCGTCAGCCGCAGCTGCATCTGCCTCGGCAATGGCCTCTGCCATGAACCTCTCGTCATCGTTTCTGTATACTGATCCGTCAAAAACCATAGCTGAAGTATTGTATCACAACGGGCTTTGCAATATCAACCAAAACACACAAAAAGCCCCGCATACTGATACGCAGGGCCTGTGATCCATCTGTCTAGCGCAGAAAATGCTCGACAATGATCATGATCGGATTCATATCATATATCGTACCCGCGATATATGTCTGCTGCATCGCAGCCAGTATTTCAGATACTTTATCCGGAGCGAAGTACGCTGCTCCCGGTATGAGCGCCGCTGCGGCAATGAACGACAGTATCAGTCCTCTGACCACACCGAATGCCATACCGAGTATGCGGTCTGACAGTCTTATCAGCACTGAATTCTTGCGCAGCAGTCTGAATATGAGTCTCAGGATCGTCATCGCCAGCCACACAGCGACAATGATCGCGACTACTGACAGGATGTTGATACAGATATCCGTTATCCTTGACGCTGCTACTGTGGCTGTCTTGTCAGCCAGATCGTTTACCGCGCTCCCTATCGTCTTAGGCATCGCCTCTGTGTACGGATCAGCCTGTGGAGTACCGACGAATCCGTTGATGATATCCGTAGAACTCCCCTTCTCGGGAGTGATAGGATCAAGAGGCGTCCCTCCCATACGTTCTCTTATCATCAGATAGAGGTGTCTGTGTATGGTGCTCTGGACCGGCGACACAGCCAGCCACGCAGATACCTTATCGAGATAAAAGTAACTGATCGCCAGTCCGCCTCCGAGACTGAGTATCCTGAGGAGAGTATCTCCTATCCCTTTTGCCGCTCCTCTTATTACAGCTACTAGAACGATCAGCACTACTGCTCCGTCCAGCATCCACCATTCTATCTTCATTGATTCTTCCCTGTCCTGATCCGCGGCACCAATCAGCCTGATCTGCGGATATATACTGTCATTCGATCCTGTACCGGAAACATGTCATCCGGTCTTCATGCCATTATTTTACGCTTATGTACGCCTTTTGTCGATAGAAGAAAACCCGGGGCTCTGCAGCCCCGGGTCAACATGCATCTGCAGATATCCGTCCGGATATCCTGATAGTGTCCTAGAATCCGATCTTGCCTGCGAATCCTTCGAGTGCCTCTAAGAATTCCTTGTCAGTGAAGCAGTAACGCATTGTTGTGTATTCGCTTCTGAACTTCTTGACGTCTTCCTTGACATCCTTGTTTCTCAGGATGCAGTCTGCCATGATAGCAGCGAGCTTCTTGAATTCTTCTTCGCCGAATCCGAATCTTGTCATCTCGCTGACGCCCATTCTCAGAGCTCCGGATGCTGTGAAGCCTTCTTCATCCGGTGTTGCCTGGTAGTTAAC